>CALKIA010000170.1 GCA_937988705.1 uncultured Chloroflexota bacterium | reverse complement strand
CAGTTCCGGCAGATGATCGACTTGGTGGAAGGCGGCGTTCCGGTCGATGCGAACGGGTTCGTCGACCTCGCCATCGACATGCTGCTGCCGTTTCCGAACCTCACCGGGCATTTACGCGCGCTTGCGCCTAGCGTTGATGATTTGATCGCGCGGGCTGGGGCGATCTCGCTGCCCGCCACCCGCACCGCTCAGCTGGTCCTGTCGCTGAATGCGGTGGCGACCGCCGCGAATGCGGGCGATCTCCCGGCCGTGCGGGCGGCGCTGACCGAACTGGAACAGGTCCGCCTGAGCACCCGGACGGCGCTGGAAACCGATCTCGGCCGCGTCGCCCAACTAATCGACGGGTTGGGCGTCGAGAGCGCGCTCGCGGCGGTCGGTGAACTGAATGGAACGCTGCGCTCACTGGGCGGCGGTATCCTCGACTTTATGGAAGATATCCGCGCTACGCTGGCTTCGTTACGCGCAGGCATCGAAGGCGTGGACGCGACCCAGTTGATGACATTCCTCTCTGGCTTGCTGGATGCGCTGGAAGCTCAACTCCGTATTCACATCGTCGAAGCGATTGACGCGCAGGTGGAACGGCTGAAAGCGTGGCTGCGCGATTTGCTGCGGCATATCCCGCTGCGCCAACTGCGCGCAGAGATCACGCGCTTCATCGATGCCGCCGTACAGGCGATCATCGACGCCGATCTCGACCGCTACGCGCAAACGGTGTATGACTTGCTCGACAGCCTACGTGCTCAGATTGGATCACTCGACCTCGGGGATCAGGTGCGCGCGGGCTTGGAAGCGATCGGCGCGAAGGTCGAAGAGACGCTGGGAACGGTCACCGACGCGCTGGCGACGGTCGGCACTGAAATCACCGCGCTGGCGGATCAAGCCCGGGAACTGCTCGAACGCCTGATCGCGGCGCTGCAGGGCTTTCAGGAGACGATCACCAGCATCGCCGATGCGGTCAACAACCTCGGCATTGAAGAAGCCGGGCAGCAGGTGGTCGATACGCTGGCGCAGCTGCGCGCGACGGCCGAAGAACTGCTGTCGGTCGCCCCACTGCCCGAACCGATGCGCCCGCTGGTAGAGCAGTTGATTGAAACCGTGAAGGGTGTTGACGTAGGTGCGGCGCTCGACCCGATTCGCGACATAGCGGCGGAATTTCAGATCCCCGCCGAGGTCGAAACGACCATTCAAGCGGGGCTGGCGAAAGCGCAGGAACTGCTGCAAAACCTGATTCCGGCGGAACTGATCGCCTCGATTGAAGCCGAAATCACGGCGGCACTGGACGAGATTCGCAATTTCAACCCCGCGTCGCTGCTGACAGGCGTGACCGATTTCATCACCGATGCGGCGGGCTTCATCGAAGGACTCGACCCGACACCGCAGATCGCGTCCATCCGCGCACCGTTTCAGGCGGTGCTGGATGCCGTCGACGCAGCGCACCCGGCAAAACTGCTCGCTCCTGTGATCGAAGCCTACAACGAACTGTTCAGCGCGATCCACGTCCCGCCGCCGCAAGAAGCGGCACAGAGTATCGGGCAGGCCGTTGGCGCGGTCGGCGAATCGGTGGGGCGCGCGGTGATCGAACCCGTGCGCCAGGTGTCGCCGCCGGGATCGGTTTCGGTGGGCGGCACGGGGAGTTCAGCCACGCCGCGCGAGAATATCTCGTTAGAGGGGGCGAAACCCGGCGATATCGTGCGCTTGTTCGGCTATTTGCCCAACAAGCTGCGCGAAGCCTTAGCGGCCTTGGATGCCAGTGCGGCGGGCAATCTGCTGCACGAACTGGATAAGCTGCTCGGTGGGCTGGCGGCCAGTTTGCGCCACGTGCCGGAAGCGCTGTGGGCGCTCGACCAGCGCATTGCCGACGAACTGGACGCGCTGCTGATCCCGTTGGGCGCGGCGCAGCTCCGCGCGCAGATCGCACTGCGCGGGCAGGTGAGTTTCAGCGCAGGTGGCGCGTCAGCGTCGTTTGATCTCAACGGCGCGCTGACAGTTGTCGCTTCGTCGGGGCCGGGGGCGCTGCGGGCTGGGTTGGAGAACCCGATTAACCGGGCGCGCGGACGGGCACAGGCGGCGGTGGGCAAGGCGGGCGGCGATCTGGGCGTCTCGCTTGACCGTGTCGCCACGCTGATCGAAGGGCTGAGCATTACGCGGGTGCTGGGCAATGTCGACGACTTCCTCGCCGCGCTCGACCCCGAACCTGTCGCCGCCGAATTGGACGCGCTGGCGGTCGCCATCATCAACAAGACGCCGGAGTTCATCTCGGCGATTGAAAACGAGCTGACGATGCTGATCGAACGCGGGAAACGTATGGTCGAAGAACTCAACCCCGCGACGCAGGCGGCGAAGTTCCTGAGCGTGCTCGACGTGCTGCGCGAAGAACTCGACGTGTTCAACCCGGCGCGCCTCGCGGCGGAGCTGGCCGAAGTCCACGCGGCGATTCGCGCGGCGATTGCGGCCTACGACCCGATCCATATCGCCGAACGCATCAAGGCGACGCTGACCGAGATCGCCAATGAACTGCGCGGCCTCGACCCGGCGGCGCTGCTCGGCGACCTGACCTTCCTCGATGACATTGTGGATCGGGTGGAGGCGGCGCTCCCGCTCAATGCGCTGAACGGCATCGGCGAGTCACTGGCCGACGTGGGTGCAGAATTGGCGGCTATTGACCCCGGCGCGTTGATCGCAGCGGTCAACGACCTGCCCGAGCGCGTACTCGAAGGGATCGAACAGGTTGTGGAAGCCATCAAACAGGAATTGATCACACTACTCGAATCGCTCGAATATTTCACCGCGGGTGCTAGCGTGGAAGTTTCAGTGGGGGTGGGCTGATGTTCGAACGCGAGAATCACACCGAACCGTTTCTGATTCCCGGTACACAAGCGACGGCTCAGGCCACGTATGATGACCACGGACGCTTGATCCGCCTCACATGCGGTGCGGATCGCCAGCGTGCCTACGTCGAACAAGTTGACGGCCGACGGGTCTTCGACGGCGGGTGGGTGACTGTATCCGAGATCGTCGCCGGGCAGCGATTGCTGCGACAGGTCGCGGCGGACGGTGAATTCTGGCTAGAAACCTACGAATGGGACACGGCAGGACGCTTGATCCTTGTGGATGGCGTCCGTATCGACCGCGACGAACGGGGACGGGTGAGCGCGTGTGCCTCGGAGCAGGGCAGTTGGCAGTATCGCTACAAGGGCGATCACGTCGATGAAATCGCGTTCCTGCACGGCGGCGTAGAGCCCGCTTTTTCCCGGCGCATCGGGCGCGCGCCCGATGGCCGCGCGCTGCGTCTCAAACAGGACGGGCACATCTATCCGATCCATTCTGACGAGCGCGGCGTCCGCGCCGATGTGCCCGCGCTGCCAAGTAACTATCACCGCGATGCCTGGGGACGACTGTGGACGATCACCGATGATGCGGGCACGCCCATCGTCACCTACTTATGGGATAACTATCGCTGTTTGGCGCGCATTGACGGCGCACCCGGTGATCCGCTCAACGCGGTTTTCTCGCTCGACCCGACCGGGACGCCCGTCCGTTTGATCGACCGGGACGGCGTGACGCGCCTCCCGCGCGATGCTTACGGCGAAAGCTTATTGACCTACTCGGGCATACCGGGGCTGTACGGCGGCACGGTCTACGGCAATTTGCACTATTACGCGGCGCGGGCCTTCGACCCACTAAGCGCATCGTTCACCGCGCCCGACCCGCTGAACGGTCAGGTTGAGGATCCACGGCGCGCGGGTGGCTACGATGGCCCGCTGATGGTCGAACATGGCGCGTCCGGCCCGTATGCCCTGTGCCAGCACGACCCGATCACCCGCGCTGACCCGACCGGGGCGTTCTCGTGGTGGATTCTGCTCACCGACTTCACGTGGGCCTCGCAGAATAACATGGTCGGCTTGCTGGGGCTGGATTTCATCTTCAACTTCTGGGGCAGCCTGTTCAGCGGCAACATGGGCGCGTTCTTCGACCGCGAGTTTTTCTACTCGGATCAGGCGGGCACGTGGGGCTGGCGCTCAGACGGCGTGATGGGCAAGATCACCGGCGGGCGGGCGTTCGCCTTCCAGCACCAAATCTGGTCGCCCTCGCACGAATTCAACGTGCTGGACGATGCCCGCGCGTTTGTGCCGAAAGCGGCTTTCAAACCGACGCTGTACGGTACGCTGCTGCGCGGCAAGCCAAAAGACAAAGATGCGTTTTTGCTGCCGGGAGCTGCGAATCTGTTCGCAGCGGGGATGAAGCACTGGACGCGGGCGGGTGGGACGGCTGAAGCGGTCATTCCCGGTTCGGCTGTGCCGATCTTCCCGGCGGGCGGGCTGCACTTCGATTCGCCGATCACCGATTTGCGCGTGAGCGACGCCACACTGACCGAAATCGAGCCGACAGGCGCGCTGTTGAGTGGCAATGTCGGCGACCGCGTGTTCATCGACGTGCCGGCAACCGGACTAGGACTCAGCCCGGACGCGCTCGTCGTGCTGACCGACGCCGCTCGCGCCGCTCGCATTGAAACGGTCGCGGCGGCGGACGAGTCTGGCGGGCGCACGCGGGTGTACTTCAAGCGGGATGTACCCGCAATTGGCCCGAACGATGTCCGCTTGCGCGGCGTGACCGCCAGCGGCGCGGCGGAGAACATCACCCATAACGCGGCGACGCCTGCCGCATACCTCGATGCGACGGGCACAACCCAGCCCTATGCGGCGGGCGATCCTGTGCGTTTGAATCAGAACAGCGCGGTCGTCGGCTCGGCTTTGATCGACCGGTTGGAAGTCAAAGTGACCATTGATGCGCCGCTGACGGCCTTGGTCGCGCCCATGAGCATCTACAAGGCGCGTACGCTCGGCACGACGACGGCGGGCACGTTGGGCGCGAATGGCGATCTGGTTGAGTCGACCGCAGCGCAGCCGTCGGTCGGCGATGCGGTGCTGATCGCCAATGCCGGTGGGACGCGCCTCGCGGCCATTGTCCTTGAGCGCAGCGGCAACGTGTGGCGGGTGGATCGACCGCTGCAACCCGCACTGGGCGCGTCCGGCGCGGCGATCACATGGGAACGCCTATCGGTCGTGCTGACGGCGCTCGGCAGTAAAGACGGCGCGCTGGAAGCCGACGCCACGCTCGTGTACACGTCAGCGGCCGTGCGCACCGCGCCGACGAGTGATTTTGTCGTCGTGCGCGATCGCGACGGCAAGCAGGCGGTGCGCGCGGTCAGCGGCGCCGTCTACGATGCGGTTGTGTTGGCGACGCCGCTGCCGGGTAACACGGCTAATCCCTACAGCATCGAACGCTTCAATTTCAGCGCGCCGGATCGGTCGAATCTCACGATCTCACGCGGGCAGTCGTTCATCCTCAACCCGGCTGTGCCGAATGATGCGGTCGCGCTGATCTTTCACCAGTACACGACGGGTACGATAGCGCTTGGAAACACGGTCAGTCAACCGGGCGTCGGATCGATTCAGTTCGCGGTCACCGGGGCGAAAGCGACGGCCAATGTCGCCGGGCTCCCGCTCGCCGGGCACAATGTGCTCCGACCCTCGGCAATTGTCGGCTTCACTACGGGCACGACGCTCACGCCCGCCCTCATCACCAAAGTGCGTGTGAGCGTCACCCTGGATCGGCAGTTACCGCTGGCGGCGAACGGGCTGGAAGTCGTGCCGCTGAGCGCGGTCGGTTGGAGCTATGATGGCGTGCCGCTGGCTGTGCCGGGCGGCAGTTTGACGGCGGCACTGGTCACCGTCAAGCCGCGCACGAATGTCCCGGCGGCGAATACCCGGGTGCATATGCCGCGTTTTCAAGCCGGGGAATTGGTGCGGGTCGACTATGGGGCGGCGGGTGGAACTCGCGTGTTTCGGATCGGCGCGGTGGTGGGGGATGTCGTCAAAGCGGTCGATGGCCTGACGCTCGGCCTGTCCGACGATATCGCGCCCGCCGCGCTGCCCGCCACCGTGACCGTACAGCGGATGGAACCAGGCGTGCCCTTCCCGGCGACGGGCGGATCACGCATTGGTATTCGCGGGACGGCGATTGCCAACGTCGGCCCGCAGACGAATCGCGCCGCGTTTGAAGTGTGGTCAGGTGACACCCTGAGCGTCAACCAGACGATTGCCATCGTCAATGGGCCGCTGGCGCATCCGGCGGTCATCACATCGATTGACGTGATCGAAGTGGAGTTTGCGCCGCTCACCGCGCTCGCCAATGGGAACTACACGATCAGCGCCGACGCGCCGGATCGCGTCAGTGCCGTGCCGGGCTTCGTGCGCGAAGGGCCGACCATCGTGGTCACGCGGCAGGATCTGGTCAGCGACGCGAACCGTCTGGTGCTGGCTGTGCCCTTCAAGGACAGCCCGATCAGCGCCGCGGGTAACCTCACAGGCGGCACGGTCGTCGTGCCCGATGAGGACGACGACCGCGAACTGACGCGCCTCGACAGCCTGAAAGCGCACGAACTGACGCATACACGCCAGTGGTCGATGGTCGGTCCACTGATGCTGTTCGGCTTCCCGACCTTCATCGTCGAAGGGATCGTCGAAGCGAGAACGGAGATCGAACTGCCGGAATACTCGGCCTACTTCTCGGCGACACTCGTGCCGGAAGGCAGCGTCCGTCTGCTGCAAATTGGCGCGTCGGGCGAGGTCGATTTCAAAGAGGACGACAAGGTGCAGATCAGTTGGGCGTCGGCGCAGCCCAATGGCACGACTGCACCGAATGCGGGGATTCCGCGCACGATCACGCTTGGCCCCGAAGATCCAGCGGACTCCAATCGTTTCCGCGTGATCCTCACAGCCGATATCGTGCCGGTGGAAGTGATCAATGCGCAGGTGCGGCGGCATCGTGATGACAATGATTTCTGGGCGCGCACGCTCGATGTATTGCAGGTGATTTCGGCGGGCGGGCTGATGAACTTCATCGGCGGCACGGTCTACGGCGGACTGTTCAACCTGATCGGGCGCGGCATGTATGCGCTGGTGCGCTTGATCGGCGGCTACGGCAAGACGTATCCGGCGACCGTGGAGAGCAGTGGTGCCGACGCGGGCAAAGTCTTGCACGTGACCGATACTGACGGTCAAAGCGCGCTCGAAGGCGCGTCGCGGGTGATCATCGAGCAGGGCGATACCAAGCTGGTGCGCTCGGTTGAATTCGCGCGCGGCGAAGCGGTCAAGCTGACCGACACGGTGGAAGTGACCGGAGAAGTCCGCATCGCGCCGTATTCGACCTATCGACCGGACAGCACTTTCGACTGGCATCAGTATTACCCGGCGACAATCCCCGACGAAAGCCGACCCGCCACTGTGCAGGTCGACCCCGCCAGTCCCGGCGATACTCTGGGACTTGATCCGTTTGATCGCGTAAAGATTGTGCGGGGGGATGCGACCTACGGGCGCATCGTCACCGCTGTGGCGGGCAACCTCGTCGATCTTAACGAGACGATCCCCGGCACGGAGACACCGTTCCGCATCGCCAAGGTCGGCGAAACCGACCCCATCGGCAACTTTGACAGCGTGTTGATGACCAATAAATTGGGCACAGATTGGCTCAAATGGGCGTTCGACCCATACTCGCAGCTGCAATACGACTTACAGCCCGACCCGACATCGTTTGCGGGGGTGCTGGCGCGCATCGGGCGGTATGCCTTTGGCGCGCAGTCGTGGAGCTTCATCTGGGCGTCGGTGCTGACGATTGACCGCGTACATCAGGCTGAACATCTGGCGCGCATCGAACAGGCGGCTTCGAGCAACAGCGGTGACACCTATTCGCCGCTCGGTCGGCTGCGCGAAAACGTCACGGTCGTCGGCGATATCGCGCGCTACTGGCAGGTGCCGCTCGGCGGGGCGCGCGACTTTGATACATACGTCGCGCCCGGTGATACCACGCCCGGCAACTGGTTGATGACCGCGGGGGCGCCCGCGCCGGGCTTGCAGGATGCGCCGGGTGTCAATTTGCAGGATACGCCGCGCGTGATGCCTTTAATCCGCGACGCGACGGCGGCAGAAGATGGCGGCACGGCACTCAACGACGATGTGCGGCTCGATGGAACGGCGGATCCCGGCCATGCTGTGCCCGATGCGCTATTCATCAAGCTGGCAGCAGATCCGACGATCACAGCCGCCAGCAATCCTGATGGTTTTATGCCCGCCACGCGCGGCTGGATTCCTGTTTCGTCCCGCATGCAGCGGTCAACCGGGATGTATGTCGCGTTCAGTCGACCGGGGAAACACCGCATCACCGTGCGCAACAATGTGCGCGATCAGGCTGAAGGTCGGCAAGCACAGGGCAAAGGACGGCAAACGCTGTGGTATGACAAGACGGTCGCCGATGTGGTAGTGACCGTGAACGGTCAACCGGTCGCCGAGGCCGCGACCCTCACGCTGGTGCAAACGCAGCGGGTGCGCGTGACGGTCACGCCGAACAGCGGTCGCCGTTATGCCGTGACGCTGCTGCGGCCAAAAGACGGCGAGGTGCTGCGCGCGCCTGATGCCGCCGATCCGCTGGTTATTGAGGCGGGGCGCGCGAATGGGACGGAAGATGTCGAAGTCAGCCGCCTGTATGCCTTCAACACCACGACGGGGAAATTTGATCATCCGGCGCTGACGCGGCATGGGATGCATGTGCTCGCCGACCTGCACATCCCTGTGCGGTTGCTGAGCATCGCTGTGGTCGATACGCTGCCCGTGCGCGGTACGCTGGCGCTGAACGCGGCTGTGATCACCGAATTGGCCCTGAACGGAACAGCGTTTTTGCTCGTGCCGACCACCATCGGGCCACAGGGCGCGCGGATCACATCGGCGGTGGCGGGTGGCGCGGCGGTGCCAGTTGCACCGCTGCAAGCCTTGATTCAGCCGCCCCCCGCGAATATCCCGGTGGATGTGCAAGCGTTTGTCGGGGCGGGAGGCGTGATTCAGTTGAACTTCACACCCGCGCTCAATGTGGCGGCGGAGACGGACATCGAAATTCAGGTGGAAGTGGGCGTGGCGGCTCTAGCACAGTTGAAGGTCACGCTCAAACTCAGACCATAGTCCTACCTGCCCCACCGCGCCGTTCATCACGGTGGGGCAGGTACCGGCCACGGTCGGGTTCAGTGTGTCATCGCTTAAGCTGATGTTGGTCGTGTGCTAGGGACAAGGCCAGCCGAGTCTGCCGAGAGCGGACAGTGTGACGCCCATTTTGGAGCAGCGGACGCGATGTATCGCGTCCGCAGAACCCGGCAACTGAGTCTAGATACCTGTTTCACGCTACGCACTTACCACGCTGTCTGCCTCGTCCGCCGAGAACAGACAGCGCAGGCTGTCCCTACGCTGTCCGTATACTGCATGATCGCATCCCTTGCGTTTTTCGTCCGCTACCAATTTTTAGAAATACTGCGCGACGCCTGCTTTGAGCAGCTCTAAGCCGCCGCGCGCGATCTCGTCGGAGGACTGGCGCGGCGGACGCCACAGGCAGGTCGCCGCCGTGAGATCCGGATTGATGGCGGCGAACGATTCGAGCACGAGATAGCCGGAGAACTTGGCCTGCGCTAGTCCCTGCCACACTTCATCCCACTTGACTGTGCCTTTGCCCACCTGTCCACGATGGCTTTCGCTCATGTGCACGTAATTGAGCACGTCAGCCGTCTCGATGAAGGCCAGATCGAAGCGTTCTTCCTCGATGTTCATGTGATAAGTATCGGCGTGCAGCTTGAGGCGATCTGAACCGACAGCGAGGATCGTCTCACGGGTGTCGGCCAGTGTGTTATACAAGTAGGTCTCGTAGCGGTTGCACGCTTCCAGCGCCAGTGTGATATCGCGCTTCTCCGCCTCAACGCACAATTCCTTCAGCACATCGATGATAGTCTGCCGTTCGGCGGCGGTTGGCGGTTTGCCCGTGAGGGTGCCGAGTGAATAGGCGGTGCAACCGCCGAGATAATGGCAGCCGAGTTCCTGCACTTTGTCCAGTGCATTGATCAGAAAGGCTTTGGCTTCATTGGGGTAGAACGGCATGTGCAGCGACGCGGGCAGCGCCAGCGAGCAGGTCGCATCGATGCCCGCTCTATCCAGCGCGGCGCGGTGGCTTTTGACATCAAAAATATCCGGCTTGAGCAGGGGGATTTCGATCAGGTCAAACCCGATCTTCCCACACTGTTCAATCGCATGGTTGCCACTCTCGGTTGTCCATTCACCGACCCAGACAAAAGCATGTGCCCCTAACTTAATCATGAAAAGTTATCTCCTCAACAGTGACTTGGCTATATAGTTCTGCAACTTGTCGACGCTGGCACACGGCTGTACCCGCGTTCATGACCACAGACGAGGCAGCGGCGGTGCCCCATGCCAGCGCCGACGCCCACGACTCGCCGCGTGAGAGCGCCAGCATGAGCCCCGCGTTCAGCGCGTCGCCCGCGCCCGCCGTGCTGACGACCGGAACACTCAGCGGATGAACACGATAGTTTCCCTCAGGCGTGATCGCGAGTGCGCCGTGCTGCCCCAACGTGACGACGAGCGCATCACGCGCCCACACGCCCCGGAAACGGTGCAGTTGGGCGAGAGATGCCACCGTCTCAGCAGGTGAAGCGACGGCGAGCGCGAGATCAGCGGACAGCGAACGGGCTTCTTCGGCGTTGATTTTGAGCACGTGGGGCAGGCCGCTGATCCCAGCGGTTAAAGCCGGGCCCGAGGTATCCAGCAGCGTGAACAAACCCGCAGCATTCAAGTGCCGCATTATGGTCGCGTAAGCGTCCGCGGGCAGGCCGGGGGGCAGGCTGCCCGCGCAAATAATGCCCCACGCTGACGGCGCATGGCTGTCCAGTTGTTCAAGCAGGCGCGCCAAGTCAGATTCTGTGACGCGCAGCGTAGCGGCGCTCACGGTGGACTGCTGGCCGGACTGCTGATCGACGATGAGTGTGGCGATGCGGGTCTCGCCAGCGACCGGCAATAGGTCATGCGCGATGTGTGCTCCGTCGAGCAGCGCGATGAGCATGTCGCCTGCCAGTCCCGCCGTGTAACCGATTGCAGTGGTGACGCCGCCGAGTTCATGAATGACCAGTGAGCTGCCGATTCCTTTGCCGCTGGGGGTGCGCGTTTCGCGGAGCGCGCGAATTGTCTGCCCCAACTGGAAATGATCCACCCAGAGAACATGGTCGATGGCCGGGTTGAGAGTGAGCGTGAGGATCGTCATCCGTGTGTCGCCAGATAGTGATCGATCAGGAAGTTAGCGCCGACGATATGGGGTTGGTCGGTGAGCTGCGCGAAATCGATTTCAAGCTTATCGCGAACGCCGATGCGTCCTCGTTCCCGCACCACACTCCGCACAATGTCAACGCCTTCGGGGAAGCCGTTGACGATGCCGCCACCCAGCACGACCAAGCGCAAGTTCAGCGCGCTGATCAGGGTGACGATGCCGATGCCGAGGTAGAAAAAGCTGTCTTGCAGGACGGTCAGCGCCAGTGGATGTCCCGCACGCGCGGCGACGATCACTTCCTGCGCGATCTCCCACGGGTTGTCCGCTGACAGCAGCGCTTCGCGCGTGACGTTCAAAATCTCGGGGGCGCGAACAGTCAATGCCTTGCCGGAACAATACATTTCAAGACAGCCTGCCCCGCCACAGGTGCAGGGCATACCGTGCGGTTCGACCGTGATGTGCCCCAGTTCCCCGGCGAGGCCATCCGCGCCGCGATACAGTTCGCCGCCCAAAATCAGCGCCGAGCCGAGGCCGCTGCCGACGAAGATACACGCGAGGTCATCCACGCCGACCCCCCGTCCGCGCAGGTGTTCGCTCAGTCCGATCAGATTCGTATCTTTTTCGAGCACCACGGGCACGCCGAGACGCGCTTCCAGGTCTGCGCCCAAACGCGTGCCATTCAAGATCGTCAGGTTGGGGCAGTCGATGATGACCCCCGTTTGCCGATCAGCGATCCCCGGAATGCCGACGGCGAGCGCTTCAACCGCGGCGAGGGGAATGGCGGCCGCTTGTAGAAACTGCTGCACATGCTCAGCGAGCGCAGCGCCGGGAGTCGTTCCCTGGGTCAGCGCGGTGTGCGATGCAAGCTTTTGCTGGTGGTGGATCGTTCCGGACGCATCAAACACGGCCAGATGTGTTTTCGTCCCCCCAATATCAATGCCGACGCGAACCATGCCTATCCTTTGCCTATGCTGCGATTTAGACCACCAGCACTTCAACGTGAGCGCGTAACTGATTGATGAGGGCGGCGGGCGCGCCACTGTCGGTGATCAGCAGGTGGGCTGCCTGAATCGGCGCGACGGGCGCGAGCACGCGATTTTGCAGTTTAGAATGATCGGCGACGACGATGATCTGCCGCGCGCATTTCATCATGGTTTGTTTGGTGTGGGCGTCGAGCAGGTTGGGCACGGTGTAACCCGCCTCAATATCGATCGCGTCGACCCCTAGAAAGAGCTTATCTACGTTCAGACCGCGCAAAAAGGCTTCGGTCTGCGGGCCGATGAGCGAGAGCGGCCCTTTGCGCAGCATACCACCCGCGACGAACGTCTGAATCTGCGGGAAATTCGCCAGTTCCACGGCAATCGTGAGGGCATTGGTGATCGCCGTGATCTGCTTTTTCGCCAGATGCGGCACGATTTGCGCGGTAGTCGATCCGGTGTCCAGCAGAATGGTGTCCCCATCGCTGATCAAGTCGGCAGCAGCCTGACCGATGCGCTTCTTTTCCTCGACAAACTGGCCGATTTTGACTTTCCACGACAGTTCGTGCAGACGCGTTTCGTTAGGTTTTGCCCCGCCGTGCGTCCGCTGCACCAGCCCTTGCTCTTCAAGTTCGACCAGATCGCGGCGAATCGTCATTTCGCTGACTGCAAATTCGGTGCTCAAGCGGGTGACGGAGGCCGCCCGCTCTTTGAGCAGAAAGTCGATGATCGCGCTGTGCCTTGGGGTAAGGGTCATTCCGATCGCTCTTCTCTAACAACACAGGCACGCTGTCCCTCCATAGTCGCACAATTTTGTGTTTGAGTCAATCACGCGGTTGATTGACGTAAACATTATTGTGTGCTAGATTGTTCCTAGGTGCGGAAGTTAATTTTAAACCGTGAATGTGGGCGCAGCGTTCCTTGACAGCAGCACGGGCGCGCTGACGTTTGTTCTTTCAATGAGGCTCAAGAGTAGTGCGCAGCCCCCTGTGCGAGGACATCGGCAGTATGGTTCGACAGGACGACCGGGCGGTCATTTTAGAGATAGATAACGTTACCAAAGCCTTTGGCGCAGTCCAAGCTTTACAAAGCATCAGCTTTAACGTTTACAAAGGTGAGATCGTCGCGCTGGTCGGCGATAACGGCGCGGGCAAGTCAACGCTCATCAAGATTATCGCCGGGGTACACACCCCGACGAGCGGCACACTGCGCGTGCGCGGCGCCCTCTGTGACTTCAAAACGCCCGCCGATGCGCTGCAGGTGGGTATCGAAACCGTATATCAGGATCTCGCGCTCATCGATCCGCTTGATGTTGCTGATAACGTTTACTTGGGGCGCGAAGTGCTCAAAAAAAGCTGGTTAGGGCGCGTGTTCGGCGTGTTGGATCGCACCCAGATGCGGCGCGCAACCGGTGAGGCGTTGAGTCAACTGCACATCAAGATTCCCGCGCCGACCATGCCCGTCAGCCGTATGAGCGGGGGGCAGCGGCAGGCCGTGGCCATCGGGCGCGCGGTGACATGGGGCCGCCAGCTCATCCTCCTGGATGAGCCGACCGCCGCGCTCGGCGTGGAAGAAACCGAACAGGTGCTGCTGACGATTGAGAAGCTGCGCGACGAATACGGCATGACCTTCATCGTGATTAGCCACAACATGCAAAATGTTCATCGCATTGCCGACCGCATTATTGTGCTGCGGCAGGGGAAACACGCGGCGACACTGGATAAATATGCGACCACGCCGGAAGAGATCGTCGCCTACATCACCGGCGCAAAGGCTCAGACGTACGAGTCACACAAGGACGGATAGAGAACGCAATGGCTGATGGCTCGCTTACTCCAGCGCGCAGCGTGATGAAGACCCCGCAGGCGTGGATCAACTGGTTGTCCAAGTACGGCATATTCCTGCTGCTCGTCGTCCTCGTCGTCGCCCTGTCCATCATCACCCCCTTGGTGCGCGGGGAGCAGTATTTCCTCACGCCGCGCAACCTGACGCAGGTGATGCTGCAAGGCTCGATCAATGGGATTATCGCGCTGGGGATGACCTTCATCATCACCAGCGGTGGGATCGATCTCTCGGTTGGGTCGATTGTGGCGCTGGCGGGTGTGATCGCCGCCTCGGTGATGGCGCTCGGTTCCGGGCCGTGGATTGGGTTGCTCGCGGCGGTGGCGACGGGCATGCTGTGTGGACTGTTCAACGGCTTCCTGATCACGCGGATCAAGCTGCAACCCTTCATTGCGACCCTGGGCACGATGGGTATTTTCCGAGGGTTGACGCTCATCCTCAGCGATGGTCGCCCCATCTATGGGTTCGACAGTGCGTTCGTCGACATCTTCTCGCAGCGTGTGTTCGGGGAAATCCCACTGCCCGTGATCGTCGTCGCGCTACTGGCGGTGATCTGCTGGCTGGTGCTGGCCAAGACACGCTTTGGCAAATATGTGATCGCCATTGGCAGCAGCGAAGAATCGGTGATGCGCGCGGGGATTTCGATCCGGCGCTACAAGCTTGGGATCTACACCTTTGGTGGCGTGCTGACCGGGATTTCGGCGGCGCTGCTCACCGCCCGCTTGAGTTCAGCTGACCCAACGTCCGGCACAATGTTTGAGCTGGACGCGATTGCGGCGACCGTGATGGGGGGGACGAGCCTGTCCGGCGGTGAGGGAACCATCGCGGGGACGATCGTCGGCGCGCTGATCATCAGCATCATTCGCAACGCCTTGAACATCTTGAATATCCCGTCGTTCTGGCAGCAGTTCGTGATCGGGGCGGTCATCATCGTCGCGGTCGCGCTGGATCAGGTGCGCCGTCGGTACGCACAGCGGGTCGGTTGAGACGCCTGCGGCATAACTTGGTTAACCAACTCCCTTGAGTGAGTGTAAGGCAAAGAAAGGAGCTTATTCGGCGTAACAACCGATCGGACACAACTGCACTCCTATTCAATGATTTTGATGAGTATAAGGATGGCAAAAATGCTTCGTTTTTCGCGTCAAATTTCCATTGTTGTGGTAGTCGTCACGCTGCTGCTGGTGACCAGCGCCTCTTTTGCTCAGGATGCGCCCCTGCGTTTCGGGGCGATCATCAAAACGGAAGCCAACGAATACTGGCAGGCGATGGC
>CALKIA010000169.1 GCA_937988705.1 uncultured Chloroflexota bacterium | reverse complement strand
CGCATCGTCGATCAGTTCCTCGCCGACCCGTTCACGGAGCCGAGCCATCAATGTCTCGACCGCTACGCCGGGGTCGCCTTCCAACTGCCGTAGGGAGTACGTGTCTCGTGGGCGCACAGCCGTGTGCGCCCACTTTTAGTCGTTGTGGACGCGCAGTTCGGGGTAATGCATCTGCATCCACTGCAAGCCGATGATCGTCTTGGCGTCTTTGATTTCGCCCGCATACATCATCTTCATCGCCGTGCGGAAGGGGATCTCGACGGTGCGAATATCCTCACCTTCGCCCAGCACGCCACCGCCATTCCCGATCCGGTGCGCGGAGGACACCGCCGCATAGTATAGGAAAATCCGTTCCGACGTGCCGCCGGGGCTGAGGTAAAACGTGCTGATGGGCCGCAGTTCTTCGACCTCGTAGCCGATTTCTTCCAGAATTTCGCGGCGCATCGCGTTATCGGGGTCTTCGCCCTGTTCGATCATCCCGGCGGGCGTTTCGAGCAGCCAACCATCGCCGTTGTCGTACGTGGAATAGCGGAACTGTTCGGTGAAGATCAGTTTCTCGGTGTCAATATCATGTACGATGGCCGCCGCGCCATCGCCGCGATCCAGCGTCAGCCGCGTGAGTTCTTCGCTCATTTCGCCATCGTATTTCTCGTGACGCAAACGAATCTCGTCAACGGCGAAGATCGATTTTTTGAAGATCCGCTCTTTGGAAAGGATTTCGACGCGCTTGGTCATGACTTAGCCTTAGGTTATGCTCATGAGAATAGTCGAATGGACTATACTAATAAGCATGGATCAATGGTTGAAGTGTGTGTCGCCATGATTGACTATTTAACACCATCGGAGTAATTCCCGCTATGGCAACCGGACAAGATACCCGCAATATCAGGGTCTTCATCAGCTATTTGAATGATAATCCGAGCAAATCCATTGCAGCTCTGATCGCCGAAGTTCTGGGCGAACGGTTTGGTTACACGGTCTTCTTTGATGTGTACAAGCTTCGCCCGAACGGTGGAAAAAAGTGGAGTGACACCCTATTTGAGGAAGCCCGGACTGCGGATGTGTTGATTGTGCTGCTGCAGCCCGAAACTGCTAAATCGGATTGGGTACAGCGCGAAGTTGATACGGCGCGGGGTGCAAATGTCAGTATCCTGCCGATCAAGGTTTCGCGCAGTGTTGTGATCACGGATGCGCTTGAAAAACTGGCAATCGATGACCTGCAATACCTTGAATTCGAAGACCATAATCTTGACTACAATGCCATTGTCAGCAGCATTGAAAGTCTGGCGCAGCAGACGCGTCGTCGCCAGACCGAGTGGTATCTGAATCTCAAAGATTCGCGCAAGGTCAAACGTCCAGCGATTAGCGTAGCGCGTAAATCCTCGTTCTTCCTGTATGAAGCCCCGAATGTGCGTGTGCACATTGCTCAGGGGGATATGACCGAAATGGGCGGCATTGATGTGCTGGTCAATACGGAGAATAACTATATGCAGATGGCGCGGGTATTTGAAAGTGATACGCTGTCATCGCGTCTACGTTATCAAGGTTCGCACATCGTCAACAAGGTAGTCCGGGATGATACGGTACAGCGTTATCTGAACGAGAGCATCAAGCATGATCCGAATTTACAGATCCCCGTGCCCGTCCCTTGTGTTATCGTGACCCATGCGGGATACGAAAAAAGTAAGTTGAGACAAAAATTCGGTGCACGCTATATTTTCCATGTCGCAGCGGTGAGCGTCAGCTCGAGTCGGGATAAAATCCAGCCTGTAAACACCGACGAAGAAGTGATCGAATGTGTCAATAGTGCGCTGGAAGAAATCCTCGAAGTGGATGCGAACAGCGGCGTCATTTCGTTTGAAGGCTGCGAAACGTACGCCGATGAAATGTCTGCGAAATCAACCTACAAGCCTATTGAGAGTATTATTCTACCGTTGTTTGGTGCTGGGCGTGGTGGGCGTTCAGCGTCGGTTGTCATACCGGCGATGGTAGATGGCATCAAAAGCTTCTTACTGGCACAGCGTAACAACAGCGCCCTACGCCTTAAAGAGGTATATCTATGCATCTATTCCAAATCGGATGTTGATTTGGCGGAACAAGTCTTTTTGGACAAGAACTTTAACAAACCCCAACCTTAATGTAAATCATGGCGAAGCGCCGGATCACAAGGGTGATCCGGCGTTGTTGCTTCACCCCGCCAGCACGCTGACCACATCGACCAGTTCTTCGACCACCTGCGACAGCTGATCGACCGTCATCTCCGGGTACAGCGGCAGGCTGATCAGCGATTTGGCCGCCGCTTCCGCCTGCGGGAAGTCGCCCGGCTGACCGCCATAGCCGCGCATCGCGGGCTGCAAATGCAGCGGCACCGGATAATGCACGCCCGCCCCAATGCCGCGATTGTTCAGTTCTGCAAGAATCGCATCGCGATCCCCGCTCACCCGCACGCAGTACAGGTGAAAAGCGTGCAGCGCGCCGTCCATTACCTGTGGCGTTTGCAGCCCTTTGACGCCCGCCAGCGCCTGCGTGTAATACGCCGCATGCTGCCGCCGCGCCGTGTTCCAGCCTTCAAGATGCGGCAGCTTCGCGCTCAGAATCGCCGCTTGCAGCCCGTCGAGGCGTTCGCCATAGCCGAGTTCGTCATGCTCGTACTTGCTCATGCGCCCGTGATCTTTCAGCTTGGCGATCATTGTCGCCAGCGCCTCGTCATTGGTGCAGACCGCGCCCGCATCACCATACGCGCCGAGGTTCTTGCCGGGGTAGAAGCTGAAACAGGCGGCATGCCCCCAATTCCCCGCGCGAATGCCGTGCAGTTCCGCGCCATGCGCCTGCGCCGCATCTTCGATCACGTACAGATTGTGCTGGCGCGCGATTTCCATAATCTCCTCCATCGGCGCGAGCTGACCATACAGATGCACGGGCATGATCGCCTTCGTCCGCGGAGTGATCGCCGCCTCAATCAGCGCCGGGTCAAGGTTGTATGTGACCGGATCGATGTCCACGAACACCGTTTTCGCGCCGATCTGCTCAATCGGCTCGACGGTGGCGATGAACGTATGCGGCGAGGTGATCACCTCGTCGCCCGCGCCGATGCCCAGCGCCCGCAGCACCAGATAGAGCGCGCCCGTGCCGCTGGCGATGCCGATTGAGCGCTTCGTCTGCTGGAACTGCGCGAACGCCGCCTCAAAGTTCGTGACTTCCACGCCGCCAATGAAGCTGGTGTTGGCGATCACGCGCGCGATGGCCGCGTCAATCTCCGGTTGAATGGTCGCATACTGCGCCTTGAGGTCTACGAGCGGAATTTTTGCCATGCTAGGAAGTCTCCATATGGGGTCGTTGTAGGGGCAAGGCATGCCTTGCCCCTACGGTTGGTTACGGTTGGTAAAACTGGATATTGTCGATGTGATTGACCTGTTTGGCCGGGCTGCCGATCATGACCGCGCCGGGGGGGACGTCTTTCGTCACCACCGACCCCGCGCCGATCAACGCCCGCGCACCGACCCGCACGCCGGGCAGCAGCGTCACGTTCGCGCCGATGATCGCGCCCGCTTCGATGATTGCGCCTTCGAGCCGATCCTTCGCGCCCTGACTAATCGGGTAGCGCGCATTCGTCACCATAACGCCGGGGCCGAGCCAGCAGCCGTCGTGCAGCACACTGAATTCGGGAACAAACACGCGGCTGTGCAGGCGCACGTTGTTCCCGATGGTGACGTGATGTTCGATGATGCTGTGCGTGCCGATGCTGACGTGATCGCCGATAGTATTCTCCTCGCGGATGACGACATGATGCCCCGTCTGCAAGCCTATGCCGATCACGTTGCCCGCGTAGATCACGCTGTGCGACCGGATCACGCAGCCCGCGCCGAGGGTTAGCGCCCGGTCGCCGGGTTGTGCGCCACGCGGAGCTTTGCCGAGGATCACAAACTCATCAATCTGCGCGTCGGCGGGCAGCTGCACGTTGGGGTAAATACGAATAAGCGGCGATTCGATCATCAGTCTGCCTCAACGATCAGTGTGTAGGAACGACCCGTTGGGCGTCCGACCTTGAATAAGCACAAGCTTCCACCATAAGGCGTCTCTTTGTAGGGACACGATTCATTTCGTCCGCAAATCCTCAAGTCCGACCTGTAACTCGTTTACACGGTATTCTACGCACTTACCGGACGGCCGTGTCCTCTGTCAATCTTTCCAGAAATCAGGACGAGGCATGCCTCGTCCCTACGAAGTACAGCGTTTAGCCTTTTTCCACGGGCTGACCCGCCGCGATCCACGCATCCAGCCCGCCGTCGAGATGCGCAAACCCGGTGAAATTGTGCCGTTCCAGCAGACTGGCGGCGATTTGCGACCGGATGCCTGTCGCGCAGTGGATCACAATCGACTGGTGCGTCGGCAGTTCACCGAGACGCTTTGGTAAATCATGATACGGGATATTGAGCGCTCCCGAGATATGTTTTTCCTGATATTCGCTGACCGACCGCACGTCGAGGACCAGCGCCCCTTTGCGGATGCGCTCTGCCGCCGCGCGTGCGTCGATCACCGGAAGCGTGCCGCTGTAGATGTCGACTTCATCCGGCGCGAAATAGCCCGCGAGGTTGTCGATGCCGACCGCGCGCAGTTGGCTCGCCAATCCGGCGACCTGTTCCGGCGTGGCGATCAGGTAGACGGGATGGGCGTAATCGACAAACCAGCCCGCGTACGTGCTGAACTGGTCGCTCGGCTGAATGTGCAGCGCACAGGCGACATGCACGTTACGCCGCCGCGTATCGATCACCAGCGCGTTAGACCGCACCACATCGTTGAGTAAAAAGCGTTCCATCGGTTCAGGCTGCGGCAGCGTGTTGACCAGCGGCGCGCCCTGTTTGTTGACGTGTTTCATCTGCGCGAAGTAACGCGGCGCTGGCGGTTGATCGCTCAACAGCCAGTTGACGAAGGCGTCCTCATCCTCAAACTGGAACGCGGGGTTGACCAGCTTTTCATAGCCAAGCGTGCTCGACGGCACTGCGCCGAGCGCTTTGCCGCACGCGCTCCCCGCGCCGTGACCGGGCAGGATTTGCAGATAATCGGGTAGGGCTTTGAGCATTTGCAGGTTGCGGAACTGGCCGCGCGCGCCGATCTCCGCCGTGTTAGCGTAACCGGCCGCCACTTCCAGCAGATCAGGCCGTCCAACATCGCCCACGAACAGACAGTCGCCCGTGATCAGCCCGAACGGCTGCTCGGTGGTTTTGGTATCGGTGATGGCGAAGATCAGGTGTTCGGGCGTGTGTCCCGGTGTGTGGATCGCTTGAATGCGGATATTGCCGAGCATCCACGTATCCTCGTCCTGCAGGAGCGTCGTGTGGGCATCCACAAATTGATACTGCCACTCCGCGCCGCCCTCCCCGCTCAGGTACATGCGCGCTCCGGTGTGCGCCGCGATTTCGCGAATGCCGCTCACAAAATCCGCGTGGATGTGGGTTTCGGTGACCTGGGTGATGCGCAGATTTTCGGCTTGCGCGGCCTGCAAATAGGGGGAAATATCCCGAGCCGGGTCGATGATCAACGCCTCGCCCGTCTCCTGACAACCGATCAGGTATGACGCCTGCGCCAGTGCCCGATCGTAGAAGTATTTGAGCAGCATAGGTGAACGCTCCTCTAGTTCCGCGTTCCCCAACTATAACAAACTCTGTTCAAAAAAAGATCATCGAGATGCGACCACGAACACGCGCCCTTCACGCTCCGGCTCATCGAGCGGCGTGGCGAGATCGGCGGCGCGGGCGCAGTACACGTCGCGCCAGCCCGTATCTTCTAGCAGATCGCGCACATGGACGAGATCGAACGCGGTGTTATAGGCGTTCTCCTCAAAGCGGGTATAGCGCCCGTCGTCCTCGCGGATGAAGCCCGTGATGCGCGTGTAGCCCCGCTCGCCACCGTCGTAAATGCCCCGGTTGATGAGCGTCACATCCGGCGCGTCGGTGATGCTGATGCCGTTCCAGCGCTGCAACCCGACTCGTGTGTTGAGGTCAAACACGAACGTGCCGCCGTCCTGTACTGCTGCGTATACACATGCGAAACAGCGGCGCAGCGCGTCGGCATCCGGCAGGTGATTGAGCGCGTCAAACGTCGAGACCGCCAGCCCCACCGGTTGATCGATCGTGAAGTCCGCCGCATCCGCCACGCTGAACGCCGCCCGTTCCCGGTAAGCGGATGTATTCTGCCGTGCATGGGCGATCATATGCTCGGACAGATCAACGCCCGTGACGGTGAAGCCACGCTCTAAGAAGTACAACGCGAGCTGACCCGTCCCGCAGCACACATCCAGCAGCGACCGCTCAGCGTCCGGTCGCGCCATGTAAAAGTCGTGCAGGCGGGGAGCGACCGAGCGAGCGAAATCGCCCCACAGCAGGTTATATACCCGGGCAAAGTCTTGCGTATAGGCCTGGTTCATGCGGAAGTGATCCTGTTACTTCAGCGTCTCCAACTATAACAAATTCTGCGCGCCGACGGATCGACCGCGAATTAAGGCGTCGTTCCAAACAGCGAACCGACGAGCGCGGTCAAGGCCATCGCTAACGCGCCCCAAAAGGTGACGCGCATCGTCGACTTGAGAATCGGCGCACCACCGGCCCACGCCGCCAGCATACCGAGGAGCGCGAGAAACACCAGCGACGTAGCCGTGACCGCCACTGCGAGGGCGCTTTCGGGCACGAGAAAGACCGTGAGCAGCGGCAGGGCGGCGCCGACCGCAAACGAAGCCGCCGACGCGAGCGCGGCCTGCACCGGGCGGGCGCTCAGCGTACTGGAAATGCCGAGTTCATCCCGGGCATGCGCCCCCAGCGCGTCATGTTTCATCAACTGCTGGGCGACCTGTGTGGCCAAGACTGGCTCAACGCCACGCCCCACATAGATCGACGCGAGTTCCTCCAGTTCATACGTGCCATTTCCGTCCAGCTCCCGGCGTTCGCGCGCGAGATCCGCCTTCTCGGTATCGGCCTGTGAACTCACGGACACATATTCACCCGCCGCCATCGACATCGCCCCGGCGACCAGTCCCGCGATCCCGGCGACCACGACATCATTGCGCACGGCGCTCGCCGCCGCCACCCCGACGATGAGGCTGGCGGTCGAAACAATGCCATCGTTGGCGCCTAAAACGGAGGCGCGCAGCCAGCCAATGCGCCCCGTAAGATGACGTTCGGGTTGAGTGATAGCCATTTTTACTCCCAATCAGATGGATGTGCAGAATAGGGGGAAAGTGAGGCAGTCTTGCTTGCATTCACATTGATTATAGGCGCAATCGCAGGCGCGCGGGCGAAGTCCGCCTACAGCAGAGTCTAGACGCGGGGACAATCTTAAGTGTTGGCTCGCTTCATTTTCGTGCCTAAATCGCTATCATAACATTTACAAGCGCTTTATTATAGACGAAAGCTATATCAAACTTCTGACAGTAACATTTTATGAGCTCAGATGGAGATAACCATAATGTCTTTGTCCGATCTGATTTCAATTATTCAAACGGCACTCGTCATCATGGGATTTATAGTCACTTATGGTGAATTTAAGAAGTGGCGCGAGGAATTACTTGGAAGCAAGAAAATCGAGGTAGCCCTAAGACTGGGACGTGCAGCTAATGCGTTTCAGGAGGCATTCGCAGCGGCTAGATTTTTTGCTAGATCACCTGCAAAACGGCCAGCTTCTGAATATAGTCAAGATATATCACAAGAAGAACGTCTCAAACAGGATAGGCTATACGATTTTGAACAGCTTCTATCTTCACTACGAATCCCGCTACACGAGTTATATGCTGTTCGCACAGAGATAAGTATTCTCTTCGACGATAATGAGCAAATCCGAGAACATGTGAAGATGTGCAATGGATTATATATGGAGTTTGCAGTAGCGGTGCGTTCAAACATTGAAGGTCGAGGTTCAGAGGAAGACCATAAAGTTATGTTTGCAAGACCTAGTGGCACACAGGGGGTTGATCTGTTCGGACAAAGAATCGAGGATGCTACTAATGAGCTTCTGAAAATAGCTCGGAAACATACAAGATCTGGAGGATTTCGAGTCAAATAACCACTTTTGGACTATCTGTGATATTTGCGCTGCTGCGCTTGAATCCAGTCTACGCTACCGGTGATGCCCATATCTGACAAACCACCTAAGATGCCTTATGCGAACACCAAATGCAGACAGCGATCTTTTCGTAGGGACGCGATGAATAACAAGGATGAGGCATGCCGGTAAGTGCGCAGAATAGCGTGAAGTGGGGGTTTCAGATCGGTTTTGGTGGTTTGTGGACGAGGCCTGCCTCGTCCCTACGAGAAAAACAATCTTTCGTAGGGACGCGATTCATCGCGTCCGCTGCTCCAAAACACGGACACATTCCCACATCGCTTCTGTTTGTCTCCCCTCGCCTTTAGGAGAGGGGCCGGGGGTGAGGTTGCCCTGCCGCTGCTGAGCGCACGGCTCAAATGCGCCCCATGAACAGGCGCCGCATCGAATTCAGGATGTCTACCAGCAGATTGGGCGCGGCGGCGGCTTGCAAACGCGCCGCTGTGGCGGGATCGAGCGCATTGAGTGCGTGCGCCATCTCCTGACAGGTGGCGAACCGTTCAGCCGGGTCCGCCCGCATTGCCCGCGTGATGATCGTTTCCAACGCGGACGGCACGCTGGCGTTATACGTCTGCGGCAGTCGCAGCGTATTCGTCAATTTCAAGTTGAGCAGAGAGTCGAGGGTCACACCCATACGAAACGGTGGTTCGCCCGTCACCAGATCGTAGAGGGTCGCGCCGAAGCTGTAGACATCCGACCGAAAATCCAGCGGTTCCAGCCGGATCTGTTCTGGCGGGGCATAGTGCAGCGAGCCGAGAATGTGTCGCAAATAATTAAGCGATGGCGCTTTCTGTACCACCCGCGCGAGCTCCAGATCGTTGAGATACACCTGCTGATCGCTGCTGACGTAGACGATATGCGGCGAGATTGACCCATGCACGAATTCATGGTGGTGCAAGAAATTGAGCGCGATTCCCAGCTGCTGGGCAATCGAGAGCGCGGTGCTCATAGGCAGCGGTCCGATCCGCAGCAGCGCGTCGAGCGTGCCGGGCAGCATCCGCGACACGATGTACACCGCTTCATCGTGTATTTGCCCGGAGGCGTAGAGCGGCAGCAGATGCAGATGCTCCAGCCCGATGATCTGCTCCAACTGCGCGTTGAACTCCTGCAGAAACAGGGCGCGTTCCGCCGGATCGCTGGGCAGGGGCGTCACCTTGAAGGACACGAAGCGTTTCACCGAGACTTGCACCGCCCGGTAAAGCGCGGTGTCCACTCGTTGATCGATGGCTTCCTCTAAGAAAAATCCATCAATCTGCTGGTTCTTGTAGCGATCATCTATCATGGGAAGAGCCGATATAGGAAGCGCGTCGTGTTAGCCATGATCAAGCTGAACACCCAGTAAGCGGAGAGCAGCAGGCCGTGCTGAGCCTCCGTGAAACGCGTCGGCCCGGCACGCAAGCCCAGGATCGGTGCGCTGATTTCGTCCGCGCCCCACAGCCGCAGCCCCATGAAGAAGCCGCCCGCCAGATCACGCCAGCGCGTCGTCGTGCGCGTCGCACCATACCCCGCGCCCGCTGCGATCAGAAACGCCCATTCGGTCAAGTCGCCGAGGAGCTGGCGGGTTTCCGCCGAGCGCGGCGTGCTTCCGGTCAGCGTTTGGTAACCAAGGCGACCAACCGCTTGAAACGGCGTTTCGCCGTCTTCGTACTGGCGTGGCACAAGCGCGCGCGTTTCCAGCGGATCGGGGCGACCGTCCTCCTCTGCCGGGAGGAGCGCCCACGGGAAAATCACGGGCACAAGCTTGCGCGTGTACCACCGCATCGCGTACGCGCCGACCACGCCGCCCATGATCCCCATCATCATCGCCTTGCGCCGATCGGGTACACCAGACATCGCACCTGCTCCACACTAACCTTTTCACAAGACAGTCTAGCGGATTCACAGGTGCGCACTCTATCGAATAGGGGTGAGACTAACGATTGTCTCATGTCAAGAGAATAAACACCTTGACTCTCGGGTTGCCTGAGGGTGTACCTTTGGCTCACAATTCGGCGCAGGGGACGAACGCCTCACGCCTGAGCAGCTTCATTTGGACGATTCTACATGTGCCACAGAAGTTCAATATCCACTTGAAAAGGCTTAATGAGGGAGAAATAACGATGATACCGCCGGGAATGACGAGGGTGGAAAACACAAGAACAATGGTCAGTCAATCCGGGGTCTACGAGCGACCCGACGAGCACTATCTGGGAATCAGAACCCAGACCCCGTTTAAGGGGATGTTCACCGTGATTGATAAGCATCTGTTTAAGGAGTTAAGAGCCTGGATGCAACAGGCGGGCATAGAGCCAGCCGGGCTGCCATTTTTTCGCTATTATGTCATCAACATGGAAGGCGAGATGGATGTTGAAGTCGGGATTCCGGTGACCACACGGCTGCCGGGTGCTGGGCGGGTGTGTCCCGGAATGCTGCCGGCTGGGCGCTACGCCCGCCTGACTTACATTGGAACCGGCTATACGGGCAATGGCGCCCTAACCCGCTGGGCCATTGAGAACGGTTTTTCCTTTGATCAATGGGCTGTTCCGAAGGGGACTGCGTTCCGAGCACGCTACGAACGCTATCTCACCGATCCCAAAATCCAGCCGCTAAAGTCGAAATGGGAAGTCGAGGCAGCCGTCAAGCTAATGGATGATCAGCCCCGGTAACGCTCCTGTTTGCGCCCGGGGTATCTGAAACTAGAGAGTTCCAGATACCCCGGCTTTGGGCTAAACCAGCAGGCAGTGACTTCCTACCATCCGAGGCGAAACGGCGATCAGCCGCCGCCCATGTTCATGCCGCCCATGCCACCTTCGGCATCGGGATCACGCACGACCACATCGACCGACATTTCGCCGTAGTTTTCGAAGGTCAGCGTGAGCGAGAACGTTTCGCCAACCACCAGTTCACGGGTCAGACCCATCAGCATAATGTGATAGCCACCGGGCATCAACTGCACCGCGCCCGCCTCAGGAATGTGCAGGTGCTGACCTTCAACCGGACGCATCTGCATCACGCCTTCGGCTGTCATGCTCATCTCGTGGATTTCGACCATACTCGCGACATCCGAGGCCGCGGCGATCAAGGCGTCGTGCGCCATGTCCGGGTTGGCCAGCACCATGTAGGCGGCGCTGTTCGGCGCACCGGCGATGCTGGGACGCGCCCACGGGTCAATCACGCTGATCCCGCACGGGGCATCAACTGCGTCGTGATCGTGCATCGCTTCTTCGGTAGCGGCCATGTCGCCCATGTTATGCATGGGTTCTTCGGTCGCATCCATGTGCATTTCGCCGCCCATGCTGCCCATATTCATGGCGTCGGGATCCCGCACAGGGAGCGACAACTGGACTTCGCCCGCCTGCGCGAACACCAGCGTGATATCCAGCATGCTGCCGGGGGTCAGTTCACGCGTCAGGTTCAGCAGCATGATGTGATAGCCACCGGGTTGCAGCGTGAAGAAGTTGTGCGCGGCCACCGGGAAGCCACCTTCGACGGGCCGCATCTGCATCACGCCCTCAGCGGTCATGCTCATCTCGTGCATTTCGACCGTTTCGGCGGCATCGGTGGTGGCGCTGACGAGCGTATCATCTTCGTCAGTCAGGTTGACGAGCAGCCCATACGCGGCGCTGTTCGGCGCTCCGGCGACGCTGGCCCGGGCCCAGCCGTTGTACAGCGACACGGTCGCGTGACACTCACCTTCATGGGCTAGAGCTGGCAGAGCTGCAACCGACACAAACAAAGCGAGGAGCAGCAGTGTCAGAAGAACCGCTTTGATCTTCATGGCGAATACCTTTCATTATTCATGAGTTTCTGTAACTTGGTAAGTTTGTAATGCTGCGCCCATCTTTGCTATACGCTAAATAGCGTAGATCGATGAGCGCAGCTGTCAGTTACGTTTGCGTGGTAGAACCCAGAATCACTTGAATATCGTGGACAATATCGCGGTAAAAAGTGCCATACAGGTACTGTGCGAGGAGTCGCCCTTGGGGGTCGATCAGGAAGACCGACGCGGTGTGATCCATCAGGTAGGCCATCGGGTCATCGCCGAGCACCTGTTTTTCCGCCACCACGCCAAACTGATCCATGACGGCTTGCAGGGTGTCACCTTCGCCGCGCAGTCCGATGAAATCCGGGTTGAACGAATTGGTGTACAGATCCATCAGTTCGAGCGTGTCGCGGTCGGGGTCGACCGTCACAAACGCAACCTGCACTTTTTCACTCAGGTCGCCGAGATCCGTCATAACGCGGCGTAGTTCCGCAAAGGTCGTCGGGCAAAAATCGGGGCAGCTCCGGTAGCCGAAGTACAGCAGAATCACATCGCCGCTGTAATCGCTCAATGCGAACGTGTCCCCTTCAGTCGAGGCGAGGTTGAATTCCGCCAACGCGCGCGGCGGATCGTAGACCGCCCCCATCAGTTCGTCGGCGTAATCGGGTGTCGGCGTAGCAGCAGTCCCGCCGCCGCTGCACCCGGCCAGCAGCATCAACCCCAACAGGATCACTACAATTCGTTTCATGGTTGGCCTTTAGCTCTACTCTACGATAATTTTAACCGTCGAATCGTGGCGCACACTGCACACGCCCTCAAAGACCTGCGGCGTGTTGAACGTCTGCCGGAGCGTTTCGCCCGCGCGCACGAAGAACGGCCCGATCGTGTGATCGGCAATATCATTATTCTTCAGCACCAGCGTGTTTTGTCCATCCGTATATAAGCGTATTTCTGTCGGCATGACATCATCGCCGTGACCTTCGCGAATCTGTGCCGCCGTCCCCTGCGGGATGATGATCCAGTACTCGTCGGGGTGGGCCGCCTGCGCCACCTCGATGGCCGTCACGCTGGCGTAGGTGTCGCGACTGCTCATATTTTCTTCCGGCACCGAGAACACGAACGCAATGAAATGATCTTGGACGAATTCCTCGCCTAACCGCGCGCTCACGGTGATCGTCCAGCGGTCGGTCGCCGGCCAGACCATCGGGAGTCGGTACTGGCCCTCTTCGTCCTCATTAATGCGGGCGTACAGCGGCAACTGTCCCTCCATCGTGCGCGTTGCTTCCACTTCAACCGACGCGTTGGAGACCGGCTCGCCATTCCGCACCAAGCGCACGAGCAGCGTGTTCACCCCGACAACGAGCGGGAATGGCCTTGACCCCAACTGAATGTGGATCTGGTTATCCATCACGACTTCTTCTTGTGGGCTGCGTACGACTAGAAAGACGCCGATGGCAACGGCGACCACAACGATTACAGCGACTACAGCGATGATCATTCTTCGCATAGATCATTATCTTGGCTATGTTTTCGGGTGCTTTGTGATCATAAAGGTGGATGTCATGCCTGAATAGTGACAACTTACACGAAATCAGATGAGAAATTCTACGTGTTGCGTGGAAAATTACCCCGTCGTGATCATCAGCCACAGCACGCCGACGCCCAACGTCAGCAGCGTGATCGGGATGCCCGCTTTGAGGAACGCCCCGAATTTAAGTTCGACACCCTGCACTTTCGCCAGCTCCGCGACGATCAGCGTGGCCGCCGAGCCGAGCAGCGTGAAGTTGCCCGCCAGCGTCGAAGCCATGGCCAGCGTCAGCCACGCTTGCTGTGGGTTAGCGAACTGCGCCATCGACGTTTGCAGCAGCAGCACGGCGGGCACATTCGAGATCAGGTTGCTGAGCACGGCGGTGATCAGGCTCAGCCCGGGGACACCGTTAGTCAGCATGGAGCGTGTC
>CALKIA010000168.1 GCA_937988705.1 uncultured Chloroflexota bacterium | reverse complement strand
CGACCAACCGCCGCCCATCAATCACATCGATCAGCGCGTTGTTATGCACATTCAAGCGGGTGTAGGGATAGTAGCGCGCGGTTTCGCCCGTCCACACGCCCAGTCCCATGTCAAGACGCGGCATACGTGTATCTTCGCGGGCGTCCAGTGTCTTGAGGAACATGTCACTGAGTACGGCGTCTTTCGAGTCGCTGATGGCGAAGCGATAATCCGCCTCCGCTTCGATCAGTTCGCGCTTGTTCAACTGCGAGAAGATCAACTGCGCGTCGGGGTACGCCGCCAGTGCTTCTTGCGCCGTGGCGGGACTGAGTACGCCGTAACCTTGTAACTGCGAGCCCTTCAGTCCCCCATGCAGGCATTCCCCCGTCAGATGATTCCAGAAGGATTTGGTCTCATCGTCCACCAGCAGCGTCATGGCGTTGTACATGGCATTTCCGGCGAAGTGATACACCTTGCCGTCCACGGTCGGATTGAAGGCCGCGCCCGCATTACACACCACGCAGAACGAGACCATCCACGGTTCGCCGTCGAGATCCGATTGGATGACGTGGTGAAACGCGAGGTGCAGCGTCTGAAAGACGAAGGTAGTGCCGTTCAGTTCGATGTACATCACGCGCGTATCCGGCGCGATCATCTCCGCTTCAAGCGCGTGGGCCAGCGAAAACGTCCGTTTGACGTGTAGGGGCGACCATGTCGGCTGATCGAAGACGAGAACACGTTCGATTTTGAACTCGGAAGTCGCTAGGGGATTGAGGGACATCGTCACAGGCTCCAGAAAAATCATATTCCCGGACAATTATATGCGTTTCTTCGTCACCACCAATTTTTGATTGTACTGACGACCGCTTTGGCTTCCTGCCGGATGTTGTACAGCGGGCCCAAGCCGCGATAGAACCAACCGACGAGGTACAGCCGCTGCTGTCCCGCGACAGCATAGGTCGTCGGGTCAAGGCGAATGTGCCAACCAGCGTCATCTAGTTCATAGGGGAAATCGAGATAATCAAGCACGGGTCGGTAACCCGTGCCGAAGATCACCGTGTCCGCTTCGAGGCGCGTGCCGTCCGCCAGCACGGCGTAAGCCTCATCAAAGCGCTCCAGCCCGTCCACCGTCTTGATCGTCCCGGCGCGGAGGGCTTCGACCAGTTCGTAGCCGCGCACAGGCGCCGATGTGCCGCTGCGATCTTCGCGGTTGCGCGCAAACTTCAAGCCGAGCGTATGCGCATCAGGATAGCTCTGATACACGATGCGGTCGAGGAGCGGCTTACGCCACCGGGCCGGAATTGGGCTGAGCAGCACCTGCCACGCGGTATTCGGTAAGCCGTAGGGATATTTGCGCGCCAGCAGAATATCGCTGCGGACGGAGAGGTACACCTCAGCCCGTCCCGCCAGCGCCACCGCGATATCGACACCGCTCGGCCCGCTGCCCACCACCAGCACGCGTTCACCCTCGAAACCCTCCGGCGACTGGAAATCGCGTGCATGCAGGATACGCCCGGCAAACTGGCCGGGAATGGCGGGGAAAATCGGGCTGCCGAAGCGCCCGGTGGCGAGAATCACCGCGCGGTAGCTCTCCGTCCCGCAGTTCGTCTCGACATGCCAGCCTACTTCATCCGGCACAACGCGCTGCACATTCACGCCGTAGTCGATTTTGAATGAATGGTCGTTGAGGTAGTCGAGGATGTAGCGGTAATAGTCCGTTCCCATCGGGAACCAGCCGGTGCGCAGCGGCATCCGCTTGCCCGGCAAGTGTGAGACAAAGCCCGCCGTATTCAACTGGAGTGACGGGTAGATGCTCGCCCACGTCGAGGCCGGGATACTGGCGCGATCTACCACGCGGTACGGCAGCCCCGCCTGTTCCAGATAGTAGGCGCTGGTGATCCCCGCCGGCCCGGCACCGATCACCAACACTTCATTGCGCATCAAATCGAGCCTTCCCACTCAAACCTAAGTCGTTTTGTAGGGGCAGACCTACGTGTCTGCCCGTGAACCGCAGGCGCACACGTAGGTGCGCCCCTACAAATCGGCATGGCGACCTCTATCCCCCGGTCGTCGGGCGCGCCGTGATGACGGGCTGCACGTCCTGCGTTGCGCCCGGTTCGGGCGTAGCGGTGGCGGGCACGGGTGTTGCTGTTGGCAGCGAAAGCGCCGTCACGGTGCGCGCGATCAACGGGCGGTACACGGTCGGGATACGTTCCAGCGTCGCCGGGAAGACGGTGGCTTCGTCGGTGCTGCGCGGGAAAAAGCGCGCGTATGTGCCTAAAATCGGTACGAGGATCGGATCACGGGTTTGCGCGGCTTCGGTATCGACCGCGTTGTATTCTTCCTGCGGCATCTGAATGCCGAGCACACCGACCGCGTATAGGCCGACGAGGAACATGCCGAGCGCGACCACTGCGACGACGATGCCTGCCGAGCGATTGGCTTTGCGGCGCGACGGCGTCAGCACACGCAGCGCTAGGCGCCCCTCGGGCGAAAGTGCTGCATCGATATTGGCTTTGAGCGTGGCGAGGTCGTCTTTGCCGTTGGTGAAATCCGCCAGCGGCAAATGATCAATCAAACGCGGCAGTTGAATCGCCGTGGCGATCACCGGGGTGAGGTGCTGCCCCGCGTCCAGCGCCGCGTTGATGGCGTCGTTGACCGCCTGATCATTGAGCGCGGCGGGTGACATAATCGGGATGAGGACGGGCGGGCCGTCCGTGAAATTGTAGCCTGCGCTCCGCAGTTCCGATTCAAGTCGGGTGGCCAGCGCGGCGTCAGTTGGAGAGTAGACCAGCTTCAGCATAAAATGTCCTTAGTCGACAGATAGAGCCATTCGCCTCAGTTTGTCTCCCCGACCCCTCTTCTAGAGGGGTCGGAGGTGAGGTTGGCTAACCGCTATTCTTCCAGCGAACGCAGATAATTCACCACGTCCCACCGGGTTTGATCTTCGAGCACAGCACAGGGCGGCAGCGTGCGCCACCCGTCCCGCGTCATGGCGTACATATCCTCGTCACGGGTGCGATCCAAGCGTTCAGTCAGCGCGGCGAAGGCTGGATCGCCCAACCACCCGGCACACCGGCTCTCGAGGGCGACTTCTCCCCGCTCCAGCGACGCCTGATCGGGCAGCACCGCGTTGACCACGGCGGGCGGTGGGCTGACTACTGCTTCATACTCGCTCTGTGACGAAAGTGCCGCGCCGAGGCCAATCACGGTGATGGCGACGGTCGCCGCGGTCGCGCCTAAAGCGATCACGAGACTGGTAGGACTGCGATCCAGCTTGCGATAGCCGCGCCGCGCCAGCGGATAGACAGCAAAACCGAGCGCCCCGATCACCCCGACCAGCGCCAGTAGTTGGAACGAGTTCGGTGGTCGCTGGCGAATCACGGCGGCAGCTTCGTTGACGTTCACGCTGAAGGCTGCGCGTTCACCGTCCACTTCAATCAGCGCCCACCAATCACCCGCCTGCGTCAGATCATCGCCGACGGCGGCGTACAGCCCATCGCCCACATCGTCGAGCGTATGCCAAGCCCCGCGCCAATCACGCAGCGGGTCGGCTAAGCGAATGCGTGCGTTCACACCCTCGACGGGCGCGCCGTTCTGCGTGAGCAGCACATCATACGAGTTAACGCCCGGCCCGCCGGGAGTGATCTCCCCGCTCAAAGTCACGCCGTTCAACTCGGCGCTGACCCGCGGCACGGGTACGCTTTCCCCGGCCAGATTCGGATCAGGCGGTGGCGTTGCGCTCAGCCAGCCCGCCGCAATCAAGACCACCAGCGCTAAGCCGGATTCTAGCTGTAAAGACGGGAGGAAGGTGCGCACCCGCCGGGTCCAATGGACGAACCGCGCATACCGTTCCGGCGCGAGCGCCAACCGATGCAGCGCCCCCACGGCGATCAGCAGCACGACGAACAACAGCTTGATCGCCAGTGCGCCGCCGTAGCCCGTGCCCACATCCGCCGGCTGGTAGAACCAGTTGAGCGCATTATAGACACCTGTCGCCACCACGACGACCAGTCCAGCGGCCGCGATCGGCGAAAAACGGTTGAGTGCGGCCACAATCACCTGCCGCCGTTGATCACCCGTGTACGGCTGTAAGGCACTGGGCAGTACCAGCGTCAGCGCGGCGAGGCCGCCTGCCCAGAAGCCCGCTGCGAGACCATGCATCCAATCACTGAGGAGGGCGACCCAGGCCAGCGTGAGCGACCCCGCGGCGTGTGCCGACACGCTCCATGCCCCGAGCACGAGCGCCATGCCCCACGCCCCCGCCACCCACAGCGGATACACCAGGTTGGGGTACTCGCGCCGCAGGTACAGTGTCGCGCCAAACAGCGCGGCGATCAGCGCCAGCAGCAGCAAACGTGCGTTCCAGGTGTCGCCGAAGCGCGTGCCAATGCGCACAACGTTCCACAGCCCTTCGGTGAGCACCCGTCCGACATCCGCGCCGAAAAACACGCTCGACTGCTGCAGCAGCGCGGCAATGCTGGCCGCGAACGCGCCGATCAAGCCGCCAATCACCAGTAGATTGAGGCGGCGCATGACGCGTGGGGGCAGCAAACCCGCCGGATACGTCGAACTGCCCCATGCGGGCACGAGCACCAGCGTGTAGACCGTGAATGTTCCGAACAGCAGCAGCGTGCTGCTGAGCAGCGCCGCCCGCCACAGCACCTCGAACGGCTCGGCGCTCCAATTACTCACCGCCCCCGCCGTGCCGCCCACCGCCTCACCGATGAAGAATGTGCGGCTTTCGGCGATCACATGCCCGTCACTGGCGAACGCCAACCGTAAATCGACCACATACGCGCCATCCGGCAGACCCGAGGGCAGCCGCGCGCTCAGCAGCACGCCCGATTCCGGCGCAACGCCACCGGTCGCCACGACTTCGCCCGTCGCATCCCGCACGGTGATCGAGCTGAAGTCCGGTTCCAGTTCTTCGCTGAACCAGTACGAGACACGCGCCGGGGCGCGTTCCAACGCCGCGCGATCTTCCGGGATCGAGCGCACGATGTAGCCATGCGCGCTGACCGTCTGCGGCGCGCTCAAGACGAGCAGCAGCACGGCGATCAGCGCGAGTTTAGTCCAACCGGAAATGATCCGGCTGATCCGAGGGTGTTTCTTCGGGTGCAGGCGCATCAACATCTTCCACTAGTTTATTGCGGTTCATCATGAAGCTGATTCCCATGAGGATGAGAAACCCGACGGCGACGCCGATGAGGATGATCTCGTCGGCAGCGCCCAACGCCCCATGTGCGAGGATTGGAGTCATCGCCTCTTTGCCTTTCCCTGACGCGCCCTATTGTACACCGTCCACACAGGTTTTGTGCAGCTTTTCACGAGGAGTTTAGGTTCGGCAAAACAAAAACGGCGCACTATTGATTAGCGCGCCGATTGATATGATGCCCCTGGCGGGACTTGCACCCACGGCCTATTCCTTAGGAGTGAATCGCTCTGTCTGCCTGAGCTACAGGGGCGTAACTATATACATTGTATTGAAAATTAGTCTGAAAGGGAAGTACTAGGGTCACTATCCTTTTTTGCTTGCTCAAACTGGACTGATTGCCATCTTGCGAGCAATCCCCGTTTTCGGCTACGCTTGCCGTATCATTAACTGAAGGAAACGCACATGGCCAAGTTCTACGACAGCATCACGCCGGAAATCCGCGCGTTTATTGAGAAACAGCATATGTTCTTTGTCGCCAGCGCCCCGCTCAGCGCCGAGGGACATGTCAACGTGTCGCCCAAAGGCATGGATACGTTTCGCATCCTCTCCGACCACGAGGTCGCCTATCTTGATATGACCGGGAGCGGTAACGAAACGTCGGCGCACTTGCTCGAAAATGGTCGCCTGACCTTCATGTTCTGCGCGTTTGCGGGCTCGCCGAATATCGTCCGTCTGTACGGCACGGGACGCACCATCCTCCCCGGCTCAGCGGAGTGGGACGCCTTGCTGCCGCTGTTCCCCAGCTACCCCGGCACGCGCCAGATCATCACGGCGACCCTGCACAAAACGCAGACCTCATGCGGGTATGCGGTGCCGTTCATGGACTACGTCGGCGAACGCGAAACGCTCAGCAAATACTGGGTG
>CALKIA010000167.1 GCA_937988705.1 uncultured Chloroflexota bacterium | reverse complement strand
CATTTGCCGATAGAGATGCGCCGCAGCTCATCCCGCACCGTGAATAGTAACTTTACAATGATTCCGAAATTTGTCGGCATGGCTAGAGCCACTGGCGCACAGGTTGGGCTAGACACTGACGTGCTGCACTGCGCCCGTGTGAAAACGTTCGCCACTGAGGTCTGACGAAAAAACGAATTTGGTAAAAAGGTCTTTTTCACGAATGGGTCGGCTTTGCGTTATACTTGCGGCAGACTTCAGGTACAAGCATTGTTTTGGGACGAACCTGTGACACCTCCGCCTGACATTCCAGAGAAGGAAATCCGCAAACGCTGCGCGGGTTTATTGGCAGCCGCGTCGGAAGAATCGCGTCGACTGGGACACAACTACGTCGGCGTCGAGCATCTGTTCATCGTGGCGACCAAAATTGACAACGGCGCGACATCGAATTTGCTGCGCCGCGCAGGCTTGAATCCCCGCACCGTGCGGAATGAAATCCGCCGGGATGTAGGGACGGGTGAAGGCGCTCTCGACAATCTCCTCCCATTGACACCCCGCGCCGAAATGGTTTTATCGCTGGCGATCTTCCTCGCTGACCGCGAAGAGGCGGACGAAGTGGAAGAATCGCACGTGCTGCTCGCCATGCTGCAAGAAGGCGAGAGCGTGCCCATCCGTAAACTGGTAGAAATGGGCTTCAACGTCAACCAGTGGTTACAGCGTCTGCTCACAGAAGCCTACGAAAAAGAACTTGCAGCCAGCCCGATCGCTTCGGATGACGCCGATGATCTGTTCGACATGGACGAATTCATGTCGGACGAATTTCTGCAAGACTCGGTCGAGATTGACCCGCCGCCGCGGCACACGTCGAGCAATCGCATGCCCACGCCCCTGCTTGATAAATACGGGCGCGACCTCTCCGCGCAAGCGGCAGATGGCAAGCTCGGCCCGGCGATCGCCCGTGAACGCGAAATCCGGCAGGTGGCGCGCACGCTGGCCCGCAGCAAGAAGAACAACCCGCTGCTGCTCGGCGATGCAGGTGTCGGTAAAACGGCTGTCGTCGAAGGGTTGGCCTACGCCATCCATGACGGATCTGCGCCAAAGTCGCTGCTCAACCGCCGCATCGTGCAGATCGAGATCGGCACGCTGGTCGCGGGGACGAGTCTACGCGGGCAGTTTGAAGAACGGCTGATCGGCATCGTCGAAGAAGCGGCGCGGGCGGGCAACGTGATCCTGTTCATCGACGAGATTCACACCATCGTCGGCGCAGGCGACACGATTGACAGCAATCTGGACGCGGCCAACATCCTCAAGCCCGCCTTAGCGCGCGGCGAGATCATTTGCATCGGCGCGACCACACACGAAGAGTATCGCCGCGCCATCGCGCAAGACCCGGCGCTGGATCGGCGCTTCCGCCCCATCGACATCGAAGAACCGAGCGAAGAAGACACCCTGACAATCCTACTCGGCCAGCGCAAGCGGCTGGAACAGCATCACGGCGTCACAATTCGAGCGGAAGCGCTCGAATCGGCGGTGCGCATGGCGGTGCGCTACCTGCCAGATCGCCGCCTGCCGGATAAGGCGCTCGATCTCATCGATGAAGCGTGCGCGCGCGTCACCATCCGCACCATTCAGGATGATGAACCGGACGCCAAATCGATGGAAGAAGTGCGCGTCGAAAATATCGCCGCCGTGCTCTCCGAATGGACGGGCATCCCGCTCAACGAACTGACGAAGGATGAACGCCGCCGCCTTTCCGAAGTGGAAAAGACGCTCTACAAGCGCGTGATCGGGCAGGATGAAGCGGTGGGGACGGTTGCCGATGCGATCAAGACGGCGCGCGCGGGTCTGCGTGATCCCGACCGCCCGATCGGCGTGTTCCTGTTCCTCGGGCCATCCGGCGTCGGCAAAACCGAGCTGGCGCGCGCGCTGGCGGAATTCCTGTTCGGCAACGACGAAGCGATGATTCGCCTCGATATGTCCGAATTTCACGACGCGCACACGGTCGCCCGGCTGATCGGGTCACCGCCCGGCTACAAAGACAATCAGCGCGGCGGTCAGCTCACCGATGCGCTGCGCCGCAAGCCCTACTCGGTGGTGCTGCTCGACGAAATTGAGAAGGCCGCGCCGGAAGTCTATGACATCTTCCTGCAAGTGTTTGACGAAGGTCGGTTGAGCGACGCGCACGGGCGCTATGTCGATGCGCGGCACTCCGTGTTCATTATGACGAGCAACATCGGTACGGAAGAAGCGGGCAAAGTGATCGGCTTCACGGGGTCGACGCGCATCCCGGATTACACGGCGTACCTCAGCCGCTATTTCCGCCCGGAATTTCTGAACCGCCTCGACGAAGTGGTCGTGTTCCATGAACTGGGGCAGGAAACACTGCGCCTGATCCTCGACCGCCAGTTTGAAGACCTGTACGCACGTCTACGTGAGCAAAAGCTCACGCTCAAGATCGCGGACGCCGCGCGCGAATACATCCTGCAAAAGGGTTACGATCCGATCAACGGGGCGCGTCCGCTGCGTCGCGCCATTGAACGGATGCTCACTCGTCCATTGAGCTCCAAGATTCTCGAAGATGTTTTCGTCCCCGGCGACACGATCCTCGTGGATGTGGGCGAAAACGGTTTACGTTTTGAAACCCAGGCGACCCATTCATGACGATCCCCCCTGTCCCACAGACCGGACGTAAAAGTCCGGCTGCGGGTGACCGGCTGCTCCGTCAGAACCACCCGCACAATCAACGTGACTTGTTCGCCAATGACCCTAACACCGAAATCCGGCAGTTGGGGCGGGTGGCTCTGCACCGTGCCGAACCGGACGATGACTTCGCGCTCGGCGACCTGTGTGCCCAAAAATCGATCACTAGCCAGCAGCGGCTGTTGATTTTCTACGTCGGTAAAACGCTGGCCGCCTACCGCCGCGCGCTCGCCAAGGCACAGACCAACGTTGATCGAGCGGCGGCGATCCACGCCATGGATTTGTACACCGACTGGCTGATCGACGTGGCACGCATCAATCCGCTGCGCAAGAATGTCGCCGTGGTGCTGTGGGCGCTGGCGGGCGATGAAGAAATGGACGAGGAGACGGCTGTCCTCGAAGATGGCGTGTCGGTGGACACCCAGTTAATCAACGAACTGCTGAACGCGTATCGCGGCGGCGCCAGCGGGGAACAGTCAGTGGTGGAAGAACGGCACGCCGCGCCCACTATCATCGAAGATCACACCGTCGCGTACAACGACAGCCCGGTCGGCATCAGCGATGTGACCGCCGCCGACATGACGCGCGCCGACTCCGCGCTGCCCGTTCCGCTGGACGAAGACTCCAACGTGAGCGAGACGCGCGTCGATGATGCGCGCCTGCTCGACCTGACCTCGATCGAAGAGCTGCCCCGTGGCCCGAAGCGCGGTGGTTCCAAGCCAACCCGACACCGCCCGCACAGCCATGACGAAAGCGACGCCTTCGATGTGGGTGACGTGATCGGCGACCGCTACGAAGTGGTGCTGGTCAAGCGCGGGGGCATGGGCGTGGTTTACCTGTGCTACGACCGGAGTGAACGCGAAGCCGTCGCGCTCAAGACGTTCCAGACGAAATTTCTTGAAAATGAACGCGCGGTTAAACGCTTCATGCAAGAGGCGCTGACGTGGGTGCGGCTGGAAAAGCACCGCTACATTGTGGCGGCGCGGCTCGTGCAGAATATCGGCGGGCAGCCGTATATCATCCTCGAACACATCAGCGGGCCGGAAGGACTGGAAGCCGACCTGCGCAGTTGGATCGACCACAAGCGCCTGAATGTGCAGCAGTCGCTCGAATTTGGCTTACACATCGCGCTCGGCATGCAGCACGCGACGCAGCGCATGCCGGGGCTGGTCCACCGCGACCTCAAGCCCGCGAATATTCTAGTCACGCACGACCGCATCGCCAAAGTGACCGATTTCGGCCTCGTGCGCTCGCTGGAAGCTGAAGATCTGCCGTTCGTCACCGAAGACGACGCGACGCAAGCGAGTGAGCGCCTGACCCGCGTCGGTGCGATCATCGGGACAGCGCCGTACATGTCGCCGGAGCAGTGTCGTTCGGTCGATGTGGATGTGCGCTCGGATATCTACTCCTTCGGCTGCATGCTGTACGAAATGCTGACCGGGCAGACGATCTTCTCTGTGAAGAAGTTCGAGGCGTGGCTGCACATGCACCTCGAAGAAGTGCCGACGTTGAGCGCCCTCCCGCCCGATGCGCCGGAACTCATGGCGCTCCTGCGCGCGTGTCTCGCCAAAAACCCCGCCGAGCGTCCGGCGACGTGGAAAGAAGTGGTCGAGCAGCTGATGAACGTCTACACGCTGCTCACGGGTGAGCCGCCCGTCCTCGAAATCACGGGGCAGGCGCTCGAAGCGCGCGAACTGGTCGACAAAGGCTATTCGCTGACCGAACTGCGGCGTTACGACGAGGCGCTGATCGCCTATGATCAAGCGCTGGCGCTCCAGCCGAATTACGCGTGGGCCTGGGCGCGCAAGGGCCGCACGCTGCGCCTGCTGGAACGCTATCGTGATGCGCTGGTGTGCTACGATGAGGCGCTGCGCATTCAGCCGAACAACATTTCGTCGTGGAAGGGCAAAGGCATCGTCTACGAGCGGTTGGGCGATTACGAGCAAGCGCTTGAATGCCACAAGACCGCCGCCGCGCTCGATGCGAACGACCCGTGGAACTGGGCGAATCAGGCGGACGTGCTGCGCAGTATGGAGCGCCCGACTGAAGCGCTGGCGTATCTCGAACAGGCGCTGCGCATCGACCCGGAGCACGCCGAAACCTGGGCGAAGCTCGGCCAACTGCACCGCGATCTGCACCAGTATCCGCAGGCGCTCGAAGCCTATCAGCAGGCGATTCGCCTCAAGCCGACCTATGCGTGGGCGCAAAACGGCTACGGTCTGGTCTTAAAAATGCTCGGCGACTACCGCGAATCGCTGCAAGCCTTTAAACGCGCGGCCCGCTACGAACCCAAAGAAGTCTGGCACTGGTACAACATCACCGAACTGTTCGTCGAACTGCGCCAGTACGACGAAGCACTGGAGTCGGCGCAGGAAGCGATCCGTGTCGATCCTAAACACGCGTTTAGCTGGGCGAAAATGGGACAGGTGCTGCGCTATCTGCGCCGTCTGGACGAGGCGCTGACCGCCTACAACCGGGCCATCGATCTGCAACCGGATTACGCGTGGGCGCTCAACGGGCGCGGCATTGTGCTGGAGCAGCTCGGGCGACACGCCGAGGCCCTGGAATCCTACCGCCGCACGACCGAGATCGCACCGGGGGATGTGTGGCACTGGTACAACCTCGGCAACGTGTACGCGCTGCTCGGTCGGCATGAAGACGCGCTGCCCATCCTCGAACGGGCGACGCAGGTCAACACGACCCACGCCCGGACGTGGGCGCGCTTAGGCAACGTCCTGCGCCAATTGGGCCGTTACGACGAGGCGCTTAAGGCGTATGACCGCGCCCTGCAAATCGAACCGGATTATGCGTGGGCGTGGAATGAGCGGGGCATCACGCTGGAGGCGCTCGGCCGCCGCAACGAAGCGCGCGACTCCTTCCAGCAGGCAACCGCCGCCGCCCCCGAAGACGCGTTGTACCTGATGCAGCAAGCCGACAACCTGCTCTCGCTCAATCAGGCGGAACAGGCGGCCGTGCTGCTCAATACCGCGATCAAAACGGATGCGAAGAACGGTAAATTGTGGGCGAAACTCGGTCAGGTGTATCGCCGTCTGGAGCGCCACGATGACGCGCTCAAAGCCTATACGCTGGCGACGGAGTACGAACCCGGTTATAGCTGGGCGTGGAACGGGCGCGGCTTGACACTGGCGGCGCTCGGTCGGCATGACGACGCGCTGATGTCGTTTCGCAAGGCGACCGAAATCGATCCCGGCGATGTCTGGTACTGGTACAATCTGGCGGAAACGCTGCTCTCGCTCAATCACTTCCGCGCCGCCGCCGACACGCTCGAAAAATCGGCGCGTCAGCACCCCGAGCACGCGGAAACGTGGGCCAAGCTCGGCCAAGCCTACCGTCGGCTGGAGCGCCACGAGAATGCCCTCGAAGCTTACGATAACGCCTTGGGGATCAACCAGCATTACGCGTGGGCCTGGAACGGGCGCGGACTGGCGCTGGAAGCCTTGAGTCGGCGGGAAGAAGCCATCGCCAGCTATGAACGCGCGCTGAGCGAAGACGGCAGCGTGATCTGGTACTACACCAATCTGGTCGATCTGCTGCTGGAAATGGGCAAGAAGAAGGACGCGCTTGCGGTCATCGACCGCGCGACGGCGGCGATCCCGAATAACGCGATCGGGTGGGCGCGGCGTGGTCAGGTGCTGCGGCGGTTGGGCGAACATCGCAAGGCGGTCGCCAGCTACGAGCAGGCGGTCGCGCTCGAACCCACTTATGGTTGGGCGTGGAACGGTATGGGGCTGGCGTATGCGGCGCTCAGTCAATGGGATGATGCGCTGCAAGCCTACGAGCAAGCCGTCGCATTTAACGCCGACGATGCGTGGTTCTGGCATAATTACGGCGATACGTGGATGATGATCGAAAATTACGAGCGGGCTGTTGCGGCCTTTGAGCGGGCACTCAGAATTGACCCCGCACATGAGCCAACGCGCCGCAAAATCAAGCAGGCGCAGAATCACTTGGACAGCGAAGGTTAGCGGCGTGGACAAAGAATTTACGATCACGTTTATGAGTGGGCCCCTTGACGGGCGCACAGTGCATTTTGAACAACCGGAAATCGGGGACGAACTGGTGCTGAACATCGGACGGCGCGAAGGCTGCGATGTGCATCTGCCGTTCGACAATCAGGTATCACGCCTGCATGCCCGCCTCGGTTGCCTGTGCGCTCCGGTCACGGCGACCGAGTCGGTCGCCGATCCGTTTTTGCTCTCGTTCTGGCTGGAAGATATGCACAGCCGCAACGGGACGTATGTCGAACGGGACAAGCAGGCGATTTCGGGTCGCACCAGCCTCCGTCCCGGTTCGCTGTTTCGGATTGGACGCACGTGGATGCGTCTGGACGAGCCGCTGTCGCTGTAAGGTTAGCGCTGGACGATAAATCAGCAGAATTCAGGTGTAGGGGCGCACGTGCGTGTGCCCCTACTATCAAAAATGGTTGCTCGAATGCGTTAAATTCCATCACTGGCTGAGGATGAAACCTAGAGGCTGTTTATGAACAATGACTTCTTCACGACTCAAGACGGCGTCAAAATCTTTACGACTCACTCGCTGCCTGTTGGCGAGCCCAAAGCGGTGGTGTTGGTCGTGCACGGCTACGGTGAGCACTGTGGACGCTACCAGCATGTGATCAAGGCGCTGGTCGAGGCGGGTTACGCCGCCTACGCGCTCGATCATGAAGGGCACGGGCAGAGCGACGGCCTGCGCGCTTACATCACCGACTTCAACCGCTCGGTGACGCATATGAAAGAGTACCTGGATCGCATTACGCCGCAGCACCCCGGCAAGCAGCTGTTCGTACTCGGTCACAGCATGGGCGCGCTGCTCTCGCTGGCCTTCACGCTGCGCTACCAGCAGCAGATTGCGGGACTGCTGATCTCCGGCGCGCCCGTCAACGCCGATGCCAACGTCAGTCCGCTGATGATTCAGCTGGGCTACATGCTGAATCGCATCGTGCCGACCCTGCCGCTCATGCCTTCGACGGGCAATGACATTCTGTCGACGGATCCGCAGGTGGCCATCGACTTCGGCAATGATCCCCTGACCTACAAAGCGAATATGCGCGTCGGGTTAGCCGTGGCGCTCAATGAGACGGCGAAAAACGTGCGCGAACATCTAGCGGAACTCACGCTGCCGCTGCTCGTCATGCACGGCGCGGACGACAAGCTGGTCAACCCCTCAGGGAGTCAGGTGGCGTATGAGCGAGCTGCGTCGAAGGATAAGACGCTCAAGCTGTATCCCGGCATGCGCCACGAAATCATGAACGAGCGCGAGAAAGCCAACGTGCTGCGCGACATCGTCGCTTGGCTGGATGGACACCGCTAACCCCACAGATTAAGCGTCGGAGCATACAGTTGTGTGCCCCGACGTTTTGCCACACTGAGACACTTAATCTCCACCAGCGCCGATCAGCGGAAGGACAGGGCAGACCGCGTCCTTCCGTCGCTAACGCCGGACAATCGCAGGCGTTGTCCCTACTCGGCCTCGTTCCGTCAATCCGCACAACCAGATCATCCCAAGTCTGACTTTTGTCATGAAATCGTGATGTAACCGTTTTCGTTATGAGAATTTGATAATAGCTTGCTTGACCTTGCGAAAAATGCTACGATAAAATCACAATATGATCATGGATTAGCTTTAATTTAGATTTTTGGGAAAATGCATGGCAGTAAAACTGCACGTCGATGCCATCTCTTTGAGCTTCGGTGGTATTAAAGCATTACAAAATGTTGATTTCCAAGTGCATACGGGCGAAATTTTCGCCGTCATCGGCCCGAATGGCGCGGGTAAAACCAGTCTGATCAACAGCATCAACGGGTTTTACAAGCCTCAGTCGGGCGCGATTCGCTTCGATGGGCGTGATATCACTCACCTCCCGCCCTATAAGCGTGCCCCGCTCGGCATTTCGCGCACCTTCCAGAACATCGCCCTCTACACCAACATGACCACGCTCGACAACCTGATGGCGGCGCGGCACATCCACATGAAAGCCAACCTGCTCAGCGGTGCGCTGTTCGTCGGCGCGGCCAAACGCGAAGAGATCGCACACCGCGCAATCGTCGAAAAGATCATCGACTTTCTGGAACTGGAAGCCATCCGTAAGGTGACGGTCGGCGCGCTGCCCTATGGTCTGCGCAAGCGCGTCGAACTGGGGCGGGCGCTGGCGCTCGAACCGTCGCTGCTGCTGCTCGACGAACCAATGGCGGGCATGAACGTCGAAGAAAAAGAGGATATGGCGCGCTTCATCCTCGACATTCACGAACGGCAGGGGATGACAATTGTGCTGATCGAGCATGACATGGGGCTGGTGATGGACATTTCCCACCGTGTCATGGTGTTGGATTTTGGTCAAAAGATTGCCGAAGGGACGCCGGACGACATCAAGCAGGATGTGCGCGTTATCAAGGCATATTTAGGTCAGGAAGCAACTTAATGACGACGGCCGAAAGACTTTATGTTTCGAAAGAGCGCGTCGAACTGCCCCCGCTCGCACCAGACGCCGACACATTGCCGAAAAATTTCCTCAAACGTGTGACTGAACTTGGCGAGCGCGTCGCCATGCGTAAAAAACGCTTCGGTATCTGGCAGGAATACACGTGGCAGCAGGTGTATCAGCGCGTGCACGATATGGCGCTCGGCTTGGCGAGCCTCGGCTTGCAGCGCGGCGAAAAAGTCGCGCTGATCGGCGAGAATGACCCTGAATTCTATTGGGCAGAGATCGCGGTGTGGGCGGTGGGCGGGGTGACGACAGCGATTTTCACCGACGCCAACCTGCAGGAACTCGCCTATGTAGCCGACAACAGCGACGCGGTGTACATCTTCGCGCATGATCAGGAACAGTGTGATAAGGCGCTGGCCATCCGTGAGAAGATTCCGCACGTGCGCCAGGTAATCTACTGGGATGACAAGGGCTTGTGGAATTACGCCGACGATTGGCTGCTGGGCATTGATGTGCTCGAAGCGCATGGACGTGATTATGCGGAGCGGCACGCGGGCGCGTTCGAGAAGCTGATCGCGGAGGGCACAGGCGACGATGTGGCGCTGTTCAGCTACACCTCCGGCACGACCAGCCTGCCCAAAGGCGCGATGATCCGCCACCGCAACCTGATCTACGGTAATCTGCACGCCACATCGATTGCGCCCGTCTTCCCCAGTGACAACTACGTGTCGTTCAGCCCGCTGGCATGGATCACCGAGCAAAGTCTCGGCTTGACCAGCCACCTGATGATGGGCGTGACGGTCAATTTCCCGGAAAGCCCGACGACCGTGCAGCATGATATCCGCGAGGTCGCGCCGAGTTCGCTGCTGTTCCCGTCGCGCATATGGGAAAATCTCGCCAGCACCATGCAAATGCGCATCAACGACAGCACGTGGCTCAACCGCACCCTGTTCAACCTGTTCCTGCCCGTCGCCTACAAAATCGAAGAGTACGAGGACGCGAGCAAACCTGTACCGATTCACCTGCGCGGCCTCAAAGCCTTGGGCGATCTGGCGGTCTTTCAGCCGCTGCGCGACAAGATCGGCATGAGCCGCATGCGTCACGCCTACACCTCCGGCTCGACTCTCAGCCCCGATCAACTGCGCTTCTTCCGCGCGGTCGGCGTGTCGCTTAAGAACCTGTACGGCAGCACCGAATGTCAGGCACATACGCTGCACTACGATCAGAACATCAAAATGGAGACCGTCGGCCTGCCGTGTCCCGGCGTGGAGATCAAGCTCGGCGCGGACAATGAAGTGTGGGTGCGCAGCCGCGCCGTGTTCGGCGGCTACTACAAAGACGAGGACAAGACCGCCACCGCCCTCGACGCCGACGGCTTTTTTCACACGGGCGACGCGGGCACGTTTGACGAGGACGGCCACCTGATCTATCTGGATCGCGTCAGCGACATGATCGAGCTGGCGAACGGCGAAAAGTTCAGCCCGCAGTACATCGAAGGGCGGCTCAAGTTTAGCCCGTACATTCAGGATGTGATGACGGTCGGCGGCTTTGACATGCACTACGTCACGGCGATTGTGAACATCAATTTTGAGAATGTGGCCCGGTGGGCGGAGAAAAATCGACTGGCGTTCACGACCTTCGTCGATCTGTCGCAGAAGCAGGAAGTCTACGACCTGATCAAGCGGGAAGTGGAACGCGTCAACAAGAATCTGCCGGAGGCGGCCCGCGTGCGCAAGTTCGTGATCCTGCACAAGGCGTTCGACGCCGACGAGAACGAGCTCACCCGCACGCGTAAACTGCGCCGCCGCACGCTGGAACAGAAGTACGGCGAGATGCTCGACGCGATGTACGGCAACCGCGACCGCGTGACGGTCAGCGCAGAGGTGAAGTATCGCGACGGGCGCACGGGCGTGGTCGAGACGGCGGTCAGAGTGTGCACGGTGTAGGGATCGCCTCACCGCTAACGAAATGGGTGTGCAGGGGAAACACCCCTCACCCCCTAGCCCCCTCTCCCACGCAAGCGGGGAGAGGGGGAATAAGAACAGGCGGCGGTTGGCGACTAATCGAGGAGCAGTATGGGCGATTACCAGCGGTGGAAACAGCCAAAACAGATTAAGAAAAAGATGCATGTGCTCTCGTCTGAATTGCGCCAACGCTCGACCGAAACTGAAAACCTGTTATGGGAAAAGCTGCGTAATCGTCAATTGCTGGGGCGTAAATTTCGCCGCCAAACGCCCATTGGAGCCTATGTTGTCGATTTCTACTGCGCCGAAGAAAAGCTGGTGATTGAGATTGATGGCGGAATTCATGAGACACAGCAAGAACAGGATCAGTTGAGACAGGAAACGCTTGAAGCGCTGGGCCTGCGTGTAATTCGACTGACGGTTGATCAGGTCGAAAACCAATTAACTGAAAGTCTATGCATTATTCAAAACAGTTTCGGTAGTTGATACAGTAAGTACCCAAGCCGATCACCCCTCTCCCCGCTTGCGTGGGAGAGGGGCCGGGGGTGAGGGGTTAGATCCAACAAAACAAGCATTAGCACAAAAAGGGTTATTGAATTTGGCTGCACTTACACACACGTTTCGAACCAATCGCCGTTATTTCATTATCAGCGCGTACCTGATCGCGACGCTGATCGTCGTCGCGTGGCTGCTGCCGATCATCGGGGCGCAGCGACCGTACCGCCTCGTGCAAAGCACCATCACCGGGCTGCTCGTCGGCGGCGTGTACTCGCTGATCGCGCTCGGCATCGTCATCATCAACAAGGCGTCCGGCGTGTTCAACTTCGCGCACGGCTGGATGATGCTGCTCGGCGGCTTGATCTTCTTCAGCTTCTATTCCGCCCCGGCGATTTCGCCCCTCGCGGCCATTGGACTGCCGCTCATCACGGGCGTCATGGTCATGACGACGAACAGTTGGCGCAGTTTGGCTGACACACGCAACCTGATCATCTTGGCGGTTGGCACGGCGGTGCTGGCGATCATCCTCTCGCTGCAAGGCGACCAATGGGAGCTGATCCGCGCGATCACGGCGGCGGCTATCGGCGGCGTGCTGATCGGCTTGACCATCGAGCGCTTTAACATCCGCCCGCTGATCGGTCAGCCGCTGTTCGCGATGGTGCTGATGACGCTGGCCGTCTCCGAACTGCTGCACGGCATCACCCAGTTGATCTGGGGCAGCGTGGAACTGCCGCTGCAAGTCTTCGGCGGCATCCAGCAGTTGGGCAT
>CALKIA010000166.1 GCA_937988705.1 uncultured Chloroflexota bacterium | reverse complement strand
ATTCCATCCGGGCGCGTCGAGGCGAAGGCAAACCGCTGTGAGAACAAGTCGAGCAGATGCCCCCACGCGCTCAGATCATCATCGCGGAGAATCTCACCAATTTCGTCGTTGATTTGATCGACCGTCGGCCCATACTCGCGGTAGAACGTCGCGTCGGCGTGCATCAGCAGAAAGTCGTCGACGCGCGCCAGCACGGGCAGATTACGCAGCCACGCGATTTGCGGCGCTTTTACGCGCTGCATGTCGCGTTCCTGACCGCCGTTGCGGCGCCAGGCTGACTGCAAACCAGCTTCATGACCGAAGCGGTGGGCCGCGAGAAAGAGGATCTCGTGATTGCCAAGCAGCGCATTGACTGAACCGCCGGCCGCTATCGACTCCCGCTGTAAGCGCATCACCAGTTCGACCACGCCGATGCCGTCGTCGCCCCGGTCGAAGAAGTCGCCGAGAAACCACAACCGGTTGGTGCCACCGCTCCACCCCAGCCCCTCATTGATCAAGTTGGCGTCGTGCAGCAGCGTGACCAGTTTTTCACGTTGACCATGAATATCGCCGATGACATAGAGCGCGCTCATGAGGCATCCGGCACAACAGCAAAATCGAACGGCGGTTCACCTTCGAAAAAATGCGGCGCTTCCACGAAAATTCCGCGTCCGGTTACGGCGACTGTGCCGTCAGGGAGCGTGACGCTGCCGAGGGTGAAAACTTTGCGCCCGTCCTTGCTTTCGATTCTGCCCACAATCTGGACGTTCGCCCCGAGCGGCACGGGCCGCTTGTAGTCGAAGCTGAGATGCACGGCGACCACCCGCGCACCGGAGAGATGCGCCGCTGCGCCCATCGCTTCATCAATTAACGCGGCCAGCGCGCCGCCATGGGCGTATGCGCGCGGGCCAGCATGACGCTCGCTCAGCGTCACATCGGCGATCACGCTGTTGTCGGCTTGGAGGCGCAGCACCGCGCCCATATCTTCTAAGAACTGTGATCCCTTGATCCGCATTGGCATTTCCTTACATCAGCCCGGTCGATTATAACCGACCTTGACCGTTGTGGGAATTGAACGCCGCATCCTCGTTGTGGGTAGAATGGGTGATAGGTTGCCCAAGCGAATTAGATAGGATGAACTGCATGCGGAAACTGCTGTTGGTGTTATGCCTGTGTTGGATTGGAGCGCTGACGGCGCGCGCCCAAGAAGCCACGCCCGACGTGACACCGGAGATGACCTCCGCGTGGCTGGTGGACGGCATTGAGCGCACCTATACGCTCTACGTGCCGGAGACGGTCAGTGAACCTGCCCCGCTGGTGATCGTGCTGCATGGGCGTTTTGGGACGGGCGCGGAGATGGCCGACTATTCACAGTTCAACCGTGTTGCCGCCGCCGAAGGTTTCATCGTGGCTTACCCGGATGGCATTGACGGCGAGTGGAACTTTGTGCGCAGCGTTCCCGGCTACGACAACCCGCGCGACGATCTCGCCTTTCTGGTCGCGCTGATTGATCATATCGCCGCCGAGCAGGCAATCGATTTAACGCGGGTGTATCTGGCGGGATTCTCCAATGGCGGTTTCATGGTGCAGCGCGCCGCCTGCGAAGATCCGACCCGGTTTGCCGGGTTTGCGACGGTATCCGCGGCGGCGTTCGGTGGCATGCCGGATGTGTGTACCAGTGAGCTGCCCGCGCCCATGCTTATGCTGCACGGCACCGCCGACGAAAATATCCCATGGGATGGCACGGGCGTCACGCGCAACGGACAAACGATCTATGTGACCTACCCGATTGGGACGACGTTCAGTTACTGGGCGTCGGTCAATGGCTGCGATCAGGCTGCCAGTACCACCGATATCCCGGCGACCGAGGCCGCGACCAGTGTCCGTGTGCTGACGGTCAGCTGCCCGGTTGGGACGGCGGTCGCGTTGTATGGCATTCTCGATGGTGGGCATAACTGGCCGCGCCCCGATCTTGAACCGTACCCCGCATCCGGGGCAATCAATCACGACATCGACGCCGCGCGCGAAATTTGGAACTTCTTCGCGCCATTGAGTCGGGAACAAGCGGAGTAAGACAGCCTCATCCCCTAGCCCTTCCCCGAGCGGCGAAGGGGAAATTTGCGGGTGTGTTCGGAGTCCCCTCTCCCTTGGGAGAGGGGACTGAAGGGTGAGGCTTAGTGCGCTTGCTTAAACTTGAGGCGTGCTGCCGTTCGCGCCATTGGAACTGCTCGGCGGGTTGCCGCCCGCGGCGTTGGCGACGGCATTGGTCAGGCGATTCGCCAGTCCGGTCAGCTCCATCGGGATGACGAACTTGGTCGAGGCGCTGCTGCCGACCGCGCGCAGCGTGTCGAGATACTGAAGCATGAGCGTCTTCTCGTCGATGTCCTTCGCCTCTTTGAACAGAGCCTCCAGCGCTAGCGCGCGACCTTGCGCCAGCAGTACCTGCGCCTGCCGTTCACCTTCCGCGCGCAGCACCAGCGACTGCCGCTCACCTTCGGCCTTGAGAATCGCCGACTGTTTCTCGCCTTCTGCGACCATAATCGCTGCCGAGCGTTCACCTTCTGCCCGTGTGACTGTGGCACGGCGTTCGCGTTCGGCGCTCATCTGGCGATTCATCGCCTCCTGCACGAGCTTTGGCGGCTCAACTTCGCGGATTTCGACGCGCGTCACCTTCAAGCCCCAGCGTTCGGTGACTTCGTCCAACTTGACGCGCAGCACGTCGTTGATCGCTTCGCGCTTCGACAGCACATCATCCAATTCGATATCGCCGATGACCGCGCGCAGGGTGGTTGCCGCAATATTGAGCGACGCCGCCACCACGTTTTCGATTTCGAGAATCGACAGCTTCGGGTTGACCACGCGGTAGTAGACGAGGAAGTCGATATCGATGGCGGTGTTGTCTTTCGAGATCGCCGTCTGACGCGGGATTTCGAGGAAGCGTTCACGTAAATCGACGCGGCGCGCCATCTCCAGCAACGGAATGATGAAGGTGATGCCCGGCCCGCGCGTTCCGGCGTATTTCCCCAGAGCCAGCACGACCAGTCGTTCATATTCTGGCACGATCTTGACAATGCTCGTCAGCAGTAGGAACAGGAAAATGACGAGGCCGATCAGTAAGATAGGGGCAAGTTCATCTATCACGGGCTACATCTCCTCAATGGGCTGGTGATGCTTCTGCTTCACCGCTTCGACAAATAAGGTCAAACCGTCCCGATCCACCACCGCAATCGGGGTGCCGCTGGGAAGCGGCTCATCCGAGCGCGCCGTCCATGATTCACCGCGCACGTAGACCGTGCCGACCGGATCAATCGCTTTTTGTACATAACCCCCCGCGCCGATAATCGTCTCATCGTCGATCATGGCGGGCTGCTGCTTGTGCGACTCGAGCACGCGCAGCAGGGCATAGCGGTGATAGAGCAGCGCCGCGCCGATAGTGACGACGATCAGCGGGAGCGAGACCGCCAGTCCGCCGTTATACAGGGTGAGACTGCCAATCCCCTGCAAGATCAAACCCGTCACCGAGATCAGCGCGAGACGCTTTTCAATGAGCGGCATGATCAAAAAGCCGAGCACCCCGATCACCAACAGCAGCACGGCAAGCCAGTTCGTCGGCAGTTGGGTGAGCAGGGCGAGCGCGCCGATCAAGCCGCCGACCGCCAGCACTTCGACGATGCCCGTCCCCGGCAGATAGACGGCCGTCACGCTCAACCACAGCGCTGCAATGAGTATCAGATAGACAATGTTCGGGTCAACGAGCATGTTCATGTCCTTTCAACCCTCCCCATTGCTTAATTATAGCGCATATATCACGCGTCTCTCCCCCTAACGCTTAGGGGAGCGAGGTCAAGAAATCGTAAATTCGGTGCCGGGGGATTGCTGAACAGGTTTTAACCCAAGTCTAATCCACAGCGACGCGGAACTGCCTCAGAAAAATTGCGTTAGCGTTGATTTTGGGAATATAATGCTCACACGTTGGAATGTAATGGAAGGTACGGGCTTGTTACCGACCTCAATTGTGATGCCCGATTTGAAAATCAATCCGGATCGCCTCTACGCTGATTTTGTCGAACTGGCGCATATCGGTGCAACTTCAGACGGCGGAGTCAGTCGTCTCGCGCTCTCTGCCAATGACATCCACGCTCGGGCGTGGTTTGCGGACAAAGTCGAGGGGGCCGGTTTGGCCGTGCGCGATGATGATGCCGGCAACCTGAGCGGCGTACTGTACAGCCGCGAACCGGGCGCTAAAACGCTCCTCATCGGTTCGCATTTAGATAGTGTTCCCAATGGCGGCCAGTACGATGGTTCGGTGGGCATATTGTGCGCGTTGGAATGCTTGCGCACGCTGCGCGAAGCCGACCTCGACCTGCCGATCCATGTTGAAGCGATTGACTTTACCGACGATGAAGGCTGCTGGAAATCATTGTTCGGCTGTCGTGCGCTGACTGGCGCGCTGGCGCCGGAAGATCTCGCCGCGATCAATTATGGCGAAGGCTCCTTCCGCGCAGCGCTGATGCAGGTCGGCATCGACCCGCGCGCGATCTGGCGGGCGAGCCGCGCTCCCCAGTCGATCTGCGGCTACCTCGAAGTGCATATCGAGCAGGGGCCGCGTCTGCACCGCGAAGGCGTCAATATTGGCGTCGTGAGCGGAATTGTCGGGCGGACGACGCATCGTGTGACGTTCTTCGGGCAGGCGGGGCATTCTGGTACGACCGATATGTACAAGCGGCGGGACGCGCTGCGCGGCGCATCTTTGTTCATCGTGCGCGCCCATGATCTGGTACGCGAACGTTACGGGGATGGTATTTTCAACTGTGGGAATGTCACGGTGGAACCGGGCACGTTCAACGTCATTCCGAGCAAAGCCTGTCTCACCGTCGAGTATCGCCACGTGAGCGAAAAACTGATGGCGGAAATGGAAACAGCCATTACGTCGCTCGCTCATCAGTGCGCCGCCACTTACGGCCTCGCCGTCGAAACTGAACAGATCGCCCACATGCCAGCCGCTTCTTTAGCGGCTGGTATGATTCAGCTGCTAGAGAGTGTGTGCGATGAGCTCGATCTCTCGCATAAACAGCTTGTCAGCTACAGCGGGCATGCGCCGCAAATTCTAGCCGATTTCACCGATACCGGGATGGTCTTCATCCCTTCGGTCAACGGCATCAGCCATCATCCGGACGAATTTACGGAATGGCATGATGTCGTCAACGGCGCGAACGTGCTGCTGCAAGCTATTCTGCGCCTCGCGCAGCGCTAGCTGGCGCTTTAGCCTGCCAAACGGTTATCCCGGAACGTACAGCAGTGCGTCCCAACGATTGGCGTAATTCTACGGTGTCTTCAAGGTAGCTCACCCCTTTCCCGTCTTAGGATGCGGAAACCACGATCCGACCGGGGCGAGTTTTCTTACCTGTTATTATATGCGGAGATACTTATGGTTCCTCGGCTTGAGGCGCATTTACCCGAACTGCTGCCGTTCGCGCGGGAATTGGTGGACGACTATCACCGGGAGACGATCACCACGTGGGAAGCGTGGCATGAGCGTATCAGCATGTGGTGGACGCCAGAACGCCTCGATCTGGCGGATCGCGTCATTCCCGGCTGGCGCTTGATGGCCGAACATCCCTTTGGCAGCAATCTTGTGCATGTGACCTCGGTCGTCGCCGCGCTGCTGATGCTCCCCGAATACGCCCAACTCACGCCCAATCAACAACGACTCGTCGAGTGGATCGTCATCTTTCACGATGTGGCGAAGCGGCGCAAGCTGGGTTTGCGTGATCATATCCACACCTTCCGCTCGGCGGCGATCACGGGTGGCGCGCTGTCGGCGTTGGGCTTCCCGGTCACGGGGGAAGATAACGCGGTGCTGCGCTGGTCGCGGATGACCTACGACGCCACGACGACCAACGCCAAAGGCGAACCGATCCCGGATAATGCCGCCCTGCCGCGTATCACCGCTGGCATTCGAGAGTTGTTCGGATGGGATACATCGACCGGGTTGATCGTGCGCGGCGTGCTGCATCACCAGACGATCACCAATGTGGAAGATGACCCGCAGGCCGCCGAACTCACGCCCGACGAAATCCGGCGCTACATCAGCCCGGAGCTGCTGCCAATTCTGCGCGTGTTCTACCTCGCGGACTGTGACGCGTGGGTGCTCTTTGACTTGGACAATCGCTCGCAGTGGCGGCAAAGTACGCTTAACGTGTTCGCTGCCGTCGCCCGGCTGATCGCATAACACCAGCCGTAGGAAGTGCTTGTGCGTCCCTACATAGTGATCGTTCAGGGGCAATGCAGCGAGGCATTAAACCTGTTTTGTCCTCAACCGAATGCGGTTCGCGGGTGGTGTCGGCTTTGAGGCAAAATCCTCGCCGCGGTTCCCCCTTTCGACGGATGAATCGCGTCGAAAATGCGCGTACCCTGTTCTTGTAATCAATTTAAGGGAACAACCGCACAATGGCAGCGCAAGAGACATTGCGACTCGTGACCGATCTCGACGGCGAAACGGCAATCAAGCTGTGGCTGCACGGGTTGGGCATTGAGTCGGTGGTGAAAACGGAAGTGGAAGAGCGCGTGGTCTACTGGGCGGACGGCCCCGGCATGATCCTCATGGCGGCGGAAGTTAGCCAGCGCGCGCGTGATTGGATGGGCGCGACCTTCGCCTTGCCCGCGACGCTCGAAATCGGCTTTGAGCTGGACGCGTGCCGCGACCGCTCGTCACCGCGCACGACGATCATCAAGGGGACGCTCGAATTTCTCAAGCGGACGGGCGCGGATGGCGGTTTGTGGTTCGATACCAACAGAACGCTGGTGCTCATCAAACGCGGGGGCGAACTGACGCTCGCTGATCACGAGAACGTGTGGACTCCGGTGCGCCTCAACCTCATCACCGAGCCGTACACGCAAGAAACACTCAAGGCCTATTAAGCCACAACGTCCAGTGGACGAGGCATGCCTCGTCCCTACAAGAACCGTTTTCGTAGGGACAAGGCCAGCCTTGTCCTCTTTTGATCGATTTCGTGCCCGGAGTCAGTTACCAGCAACACCAGGTTTGACCTGACCCCTGTAAACTGTCGACTTCGTTACACCGTCGGGCGAATGACCGACAACACGCGCCCCTGCACCTGACAATGCATAGCCGACACATAGATCGCGTCCATCGTCGGGTGCGCAGGCTGCAAGCGGACGCGCTCACCTTCGTTATAGAAGTACTTGAGCGTGGTTTCGCCGCGTTCGTCCAGCCACACCGCGACCATATCGCCGTTGTTCGCCGTCGCCTGCTTGCGGAAGATGACGATGTCGCCGTCGCTGATCATGGCGTCGATCATCGAGTCACCGCGCACCTTAAGCGCGAACACTTCGGCGGGTTCGACGCCGCGCAGCAGCATCGGCGCGACTTCCACCGCGTCGCCGCTTTCCTGCGAGTCGTTGAACACGGGAATCGGCTGCCCGGCGACAATGCTGCCCGCCATGGGCACGCGCACGACCTGCGCCGCGCTGAATACGGGCTGAACCGTACCCTTCTTGCCGTTCTTGACCAACCGCAGCCCGCGCGAAGACCGCGCCGACCGCGCTAGATACCCCGCCGTCACCAGTTTGTTCAGGTTGTAGTTGACAACCGACGTCGAAGCGATACCCGTCGCTTCGCCGATCTGGCGGATGGTGGGGGGGAATCCGTGCGTATCGATATGCGTCTCGATAAAGCGCAGGATATTCCGCTGCTTCTCCGATAATTTCTGACGATCCCTCATGCTGCCTCTCCATGTTCCGTGTAAAACAAAACATATTTTCGATTGTAGGCGAACGCTCGTTCTAAGTCAATCAATTTGTTTCACAAGAGTTATAATAGAGGGAAGAACTCTCATTTTTCCGGGTGAAATCTCGATGACCAGTCTGCTCCACAGTTTGCGTGAACGCGATGCTTTTCTGCTGCCGTTACTGGCAGAAATTTGGAAAGTGAATGTTGATCTGCTGGAGCCGCCGGCCATGATCGAGGCGCTCAACCGGGCCATGCTCGACCCGGGGCGCGCCGAGGCCGTCTGGGAGGCGCTGAACGAACGCGAACGCGGCGCGTTGATCGCGCTGATCACGCCGCCGTCCAACGGTAAAATGCCGGAAGCCAAGTTCAGCATGGTCTTCGGCGCGATCCGCCAGATGGGCGCGGACAAGGCCGCCAAAGAGAAACCACAGCGCAACCCGGCGACGCCCGCCGAAGCCCTGTACTATCGCGGCTTGATCGGCATCGGTTTCGAGATTGCGGATACGGGGCAGCGGCGCATCGTCTATATCCCGTCCGATCTGGCGGCGGTACTGCCACTGCACAAGACGTCTTACGACGATTTGCCCGATGAAGACGAGGACGATTTCCCGATCGAGGAAGCTGAACCGCTGACCGCCCTGGAACACGTCGATAACATCCGTCCGGCGGATACGTCGCTGGTCGACGATATGACGACGCTGCTGGCCTATTTGCAGCTGCATGCCCCGCTGCTGGAACGCGACACGTTCGCCGCTTCTGATCTGGTGGCGCTGGCGAAGGTGCTGCTCAACGCCGACCGGGCGCGGTTGGTGTTTTTGCTGAGTCTCGGCGTGGGCGCCGACCTGATCGAAGTGCAGGGCGGGCGCGCCTTGCCCAAACGCACTGAGGCGCGACGCTGGCTCGGCGGCAGCCGCTCGGAGCAGCTGCGTAAGCTGGCGGAGACGTGGCGCGAAACCGCCGCCTACGTCGATCTGTGGCATGTGCCCGGTCTGCAGGTCGAAACCGAAGCCGGGACGATGAACCAGTATCATCCCGCCGGGGCGCGCAGCGCGGTACTGGACATCATGAAGATCGCCGTCCCCGCGCAGGGCTGGTGGTCGGTAGACGACTTCATCGACAACCTCAAGCAGGACAGCGCTGACTTCCAGCGCCCCAACAGCGACTTTGACTCGTGGTACATCCGCGACGCCGATGGCAAATATCTCTCTGGTTTGAAAGACTGGGATGCGGTGGATGGCGCGCTGCTCGATTTCCTGATCAATTCACCATTGCACTGGCTCGGATTGGTCGATTTAGCGGAAGATGCGGCCCGGCTGACGGTCTACGGGCGCGCGTTCCTCGGCTTGAGCGCCTACCCCAACCCGACCGAGACGGGCGAGAAGATCGAAGTGGGCGCGGATGGCTCGCTCAAAGTGTCGCGCAAGGTCGCGCGCATCGACCGCTTCCAGATCGCGCGCTTCGCGACATGGCTCGGCATCGAGAACGGCGGCTACCTCTACCGCATCGACACGGACAGCATCAACCGCGCCGCCGGGCAGGGCATCAACACCGGGCATATCGCCGCCTTCATCAGCCGCGCGACCGGGGATGCGCCGCTGCCCGCCCCGCTGGCCAACCTGCTCAACAACTGGCGGGCGGGTGCCGTGGCGAGTGTGCAGCTCGAAAAGGTGACCGTGCTGCGCACCACCGCGCCGGAGATCATGAAGCTCATCATGGAGACGCCCGCGCTGCGCCGCTTTATGGGCGCACAGTTGGGCGAGATGGCGGCGATTGTGCGTACGGACAACCTCAACGACCTGCGCGACGCGCTCGGCGGGCACGGCATCCAAGCGGATATCATCGGGGGGTGATGCCGAATCAGGTTGCTCATCTTCCCGGATCACTTTATACTGCTAATAAAGATCATTCCGCAGACTGGGGGAGACGATGAGCAACCGGAAGATCGTTTTAGGGCTGTTGGCCGTTGTGTTTGGCCTGTTTTCGATCAGCGTTGTGAGCGCCAGTGCTAACGCAGCGTTTGGAACGAATTGGAGCGCCGAGTACTTCAATAATGCGACGCTCCAAGGTGCACCCGTATACACTGAAGTGCTGCCCAGCGGGATCAATATCAATTGGGGAGCGGGTAGCCCGAATCCGGTTGTGCCCAACGAAAGTTTCTCGGCGCGCTTCACCTCGACCCAGACTTTTAATGCCGGAACCTATGAATTTATCTTGGCTTCTGATGATGGGGTGCGTGTGTTCGTTGACGGACTGCTCGTGTGGGATCGCTTTGTTGGACGCGTGCTCACGACAGATCGCTTCGACGTAAGCGTTACCGCCGGATCACATCAGATCGTCATCGAATACTTTGACCTTGTTGATCAGGCAGCCATTCAGTTTCAGTACTTCCAGATTAGCTCCGAGATGACCGAGGAAATCCCGGGTATCGGCATCCCCGCAGAGTTTATGTTCACCAATATTCGCTGCGATACGCCGATCTTCACCGAGCCGGGCGGTCAGCCGGTGGGCGCGGCCATGATTACGGCCGGGCAGACATGGTTCGTGAATCCGCGCCCGGTTGAAGACCGCGAAGGTCGGTTGTGGACGGAGTTGTTTAACGGTGGGCGCACTAACGGCTTCATTCCGACGGACTGCGTTGGTTTGTAAGCGTGTCGGGTGACGTGTGGCCTACGCTGCGCGGCTGATCGCCTGACGGGTGGGGAATTTGGGATAGGCTGGTAGCTAACCTCACCCCTCAATCCCCTTTCCGAAAAGAGGAGAGGGGACTTCAAACGCTCCGCCTGTCTCCCCTCGTCTTTAGGAGAGGGGCCGGGGGTGAGGTTGGCTGGTTCACCGACCCGATCTGGATTGGAGACATCCCATGCGCCGACTCGCCCTACTTCTCGTGCTGCTCCTCGCCGTGAGCGTGATCCCCGCTCATGCGCAAACCGATCTCCCGGACACCGACGGCATTCCCGCCAACTGCGAAACTGCCAGCCCCTACGCTGATCGAAACCTGTTTCCGCGCTACGCCAACGGCCAGCTCGCCTTGATCGACTGGTCGAGCGGTGAGGTGGTGCGTGTGCTGGAAACCGCCAGCCCCGCGCCGAACTTCTGGCTGCTCGGCTGGTCGCCGGACTGCCATTACCTCGCGGGTGGACTCGGCGACGGCCTCCGCTACACGACGATCATTTGGGATGCGACGAGCGGCGCGCAGATCGGCACGGTCGCCGATGGCTACCGCCGCCCGCACTTCCTCACATGGTCGCCGCGGAGCGATGCGCTGGTGGTTGAAACCCGGCACGGCGCATTTCTGTGGGACTTGGCGACGGGCAATCGGCTGCAATTGATGCTCGAAGTGCGTGAACAAGGTCATAGCTTTAGCCGAGTCATCTGGAATTATGAAACAGGGACGCTTGCGACCACGACCCGAGGCGGGCAGTTTGTCGTTTTTGATCTAAATACCGGACGACCGACGAACCTTCCTCTTGAATCAGATCAATACATTGGTGCCTATACGAGGTCTTCCAGTGATCGTCAATCGGTAATAACAGCGCCAAGCGCAAACAGTCCATATGGCTGTGAGCAGTTTGAAAATGACTTCAATATTTTCCCGCGGCATTTGCCGTATGAACTGGTAGAAATCCCCAATATCTTTATTCGCGTTTCGGAAAATCGGCTGATCCTTGTGCGTGAAGGCACACTGGAGACGCTGCAAATCTTTGAGGGCGATTTTACGAATGCGGTCAGGCAGGGTTGGGCTTACGGGTTTTTGTCGCCACATTGCGCTATGTTTTTCACCTTTAGATTTATGGATCGCGTGCACTACAGGCGGGAAGGCCTTGTCTTGAGCATCCGTAACGGATCGATCCTGCATACCATCCCGAATATGCCTAGTGAATTTACTGATCAACTGATATACCGAGAGGGATTTGACTGGCGACAGCAATGGGATTCGACCGGGCGCTATCTGTTCGTGCAAACCTATGACGGGGCGCATGTCTGGGACAGCGCGACCGACAGCACCTTCTATGTCACCAATGCCGACGAGTCGCAGCGCTATGGCTACAGCGTCGATGCGGTCACCTGGGAAGTGGCGAACGGGCACATCAGCGTGGACATGCTGTACAGCGCCGAAGTCCGCGTGTTCGATCTCGCGACGGGTCAGCAGGTCGGGTAAAGGAATGATCGCCATGCGCCGATTCGCCTTGCTCCTTATGCTGCTCCTCGCCGTGAGCGCGATCCCCGCCTACGCGCAAACCGATCTGCCGGACACCGATGGCATTCCCGCCAACTGCGAAACCGCCAGCCCCTACGCCGATCCGAACCTGTTTCCACGCTACTTCAACGGTCAGCTCGCCCTGATCGACTGGTCGAGTGGGCAGGTGGCGCGCGTGCTGGAAACCGCCAGCCCCGCGCCGAACTTCTGGCTGCTCGGCTGGTCGCCGGACTGCCATTATCTCGCGGGCGGGCTCGGCGACGGCCTCCGCTACACGACGATCCTCTGGGATGCGACGAGCGGCGCGCAGATGGGGAGCGTCGAAGATGGCTACCGCCGCCCGCACTTCCTCACGTGGTCGCTGCGCGGCGACGCGCTGGTGGTCGAAACGCGGCACGGCGCGTTCCTGTGGGACTTGGCGACGGGGAATCGGCTGCAATTGACGGTTGAGTCATCCACTGGGCGGAGTTTTACCCGGATCGACTGGAATTACGCGGCGGGCACGCTGGATACTCTA
>CALKIA010000165.1 GCA_937988705.1 uncultured Chloroflexota bacterium | reverse complement strand
GACTCAGGCAGATCTAGGAGCAGCACATTGGCGTGACCACCCAATACATCGCGGATATACGCGCCCGCTTCCGCGCCGATCTGGCGTCCCAGCTCCGCGTTATCGACGGTGACGACCACCCCATCGGCAATGTTCGGAGGCGCGTTAAACCCGAGGATGACGCCCGCCGCCGCCGCCGATTGTAGGCTAGGAGCCAAAGCCTGCGCATCCAGCTGGCAGACGATGAGCGCCTGCGCGCCCTGCCGGCGCGCGTCCTCGATCTGGGTCGACTGGATATAACTGTCCATATGCCCATCGAACACCTGATATTCCAATCCATACTCCTCCGCCACATCCCCCATGGCGCGCGCGAGGAATGTCGTCAGCTCGGTTTCCAGCGTACAGGCCAGATAGCCGATGAAACCACGGTCGCCGAGGCGCTCCCGGGCGCGCGTAACTTCGCTATCACTCGGGACAGTGTCGTGCACCGAACCGATGATGTTAGGGATCAGTGTGTAGTGTTCGTTGCCCGGTGTCTCCGCTCGCGACCGGAGAACCAACCCGGTCGCCGTGATGACAATGATCAGCAGGCAGACAAACACGATGAGCGACCGGCGTGAGATTCGCAGCGGCCACCGGCGCGCTGCTGCTGGCGGCTGCTCGTCGGGCGGCGCAGCTACCATCAAAAAGGTGTTGGGCACCGAGACGTCGAGCGCCTGCGCCAGGTCTTGAATCAGCTCGACCGCGCTGGAATAGCGTTTCTCGGGTTGTTTCTGAAGGGCCTTCATGAGGATTGCATCCACTTCCGGATTCAAGACCGGATTGAGGCTGCTCGGCAGCGGCGGCGGTTCGCCCACCTGCCGCCGAATCAAAGTCATGATGCCATCCTGATCGACTTCGAAGGGCGGACGCCCGACTAATCCGTGATAGACCACCACGCCGAACGAATACAGGTCAGAACGGTAGTTAAGTGCATCGCTGTCACGAATCTGCTCCGGTGATGCGTAGAGCGGCGTCCCGACCAGCGTCCCCGCTTCCGTCCAACCGAGCGACATTTCCATGAGCTTCGCCAACCCGAAATCGGTCAGGTAAGCGTTGCCCAGTTCATCGAGCAGAATGTTGCCCGGTTTGATGTCGCGGTGCACGACGCCGCGACCGTGGGCATAATCGAGCGCCAGCGCGATCTGCCCGAACATCTTGATGACTTGATCGGGCGGCAGCGCACCGTGGCGCTTAATGTAGTCGCCGAGCGGACCGCCGCGCATGTAGCGCATGGCCAGATAGGCAAAATCGTCCTGCCACACCCCGTAGGCATGCAGCGGGACGATGTGCGGATGCTCCAGACGAGCAATCACTTCCGCTTCGCGTTCAAAGCGATGATAAGCCTCTTTGCGATCCGGCATCCGTTCATCGACCGGAACGATTTTGAGCGCCACTTCGCGTTTCATCGACCCTTGAAACGCGCGGTAGATCTCGCCAGTGCTGCCGCGCGCAATCCGTTGATCAATCGTAAAATTCCCGATTTGGCGACCACGTTCGAGCATGTAAACAGCTTTCTGAGATGGTATTGGACGATGGGACGAAGACGGGTGAAATACCGTGACATAATTGTAGCACGTATTTCGATATTTATTATGGAATAGACGCAAGTTCGTTTGGAGGTACAAATAAAAAAGCCCCTGTCCGCTTGTGCGGACAGGGGCTTCAACTGACGAGGAAAATCGCTTACGGGATGAGCGCCGACAGCACGACCCGGTCGCTGAGCGCTGTCACGAGGACGGGCAGCACACCGATCAGCAGCGTTCCAGCGAAGGCGATATAGGTCGCCCAGTTGACGCGCGCCGTTGCGCCCACTGCCGGATCGCCCGCGCCATCCGTCAGGTACATATTGACGACCACCCGGATGTAGTAAAACGCGCTCACCACACTGGTCAGCACGCCGATGATCGCCAGCGGCACGAGTCCGGCTTCCAGCGTGGCGCGGAAGACGAAGAACTTGCCGATGAAGCCGCCTGTGAGCGGAATGCCGGTCAGGCTGAGCATGAAGACCGCCATCATCAGTGCGAGTACCGGACGACTGCGCGATAGACCGATGAAGTCCTTGAGGTCGGTGCCCGTGCCGTCGTCTTTTTCGATGGCCAGCGCCACCGCGAACGCGCCGATATTGGTGAACATGTAGGCCAGCAGGTAAATCAACGCCGACTGCACCGCCATGTCGGCAACACCGGTGGTGCCCGCCGCCGCCACGGCCATGAGGATGTAGCCCGCGTGCGCAATGCTCGAATAGGCGAGCAGGCGCTTGATGTTGGTCTGCGCCAGCGCGACGAAGTTGCCGAGGATCAGCGTTGCCGCAGCGATCAACCAGACGGTTGTTTGCCACGCCGCCGTCACATCCGTCATCTGCACCATGAGCGTGGGCAAACCCACGACCATAATGCGGAGGAGGGCTGCGAAACCCGCCGTCTTCGAGCCTACGCTCATGAACGCGGTCAACGGGGTCGGCGCGCCTTCGTAGACATCAGGCGTCCAGGCGTGGAACGGAACGACCGCGACTTTGAAGCCGAGGCCGACGAGGACGAGCCCCGAACCGAGGAGCAGCAGCGCGAGCGCCTGCCCTTCGCCGGAGAGTGCCATGCCGATCGCGTCGAACACGCCGTTGAGCTGCGTCGTCCCGGTTGCGCCGTAAATTAGCGCCGCGCCGTAGACAAAGAACGCGCTCGAAAACGCGCCGAGGATGAAGTATTTCAGGCCAGCTTCTTCCGACTTGAGTTCCGGCGCCCGGAAAGCCGTCAGCACATACAGCGGAATGCTCAGTAGTTCCAGCGCGACGAACACGACGATCAAGTCGTTCGCGCCTGCCATGAACATCATGCCGACCACGGACAGCAGCAGCAGCGCGTAGAATTCACCGCGTTCGATGCCGGCCCGCTTGAGATAATCCATGCTGAGCAGAACGCCGAGCGCCGCCGCTCCAAGGATGACAATGTTCAGCATCCCCGTAAAGGCATCCGCCCGATACAACCCGCTGAAGGCATCGCTGTTATTGTTGAAGACGAGCAGGTTCGCCGCGAACGCGAACACAATGCCGCCCAACGCCAACCACGCGGTGGTCTGTTTGCGATCCTTGGGAATGAACAGATCAATGACGAGCAGAATCACCGCCCAGGTTGCCAGAGCAATCGCTGGGAGCGCCCCGATCAGGTTCAGCTCCTCTAGGGTGGGAATGTGAAACATCGTTTACCCCTTAAGGAAGCTGCGCAACGGTCGGGAAGTGTTCTTGCACGTGAGTGACGAGCGCATTCACGCTGGCATCCATCGTCTGGAAGAACGGTGCGGGCTGCAAACCGATCCACAAAATAGCGATGATCAACGGGATCATCACGGCGATTTCCTGCCAGTGCAGCGGTTCGAGATTTTCGTTTTCGGGCTTGGTCACTTCGCCCATGAACACCTTTTGGAACATATACAGCATGTAGACGGCCGCCAAAATCACGCCGAGCGTTGCAAACAGCGCGAAGAAGAAGCCGAGGACATCACTGCCAAACGTGCCCATCAGGATCGTGAATTCGCCGATGAAGCCGTTCAAACCGGGCAAGCCCATGCTCGACAGCGTGACGAACAAGCTGATCCCACCCAGCAGCGGCATCACTTTCCAGATACCGCCGTAGGCGTTGATATCTTTAGTATGGCGGCGTTCATAGAGCATACCGACGAGCAAGAACAAGCCGCCCGTGCTCAGACCGTGATTGACCATTTGCAGCGTCGCGCCGCTCAGACCCTGCGCGTTGAGCGCGAAGATGCCGAGGACGACGAAACCGAGGTGGCTCACCGAGGAGTACGCAACAAGCTTCTTGACGTCTTGCTGAGCGTAACTGACCCACGCGCCGTAGATGATGCCGATCACCGCCAGGGTCGCAATGATTGGCGCCCACTGGACGCTGGCATCCGGGAACATCGGCAGACAGAAGCGCACAATGCCGTACGTCCCCATCTTCAGCAGCACGCCCGCCAAAATGACCGAACCAGCGGTCGGGGCTTGCACGTGAGCATCCGGCAGCCACGAGTGCAGCGGCCAGATCGGGACTTTAATCGCGAACGCGATCAGGAAGCCCAGGAACAGGAACGACTGCGTGCTGAACAGGCCATCGCCGGGGAAGACGAGGGTCCCATTCTGCACATTGGCGATAATTTCGGGCAGGGCAAACGTTCCCGCCTGCAACCCGACGTACAGGATCGCCAGCAGCATGAGGATCGAACCGGCCATCGTGTACAGGAAGAACTTGACCGCCGCGTACACGCGCTTTTCCGCACCCCAGATCCCGATCAGGAAGTACATCGGCACGAGCGTGATTTCCCAGAAGATGTAGAAAATCATCAGATCTTGCACGACGAACACGCCGATCATGGCCCATTCGAGCAGCATCATGAACATGTAGTAGAGCTTCTCGCGTCCGCGCTCATGCAGCACATGTGCCCGGAAGGACGAGAGAATCGCCAACGGCATGATGAAGGTCGTCAGAATGACGAGGAGCAAGCTCAGCCCGTCGATGCCGACGTAGTAACTGATGCCATAGGTCGGCAGCCAGTCCCACCGCTGCACCATCTGTAAACCGGGCTGGCTAGAGTCAAAGCCCGCCCACAACAAGAGCGACGCCACGAACGTGACGATACTCACGCCCAGCGCTGTCCAGCGAATCTGGCTCGCCTGTTCTTCGCGCATGAACATGAGGATGGTGAAACCCACCATCGGCAGGAACAAGACTAAAGTTATCAGCGAAAATCCGGTAGCATCCATCCAAAAATTCTCCCCGGTGTATTAACCGCGTTGCAGCAGCGGCAGCAAAATGACAATGATGACCAATACCACGCCGATCAACAGCGTGATGGCGTAGGTGCGCACGTAGCCCGTTTGAACGCCGCGCAGACCACCGCTCACCCACTTCGCCAGACGTCCCATCCCATTGACCGTACCATCGATGATGCCGAGGTCAATCGGTTTGCTCAACACATCGCCCACGGCATTAAAGCCCTTGTAGATCACCGTGTCGTGGATGTAGTCGTGCCAGAAGGCCCAATCGAGCGTGTCGGCGAAGAAGCGCGAGAGCGCATTAAACGGACGTTCAAAAAGGCGGTAGTAGGTTTCGTCCCAGTACAGCTTAGCGTTCGCCAGCTTCCAGATCGAGGCCGTTTCCTGACGGAGCGCCAGCGGATCAGTGTGGTTGACGATTGACTTGTTCCGCCCGTAGATGCGCACGGCGAGGAAGATCGCGCCGACCGCCAGAATCAGCGCCATGAGCGCAATCCCTAACTGGAATTCACCCGCATGCGCATGCTGAACCGATTGTTCCAGCCAGAAGGTGAAGCGATGCGCCCCGAAAATACCATCCAGACCCAGGAAGCCGGTCGGCATGTTGAAGAACCCGGCGATCACACTGAAGAAGGCCAGCACGATCAACGGGATCGTCATCGTGGGCACGCTTTCGGGTGCATGATCGGCGGCTTCGGTACGCGGCTCGCCGTGGAAGACCATGGTCACCTGCCGCCACATATAGAAGGCCGTGAAGGCCGCCGCGATCAAGAGAATGGCGAACGCGATGTAGCCGCGCAGGTCGCCTTCCAGCCAACCGACATTCCATGCATCGGCGAGGATTTCATCTTTCGACCAGAAACCCGCGAACGGGAAAATACCGGCCAGCGCCAGCGTCCCGATCAGGTACGTCCAATAAGTGATCGGCATCTTCCGCCACAGGCCGCCCATATTGCGCATGTCCTGCGGATCGAATTCATGTTCTTCATGATGATCATCGTCGTGGCCGTGCGCGTGATGTGAAACGTGGTGATGACCGTGCTCGACACCGTGGATGACCGAACCGCTGCCGAGGAACAACAGCGCCTTGAAGAAGGCATGGGTCACGAGATGGAACATCGCCGCGCCATACGCGCCGATGCCGACCGCCGCTACCATGAAACCAAGCTGACTGACCGTGCTGTACGCCAGCACTTTCTTGATGTCCCACTGGCCGAGAGCGATGAAACCCGCCACCAGCGCCGTCGACACGCCGACCAGCGTCACGATAAACGACGTGAGTTCGGCGTTGTAGAACAGCACGTTCGAACGCACCATCATATACACACCCGCCGTGACCATCGTCGCGGCATGGATGAGCGCGGAAACCGGTGTCGGACCCGCCATCGCATCCGGCAGCCAGATGAAGAGCGGAATTTGCGCCGATTTACCGGTCGCACCGAGCAGCAGGAACAGGGTGATCAACGTGATGACGGTGGCAATCGGCAGGGAGAACGGCCCTAAATCAACTTCGCGGCCCTCTTCCAGCAGGCGCTGCGCCTGACCGAATACGCCGAGTTCATCGGTCGCGCGTTCGGAGTTGTCAGATGCATGGACTGCTTCGGCAGCATGCTCGCCTTCCGTACCGATCGCGCCTTCACCTTCGACCTGCGCCGATTCTGCGGCGACCACACCTTCTTCATGCGCGCCCACTTCCCCTTCGGCGGGAACGACCGCTTCGCCTTCGGTGGCCGCAGCTTCGCTGTGTTCCGCCGCATGGATCACGGCGACTTCACCGGGCTTGTAGTAGTCGAGCGTGCCGAATGTCCAGAAGGTGAGGAACAGCGCCATCATCAGGCCAAAGTCGCCGATGCGGTTGACAATAAACGCTTTGCGCGCCGCGTTGCTGTTACGCCAGCCGATGCCCTTCGCTTTGTCGAACCAGAAGCCGATCAGCAGGAAGGAGCACAAACCCACGCCTTCCCAGCCGACGAACATCATCAGGAAGTTGTTGCCCGTCACCAGAATGAGCATGAACGCGAGGAACATGTTCAGGTAGGTGAAGAAGCGGTGGAACTTGGGATCGCCGTGCATGTAGCCGATGGAGTACACGTGGATCAGCGAACCGATCCCCGTAACGAACAGCATCATCGTCACACTCAGCGTATCCACGCGCATCTGCCACGGGATTTCGACGCCCGCCGACGGGATGCGCAGCCAGCCATCCAGGAACGGTGGGTTGACAATCACCGCCTGATAGCCGCTGCCGCTCAAGTAGCTGAACAGGAGGACGGCGATGACAAATGAGAGAGCCGCCGCAGTCGTACCGACGGTCGCTACGCCCTTCTCCCCCATCCGGTAGCCCCAGAACAGGTTGATGAACGCGCCAATCGCGGGAATGAGGATAATGAGTGGAACAAGCTGTGGATAATTTTCCATAGTTTCCCCTAGAAGTGCTGAGTGCCGAGGACTGAGAACGCAGCGTGTTGCTCAGGACACGGACCCGGTACTCTTTTTAGCCTTCCATCTGATGCAGTTCGTCGATGTTGATGCTCTTCTTCGAGCGGAAGATCGCGACGATCAGGGCCAACCCGACTGCGACTTCCGCCGCCGCCACCGTAATGATAAAGAACACGAAGAGGTGTCCGCTCTCCGACCCCCACTGGCTGGCGAAGGACGCCAGCGCGAGGTTGGTCGCGTTCAACATCAATTCCACCGCCATGAAGACGAGGATGGCGTTGCGTCGAATGAGCACACCCAGCACGCCTAAGCTGAACAAAACCATGCTGACAATGACGTAGGTATCAATCGTGATAGGCATGATTATTCCCCCATCGTTTCCGGTAACTGCGCGGCCTCGTCGGTCGGCGTCACTACCTCGTGACCAACCTGAGCGGCGATCACATTGACGAGCGGACGGCTGACGACGCGCCGCTGACCGATACCGCGGCCCTTCGCCCGGTCAAGTTCGCGGTGCGTCAGCACAATGGCACCGACCATCGCCGCGAGCAGGAGCAGTCCGAGCAGTTGGAACGGCAGCAGGAAGTCAGTGAACAGCATGTAACCAATCGCGCGCGGACCACCGAATTCCGGGCGGGCCTCCGAGCGAATGGGCAGCGCCACCGGGCTCACAATCGCTTGCGCGCCGCTGACAGTGGGCTCACCCAAGAACAGGATCAGTTCGCTGTTGTCGGTCTCAAATTCGTATTCGTTCATGCGGAACAGGCGATCCGCTTGGTTCGCCGCACTGACGAAGGTCCAGTCTAACGGCCCTTCAGCCATGTAGAACGTCTCTGAAATCTGACCGGACGCGAGTTCGGGAATCAGCACGACGGTGTCGTTATCGTCAAATTCTGAGCGGAAATCCACGACTGAGATCGGGTCGCCGTAGGCGTTGAACACGGCGACGCGGCTGGCATCATCTTCCGTGACCGTGGTCAGATCATCGGTGATGACCGTCAACTGCGGCTGCGCGCCCATACCGTAAACGATCAAGCTGAAAGCGGTGTTCACGGTGAGCGGCGCGGTGATCTGCTGCATAGAGTCGTCGGCAAAATGCACCATCAGTGTGGTTTCACCCGCCGGGACCTCCATGAAGTCGGAAACGCCGCGAAACGCGAGCGGCTCAACGAGCACGCCAGCGGCCGTGTGCACTTCGAAGCTGCCCGCATCCGGCGCGGCATTGATCACGCGCAGCAGCGGAGCCTGTCCGGGCACGGGACGGTCCAACGGACTGCCACCGATCACGCCGAGCATCACCCCGCCGAGCATCACGACGAACGCGATCCCCAGCCCACCCGCGAGCGGGAGGAACCAGCGATAGCGGCGGTCGGCGCGCGCTTCGGTCGTTTCAGCATCGAGTTTTTCCGAGCCAAGCAGCATGATCACGAATAAGAACAACACCATGATCGCCCCGGCGTACACGGTGATCTGTATCATGGCGAGGAATGGTGCGTTCAATGTGAGGAACAAGAACGCGATACACATCATCGTGACGATCAGGAATAGGGCGCTGTGGACAGCATTGCTGGTGAGGAGCATCGCCGCCGCAGAAGCAATGGCTAAACCCATTACCAAAATGATTATAAGCTCTAGCATCTTGATTTCCCTGTTGGGCGCTTATCTTGGCTTGTGCAGTTTAACACAAGCCCCCGCATAGTTCAAAATTTTAGACGACGAAACAGCCGAAGCGCAACATTTAAGACGATATACATGTGTAGGGGCGACCTGACAGGTCGCCCCTACATGATTGTGCGCGGTTTCCACTTACTTCGGGTTCGGCATGTCCGGAATTGCGCGATTGAATTTGCCCGGCTCGACCTGCTGTGGCGTATCGTGGCCACCCGGCGGTACGGGGTCAATCAACATGTCCTTGGTGAAGATCGCATCCTTGCGGTTGGTGAACGAGAGTTCGTGCTCGTGCCCTAGCTGAATCGCCTGAGTCGGGCACGCATCCTCGCAGTAACCGCAGAAAATGCAGCGGATCATGTTAATCTCGTAGGTCTTCGCATAGCGTTCGCCGGGGCTGCGGCGGGCGTCGTCGGTGTTCTCCGCCGCTTCCACCCAAATGGCATCTGCCGGGCAGGCCGCCGCGCACAGCGCGCAGCCGATGCACTTCTCAAGGCCGTTTTCGTAGCGGCGCAGGTGATGGCGCCCCTTGTAGCGTTCACGGAACGGCTTTTGCTGTTCCGGGTACTGCACCGTGACCGGTTCTTCCAGTAAATGCTTGAACGTCGTCGCAAAACCGCGAATAATGTTCATCCAGCGTATCCCCTAAAACTCAGTTCATCGCCTGTGAGGGCGAGGCACGCCTCAACCCTACCAATTTCTCGTCCACGTAGGGACACCATTCATGGCGTCCGCCTAATTGAAATGAGCACGGACGCGATTTACCGCGTCCCTACGATTCTGTAACGGGACTAATCCCCGCCCGCCGATTTCTTGTTGTCGTCCGGCGCCAGCTTTGCCAGGCTCTCCAGTGCACCAATCGTTGCTTGCAGCAGCACAAACGGAATGGCAATGATGCCACCGAGCACTTGCAGCGCCATATAGCCCAGGCCGCGCCGTTCACCCGTGATCACCGGGTCGTTCTCCATCGCGTTCGAGTCATCCGACGTGAATTCACCGGAGCGGTTCAACGCCCACAGCGACCCACCGATCACCACCACGAAGAAGACCATCCCCGCGATGCCATAAGCCATCGGGTCACCGAACAGATCGCCCAGCAGGACGGCAACGGTCGTCCACAGCACCGCGACCAGCGCCAGCGGCAGCAGGACTTTCCAGCCCAGCGCCATCAGGCGGTCGTAACGGATACGGGGCAGCGTCGCGCGCACCCACACCATGCCGATCAGGAACAGGATGACCTTGCCGATCAGCACGACCGGGCCGAGGAATGGCAGGTTCTGCACGAGGCCGAAACCGTCGTTGTAGCCCCCAAGATAGAGCGACGCCACGATAATGCTCACCGTGATCATGCCGAGGTATTCCGCCATCATGAACATGGCGAACTTCATACCGCTGTATTCGGTCATAAACCCTTGCGTGAGTTCCTGTTCCGCTTCTGGCAGGTCGAACGGCGAACGCGTGATTTCCGCGAGCAGCGCGATCATCAGGATGGCCATCGCCAGCGGGTTCTGGAAGGCGTACCACTGCCAGATATACGTCTGGCTCTGGACGATATCGCCGAGGCTCATGCTGCCGACCAGCAAAATCGGCACCGCCATCGTCAGACCGAGGCTGAGTTCATAGCTCAACATCTGCGCGGAGGCGCGCAAACCGCCGAGCATGGCGTACTTATTGTTACTCGCCCACCCGGCCAGCACGACACCGTACGTTCCGAGCGAGGTGATCGCCAGCAACCAGAGCACGCCCACGTTCAAATCGGCCAGGCCGAGCGGCACGCGATACCACAGGCCATCAAACCACGGGATGAGGAGCTTGGGTCCCAGCGGTACAACGGCCAGCACGATCAGCGCGGGCACCGTCTTGAGGACGGGGGCGAGATAATACACGGGTTTGTCCGCGCCGGACGGGATGATGTCTTCCTTAAAGATCAGCTTCACACCGTCAGCGGCGGGCTGCAGGAAACCGCCCGGCCCCACGCGATTCGGGCCGGTGCGCTGCTGGAACCATGCGATGAACTTGCGTTCCAACAGCGTGGTATAGGCAAAGCCCGTGAGCATGACCACCAGAAAAATCACCGAGAAGAGGATCGAATGGACAGTCGGGCAACCGCCGCCATTTTCACCATAGCATTCGCGGATCAGAGCCGGATCGACGCCGTACGGATTGAAGTAACCTTGCAGCGCCGAATCGCCGAGGCTGTAGAGCGTCGGCGCCAGCAGCACGAGCGCCACAATCCCCACAACGACTACGAGGCCCACGATGATCAACCAACGCGGGACGCGCGGGCGATTTTGTGTCTCAGGGGCAGTAACAGTTTGAGCCATCTCTTATCTCACCAATTCCCTTACCTGACCAACCGCCGGGACGAGCGGCGCGGCGACGCCGGTCGCCAGATGACGCGGCAGCAGAATGGCGCCCTGCGGAGCGCTGCTGTTGACACGTGCGGCCACTTCAATGACTGTCCCTGCGACGTCGATGGCGATCAGGTCGCCGTCGCTAATGCCTAGTTTGTCCGCATCCGCCGCGTTGATTTCCGCGAAGGGCGTCGGAATGCGCGGCGCCATCAGTTCGGCTTCGCTCGGGCGGAACACGCGCGCCCGGTTGTACAGGCTGACCGTCGGAATAACGATCAGGTCGCCCTTAACCGCTTCCGGCAGGTTGACCGTACCGTATTCGGCTTCCGCGCCACCATCAGCCGCTGACTCAATCTGCACGCCGAGGCCGCCGCTGTTCTTGTAAGCGGTGCCGCCGTAGTACAGGTCATCGCCGCCGACTTCGGGGAACTGCCGATCAACCTTCGCCAGTTCGGAGTAGCGCGTACCAGCGTAGGCGCTAACCGTCTGCGTGATTTCCTGCATGACGGACGCCGCCGAGGTCTTGGTCTTCAGGACGCCCAGCTTTTCGCCGAGGCGGGAAACAACCTGCCACGTCGGGAGCGCCGCGCCCATCGGGCCTTGTGCGGTGTAGAAGCGCTGCACACGGCGTTCGCCATTGGTGAACGTGCCATCGCGTTCTGCAAAGCTCTGAATCGGCAGGGCGACCGCCGCTTTCTGCGCGGCTTCATCGTGAAACAGGCTCAGCGAGATGACCGTTTGCACTTTGCTCAGCCACGCCGCCGCGTTGGGATCGTCTGCGTATACATCCGCATCCGCGAGTATCAGCACCTGCGGCGGGTTCGCGATGATGTCGAGCGTTTCTTCAGTGGAGAAGCCCATATAGTGCAGCCCCATCGTGTTCGCGCCGGGGAAGGTCGCCATGAGGCCGTTTTGCGGCTTGCCAACGTGTCCGGTGCGGATGAGGTAGTTCGCCGCCGCCTGCATCAGCGCGCGGTGACCATCGACATCCAAGCCTTCCGCGCCGGCCACGATGATCAGATTAGTCATACCGGCGAGGTGCGCGCCCGTCTCATGGTTGATGAAGTCGTTCATCCAGGCGGCCGCGCCGCCGACCGGGAAGCTCTCGGTGCAGCTCGCGAAATCAGCCATGCGCGTGTGTCGGGCATTCGCCACGACCACCCAGGCACCGCGATCCTTCGCCGCCTTGAGGCGCAAAC
>CALKIA010000164.1 GCA_937988705.1 uncultured Chloroflexota bacterium | reverse complement strand
GCTTCATCCAGAAGAACACGCGCTATCTGGATGACAAGCTGGCGGAGAGCCAAGCGCGCGGCTCAGACTTGTTCTACACCGACTTCCTCACGGCGCTGTTCTTTCAGGGCTTCGCGCTGCCGCCGGAGAAACGCACGCCGGAAGCGCGGCGCTTGCTCGGCGAGATCCGCTACCTGAACGGCGGCTTATTCCTGCCGCACCAACTCGAAACCAAGTACCCCGACATCCGCATCCCTGACCGCGCCTTTGAGAACGTGCTCGGCCTGTTCGGGCGCTACTCGTGGCACTTGGACGATACGCCCGGCGCGCAGGACAACGAAATCAACCCGGATGTGCTCGGCTACATCTTCGAGAAGTACATCAACCAGAAGGCGTTTGGGGCGTACTACACGCGGAGCGAGATCACGCAGTATCTGTGCGAGCGCACCATCAACGCGGTGATCGTGGACAAGCTGAACGCCGTCTCGGAGCGGCAGTACGGCGACATTGGCGACGTGCTGCTCAAGCTGGACGCGGACGTGTGCCGCAAGCTGCTCGCCATCCTGCCGACGCTCTCGATCCTCGACCCGGCGTGCGGATCGGGCGCGTTCCTCGTCGCGGCAATGAAGACGCTGCTCGACGTGTACGCGGCGGTCTACGGCAAAATCCGTTTCTTGAGCGACACCAACCTGAGCGCGCACCTGCGTGATATTGACCAGCACCACCCGTCGATCAACTATTACATCCGCAAGCGCATCATCACCGACAACCTGTACGGCGTGGACATCATGGAGGAGGCGACCGAAATCGCGCGGCTGCGCCTGTTCCTGTTCCTCGTCTCGTCCGCGCAGACGGTGGAGCAGTTGGAACCGCTGCCCAACATCGACTTCAACATCATGTGCGGCAATTCGCTGATCGGGCTGCTGAAGGTGGATGAGACGCGCTTCAACGCGGCGGGACAGGCCGACCTATTCGCCGGGGCGAACGCTGCCCGCTACCGCCGCGCGCTGGACGAGAAGAACCGCCTGATTGACCTGTACCGCAAAACCTCGTCGTTGACCGATGACCTGAGCAGCCTGCGCGGGCAGATTGAAGCGCACAAGCGCGACGCCTACGACACGCTGGACGGGATTTTGCTCGGCGACTTCCAGACGCTGAACATCCGCTACGAGCAGGCGCAGGCGGACGGCAAGGCGAAGAAACGCCCGCTGGTGCTGGCGGACATCCGCGCCCTGACGCCGTTCCACTGGGGCTATGAGTTCGACCGGATCGTCGGGGAGCGCGGCGGCTTCGACGTGATTATCACCAATCCGCCCTGGGAAGTCTTCAAGCCGAACAGCAAGGAGTTTTTCGCGGACTACAGCGATGTGATTTCAAAGAACAACATGCGGATCGAAGACTTCGACGTGGAGCAAGAACGTTTGTTACAAAATACGGAGATCCAAGCGGCGTGGCTGGACTACTTGAGCCGCTTCCCGCATGTGAGCTCCTTCTACCGGAGCGCGGCGCAGTTCGCCAACCAGATCAGCATCGTAAACGGCAAAAAAGCCGGGACTGACATCAACCTGTACAAGGTGTTCACCGAACAGACGCATAACTTATTGCGAAAGGGTGGCCGCTGCGGGATCGTCATACCGTCGGGCATTTACACGGATTTGGGCGCGAAACAATTGCGCGAAGTCTTGTTTACTCAATCGCAGATTGATTCATTGTTCGGTTTGAGCAACGAACGGTTTCTGTTTGAAGGAGTGGATCATCGTTTCAAGATCGCGCTGTTGGTCTTTAGTAAAGGGGGATCAACTCAGAAGTTTGAAGCCGCATTCCGCATCAACCCGCGTGAAGCCGTCGCGCCGACTCAGCTTGACACCTTCCTGCATTCCGAAAGCCAACACCTGCAGATCTCTGTTCCTCTGATCCGCAAAACGTCACCCGATTCGCTCTCTATCGCAGAAGTGAAAAGCGAGATGGACGTGACGATCAGCGAGAAAATGCTCAAGTTCCCGCTGTTGGGCGACGCCGTACCGGGAAAGTGGGCGGTCAAGTTTGGCGCAGAATTTCATATGACCAACGACAGCCACTTATTCCGCACCGAACCTGCACCGGGGCGCTTGCCTCTCTACGAAGGCAAGATGATCTGGCAGTTCGCTGCCAGCTATGCTGAACCACGCTACTGGGTCGATGAGAAAGCTGGGCGTCAAGCGGTAATCGGCGCTCGTGGTATGGATAAGGGGCAAAAACTCGACTATGAGTACTATAGACTCGCATACCGCTCTGTAGCATCAAGTACGAACGAACGAACTTTTATATCGTCAATACTGCCGCGAAATGTGTTCTGTGGGCATTCGCTAAATGTCGCAGTGTTAGAAGATGCATCGGATGGCTTGGTGGTTTTAAGCTTCCTAGACAGTTACATCTTTGACTATATTATCCGACAAAAAGTCACTACGAACCTGACTATGTTCTTTGTCTATCAAACCCCATTTCCACGTCTCACAGCGGGCGACCCGTATTTCGCGCCGCTGGTCGAACGCGCCGCGCGGCTCATCTGCACCACGCCGGAATTCGACGATCTGGCGCGGGAGGTCGGCCTCACCCCCAACCCCTCTCCTAAAGGCGAGGGGAGCAGGTACGGCGTCACGGAGGTGGGAGAGCGCGCCCGTCTGCGCGCCGAAATCGACGGCATGGTGGCGCATCTCTACGGGCTGACGGAAGCCGAGTTCACGCACATTTTGGGGACGTTCCCGCTGGTGAGTGAGGCGGTCAAGGCGGCAACGCTGCAAGCATATCGGGATGTTGGCGCGGGGAAGATCAAGGCGTAGGGGAACATTAAGCGCGGTCAACAGTATTCGCCTTGAAGATTCCTTATATACCGCAATGGAGGATCGAATTGACTTCAAACCATCCCTATATATACATCGCATATGCGCTCGAAGATCAGGAATTGGTCATTGATCTATTTATCAACCTGATGATGACTGGCTTTGCAACTTGGCAGGAGAGGCCAGATGTAACACCCGATATTCCAGAATGGCGAGGCTTTGCAGAGGATGGGATTCGAAACGCTAGAGTTGTCATCTTGATTCTGTCTATCCACAGTATGTCATCACCAAAATTCTTGACCGAGCTGCAATTCGCTGCGGAGCACGGAAAATTTGTGGTAGTGCTAATTGCCGAAAAGCAGGACGCTACTGAAGCTATAACACGTGATGGGATAGTCAAACTACAGCAGACTCTTAAAGTTGATGTTGGTAATGCGACTAACGTAAGATTTTCTGCGTCCGTACTTGACACCGTGAGCTACATCGATCGCGCCTTTCCTGAGACAAGATCATCCTCCTCCATGGCGGATTTCCTTATTCACTACATTCGGGAGAGTGAAGAGCCAACTAATTTTGGCGAAGATGATTCGGATGAGGTTGTGGTCACATATTTTGATTATGCGCTAGAAAAGGAACCCCCAAAAGAACGACCACTTGAATACAATCAGCTTTCTCCACAGCCCAACTCTGGGAAAACGGTTGGTTTCTCGCTCTACAGCCCCAGTAAAGCAAGCAAACAGACTCGCTACAGCCTCATCGTTTATGCGCACAAACCGGAGCAACAGAATGTTATAAAACAGGATGTGCGCAAGTTCGGTGATGAACTTGGCGATCTGCCTAAAGAACGCCACACAGCAGAGCCAATCCCGCTCGCACCGAAAACTGAGATCACGATTGTGCCGGAAGCGGAGGGTATCACCTTCGATCCGCCGGAGATGACCAAAACGTGGGATGAAAAGTGGCTGCGCTTCAACTTCGACTTTGAAGTGCCGGAAACCTATTCTGACGAGGAAGTCTTGCTGCGCGTCTCGGTGCAGGTCAAAGGCTTTGAGGTCGCGTGCATCAAGTCGTCGTGTGAGGTGGTCGCGGCGTCAGCGGCGGAAACGGTTTCCGTTCTGCCCGATGATCCGCTGGTCGACCCGCCGCGCGACAGCGGCACACGCAAAGCCGATGCGCACCTGTACCGCAACGTGTTCCTCTCGTACTCGCACAAGGACGAAGAGATCGCATGGCGGCGCGCCCGGCAGATCGAGCAGGCGCTGGGGGATCGCGTGTTCATGGATGTCAAAGACCTGCGCGCGGGCGACGACTGGGAAACGCGTCTGTTCGAGAAGATCGATCAAGCCGACATCATCCATCTGCTGTGGTCGGAGAACTCGGCGCACTCGGACTACTGCCGCAAGGAGTGGACATATGCGCTCGAAAAGAAGTGCGGCGATACTCGCTGCTTCGGCGTGATCCGCCCGGTCTACTGGCAGAAGCCCATGCCGGAACCGCCGCCGGAGCTCAAGCACCTGCATTTCCAGCCGATCAAGCTGGAGGAAGAATAAGTAGCCGCTTGAATGTGGAAACGTATAGGCGCGACTGTTGGGTACGAAAACGGAGTGAAGAATGAGCGTCATTTATGTGGTGGGGCCGTCCGGCGCGGGGAAATCAGCATTGTGTAAGAAGCTGGCCGAGCAAGGCACGCACTTCATCCATGTTTCACTCGATGCGCAAGTTAAGCGATATGCGGGAGTTGCTCATCTTAATGAGATTGTACATCTACCAGATGGGTGGGCGAAGTTTTGGAATTACTGCCTTCAAGCACTCCATCAAATTTGCCAGATTAAGGATGACAACATTTACCTGGTGGATGCTGGTGCAGGTTCATTGCAAACTGAGCAGGGAAGAAATTACTTCATTGAACGAGCCAAAAACCTCGTTTGTGTTACCGGGAATGAGGATGTGATTTACGGCCGTAATTCGGTCAAAATACAGGTAAGGGGGGATCTCCGCTCAAAAGATGATTTTATGAAGACCGAGTATTCCCCTGAACGGCGTGCCGTGTACGAGGCCGCACAATATGCAGTAAATACCACAAAGCTTGATTTGAATGCTTCCCTCCACACGTTCCAAGAAGTTATCTCAGCGATCTTGCAGCATGCGGACTAATCATGAAAAGCCTTGAAGTGTTTTTTAATAAGAAATCTAGCTTACTGTGAATTTCAAACATGCTTTGGCGAAGTAACTCGATAACTCTTGCTGGGTTGCCGAATATGAAGAGAGGTTTTGATGCTGCATTCTAAACTTGTGCAGGCGATTAAAGAGACACAAAGTCAATTGCTCGACCAAGGAAAGCTCTACCCCTCCGATAGATTACAGGGGTACTATGTAACGTTTCGGGAACGCTTCGGTCCGGATGTGCTGCGCAATCTGGACGGCGAGGTGCTGCTCCACACCATGCATGATCTGCGTCGTACCAACAGAAATTCGCTCAGTTATTGGCTGGAATTCAAGAATGATGACGAGTTCCCCGCAATTTTTGGCAGTATTTCAGGCGGCAGCGCGCTGAAATTTGGCGTTTACCCGAATGCGGCGACAGGCAAGTGGATGACTCGCGATGCCCGCAACTATCCGATTGAGATCACGCTCGAAGAAGCAATCGAGATCGCGCGGCGTCACCGTGATCAGCTTCTGCGCGGGAGCACCCTGCTCGAAAGCCTTCCTGCAAATGCCGCCGATGAGGATTATCGGGCGCTCCAGCAGTTGTTCGACGAGCAGCTGCCTAACGTCAGCCTCACCGCATGGGGACACAAGTATTTCAGCTTGTTGTATCCCGATAAACTTGACGACTATCACATGGCAAGTTTCCAGCGCTTCTATCTCGTCAAGCTCCTAGAGCCTAATATCCCGGATGAACGTGCCGGTCGCTACATTGCGGCCGGACGCTTTGTCCGGATCGCTCTCGAACTTGGTATGCCTATGAATCACCTGACGACCGTGCTCAATGGGCTCAATGGTCGCCCCTATACCTACTGGAGTATTCTGGCGTCTGATCCCCATAACCCCGAAGCTTTACAGTGGAGTCTGCAGCGCGAGGCCGGCTTTGCGGCCGTCACGTGGTCCGAACTCGGCGATTTGTCTGGCCTCGCGCACAATACCGAGTCGAAGAAAAGCCTGCGTCAGCGGATGGATCCTGTCTACCCCAAAGCGACGACAGTCGAGCGACAGGGCTTGTTTGACTTTGTAACCGATATTGCGGTGAACGATCTCGTCGTCGCCTTTGAGCCGCGCAGTCGCAAAGCCGTTGGCATTGGCCGGGTCACAGGCGGGTACTACTACGAATCCTCGACCGCGCCGCATCGCCTCCCGGTCGACTGGCTGTCGGCTGACGAATGGCAGTTCCCTGACGAAGAGGGGTTTGATACCGCGGCTCGCGTCATCCGCACGTACGCCAACCAAGTGGAAGTGGAACGCCATCTGCTGGAAGCAGTGCCCGCGCAAAAGTCCGAGGCGAAGCCCGCTGTGGTCGTCGTCCAACCTGCGCCGAAACCTGCGCCGGTCCGCTTGAGTGGTCTACCGGGGTACGTTCAGGCGATTCTGGAGCGCAAAGGTCAGGTCATTCTGTACGGGCCGCCCGGCACTGGTAAAACCTACTGGGCGGAAACGACAGCCTGCGAACTGGTTGCGCGGCAGTGTTTTGGCGCGGCCTATAAGAATCTCGAAGCGGCGCAGAAGCAGCGCGTTTTCGGCACAACAGACAGCTATGTTCGGTTGTGTTCCTTCCATCCAACCTATGGTTACGAAGACTTCCTCGAAGGCTATCGCCCCCATATCGCCAACGGTCAGATGGCCTTCGCCCGCCAGAATGGCATCTTCAAGCAGCTCTGCGATCAGGCGCGCTCCGATTCGGAGCATAACTACTACCTAATCATCGACGAAATCAATCGGGGCGATATTCCGCGCATCTTTGGAGAGTTGCTTACGGTGCTGGAGAAAGATAAGCGCGGCAAAGCCATTCTGCTGCCGCTCAGTCGGGAAGGTTTCTCCGTACCGTCGAATGTATATGTCCTTGGGACGATGAACACGGCAGATCGGTCGATTGCGCTGCTGGATACGGCTTTGCGGCGTCGCTTCGGTTTCGTCGAACTGCTCCCCGATCCGGATTTGCTCGGTTCAACGGTGCTTGATGGTATCCCACTAGCCAAGTGGCTCGGCGAACTCAATCATCGCATTCTGCAGAACATAGGGCACGATGCGCGCAATCTGCAAATCGGTCATGCCTATTTCTTGGAAAGCGGAAAGCCGCTCGCGGATTTTGCGAAGTTTGCCCGTGTCATTCGGGAAGATATCATTCCGCTGCTTGAGGAGTACTGCTACGAGGATTACACCGCTTTGGAGAAAATCCTCGGCACAGCATTGGTGAACCGCGAGAAGCAAATCATCAACCATGATCTGTTTGAGACCGGGAATGCACAGCAGTTGGCTCAGGCTTTGCTGGAACTCACGCCAGAGCTGATGACGCTCGCCTCTGTCACTCAGGCGGAAGGGGAACAAGCTGAGAATGGCGAAGATTTGGACAGCTCTTCGGCAGGAGACGAAGCTTAATGCCCACTATTCGGATGTCCGAATGGGACGAGGCGACTCCAGTTGAGTATCCGGAGCTAGCGAACTTCTCGTTTGGTAGCAACAGAGCGCTTCGTTCCACTCTGGACGCATTGGCACAGAAGCCAATGCTCGAAGTTTTGGAATTGCGCACCGGACTGGTGCTGCGCTCGACCTCGTATGTCGGCAATTTCCAGCTTGGCGACCTGAGGATCATCATCCAGCCGAAGATCAAGTTAGATGTTCTGCTGACGCTGTTCCGGTATGCGTATCAGCTGCGCGATCTCCAGTTGATGGAGACGAGCCGGCTCGATACGGAACCCAAAGCTTTTCAGAACATTCTAATCGAGCAATTGATCGCGGAGGTCAGCGAACTTTTGAATCGCGGCTTGCGTCGGCAATATCAGCGTGTTGCTGAAGGTCTGGTTGTGCCCAAAGGGCAGCTCGATCTACAGCGGCTGGCAAGACAGGGCGGTGTTGTGGAGGCGCGACTGCCAGTCGTTCATCATCCACGCCTTGAAGACTCACTGATCAACCAAGTTCTGCTCGAAGGGCTGTATTTCGCCACACGCTTAACGAATGATATTGGAATCCGTTCCCGTTTGCGGCGTTTAGCTGGTTTGCTCGAAGTGGATGTGTCGCGAACCTCACTTGATTTCAGCATACTGCAACGACTGCGGCATGGGATGAATCGGCTGACCGTCCACTATGAGCCAGCCATCACCCTGATAGAAATGCTGCTGCGGTCCGTCGGTATTACGTTGGAAGACCGGAATGACAGTTTCGGGCTGCCGGGGTTTCTATTTGACATGAATCGGTTCTTCGAACGGTTGCTATCCCGTTTCTTGAACGAAAACCTGCCTGAACTCACCGTTCACGACCAATATCGGCTGACGGGGATGATGGCGTATTCTGCTCAGCATAACCCAAGGCTGCGCGAAGCCCCTACGCCGCGACCTGATTTCGTCATCACGACTGGAAAAACTGTGATGGCGATTCTCGACGCAAAATACCGGGATCTCTGGGAGAAACCTCTCCCCCGCGAAATGCTGTACCAACTGGCGATCTATGCCCTAAGTCAGGGTTGGAATGGCCAGTCGTCAATCCTCTATCCCTGCCTTGATAGCCGGGCAGAACCTCAAATCATCAACATTCGTGAAGCCATGTCCAGTACGAACAAGGCACACGTCATCCTCCGCCCCGTTAATATGACTTATTTGAGTCAGCTGTTGGAAGCGGATAGCTTTCAGATTAGGCGGCAAAGACAGGATTTTGCTCGGCAGCTCGTTAGGAGCGAGATTTGACCTTTCCCAACTAAACGAATGCTGCTGCAACGACGATCCTCGCAACGGGCTCTGCTTGCGCCGACTATGCCACTGGATATTTTTTGATGTTGGGTTAGCCTCAATTACGGTGAAGTATCGCGTGAAGCTGTCACGGCAGATGAGCGCAACAGGAAACTATAGCCGGGCATCTCTTCACACTCGATACCCGCCCGATCTTCGAACCTCAAAAAACTGCCTTCAACCCCGATGTATATTCCTTAAGTTGGCATTTGGAGCATGTGTTTCTTGGAAAAACCGAGCACTCCTCATTTCTTGGCGCGTTTGCGGAACGGGAACAACCAACGTCGGCGCGTCTTGGCGAAGATCGGTTCCTCCATAAATTCCTCAAATTCGTCGCGCACGAAGATCAGCGCGTTGCCGGACACCGAATGGATCAGGTAGTCCGGCACATCTTTCGCGAGCTTGCGAATCTGGTGGATATCTTCCAATCGCAAGACGAGGTTACCTGCATTCTCGCTCCACGCGTCCGGCGAATGCTGGATATAGCTCCGCAGTTCGTCTTTAACCTTGTCATGCTTGGTCTGCACGTAGCGATTCATTGTCGTCAGTTCGCACCATGCTGGAAGTGGTGCGTCTGAATGCTCTGCGAAAATATCGCGCAAAATTTCCGATGAAAAGGCAAGGATATCCTTCGGAGGTTTCGCTTCGAGGCTGTCCATCACGCGGCGCAGATATTCCCGGTACAATGCGTCACCGAGACTCCGCTTCATACGCTTGAGTTTCGAACCGAGCGCGCGGCTTTCCCCGGTGTGATCGGGCAGCGATGCGCCCGTATAGATGATGAGGCAGCGTTTTCGCACTTCGCTCTCGAATGTATCCTTGTCCGCATTCATTGACAGTACCACCACCGGATACTCGGGTAGTCCGATATAGTCTTCTTTGATCAGCGGGATCGCGTGGTTGCCGAAGCGCGTCTTATCCATATCATCGAACGCCATCGGATAGCGTCGGTTTTGTTCGCGCAGCCCAGCCATCTGCCCCTTGGTGAACCAGTCATTCGGCAAAAAGCCCTCGTGCTGGAACATTGACAACAACAACCACTTGATCAATTCCGACTTACCGCAGTTGCTTTTACCGTACAGCAGACCGAAAACTGGATAATCAAGCTTATCGGAGTCATCATCTAAACTCGCTTCTGCGCGATTGCGAAAATCGCAGATGAATGGCGAGATGTACAGCCAACTCATAAAAGTGAAGTAATCGTGAGCCAACTTAGTGGTGTTGCCGCGAAACTGCTCATAACCCTCAAAGTATTCCAGCATCGAGGCAACATCACGGTGCACATCCGGCGCTTCCGGTTCTAAATCCAATTCCTTCCCGGAAAGCACAGCACGGCGCGACTCTGGATAAAGGCTTAGGTACTCTTCGGGGTTTTCTTCTTGGGAGCGCGTATTGCTCTTCACATACTGCACCGCGCGAACCCGTGTTTGACGATCAATCCGAGCCACCCCTTTCTCCGTCGTGATGATCTGACTCAGTCCTTCGTACTGCTTGGGGGTACGCGGCGTCACGAGCTTGTTGACAATCGTCGCCTTCGGGGGCTTCTCCTCGATGATGATGTACTGCGGCGTTGCCCCCTCGTGTTTTTCAGGGTCGAACACTGGAAGCTGCTCAATGTCGAATTCCTCATCGAGAACAGCACGCTTGGCAATACTCATGCTCGATCTTTCACGAATACGTTCGTATTTTTGGGTGAAGAAATCCCATGCGGCAGGATCATTATCGAAGCAGATAAAGCTCTCGTTTTGATTGCCGGAGAACGCCTTTTCAGAGAAATTCGCTGAACCACTGATGACACGTGTACCCGCTTCCCCTTCCAGCAAAAACAGCTTTTCGTGCGAAATCATCCCCTGTACCACATACAGACGGATTTTGCCCGCGTCCAATTTCCGCCGGATATGATCTTTCCCCTTAAACTCCTGTTTGAGTTCCCGAATTAGGTTATCTTGATAAGCAACGTAATGCGCCATCCGGTTGATAATGTCTTCGCGCCCAAAGATGATCTCCATCTCGTCTACAAATTCAGCAACCTGATTGACCAGTGTTATGCTGCTGGAGTAGGTCAAGACGCGTATCCGGTTGTAACCCATTAGAAGGTCGCTCAAACCAACTTGAGACGCCTCCGAAAATTTCGCTTTCACGACGTGCAGACGCTCTACATCGCCGAAAAGACTGCCAGTGTAACCAGCGTCTGATTTAGCCGAACCTTTTGCCAAAGTGCTTTTCCTTCAATGCTTACAGTCCTACAAGAGGTCTTGAATAACGACATACGTCTGTTTAGCGCGTCCATCTGGCTGAATGAAATCTAAGCCCTGCCCGATGATGATCTTTGCTCTCGAGCCGTCAACCCGCTCTATGTCAATGAAACGGTCGTGCTGTGGCTGACTGTGCTTGAACGTTACAACACTGCCGAAGGCGCGATTGAGTTCAGCTTCCGCACGATCTTGATCTGCTCCGTAACCGGGATTGCCTGATTGCCCGGCCCGTTTCGTGATCACCTGAACATGTTCGAGCGCGCCACTCTGTGCAGCCAGTTCCATATAGGCACCAAGTCGATGTACGATCCGCTCATGATCGTACAAATACGGATCGTTAACCAACATCCGTTTCACTGGACGTGCAAACACCGTTCCAAACAACGCCCTTTCGGTGATGCGTTCATTCAGGCGAATATTGATCACTTGTGTATTCTCCGGCGGATCAAGTTGGCGAACATTAACTGATTTGGCACGAGCGTCTGCGATTGCTTGCATACCGGCATCAGCTCCTTGTGGGTGAATCGTCGTGAGAAGTCCTGCCGTGCCGCTCATTGCACCCAGATCGAAGCTTCCTTGCATCGTAAGCGCAATAGCTCGGCGGGTGTCGGCAAGTTTTGGATCAATAACGACTTGCCAGTCGGGGAGCGCATCGATTTTCCATAGTCGCAACCCGCGTTCCATCAACACCTGTAGATGCCGCGCGATGCTGTACTCTGCCGCGTTTTCTTGGGGCAATCGCTCGAGATACAGATCAACGGCGACCTTGCGCTGTATGAGATCATGTAATAGATCAAGCCAGTGGCGCCCCACCGCCAAAGGCGTTTCTAACGTGATCGAATTGGCAGCCAGTACAACCTGCTGCTGAGAAGCTTCCAGCTGTCGCATTAACCAGTGCGGTAAATTCGCAGCGATGACCTGTCCCGCACCTGCTGTGGGCTGCGACACCGTCTCAAAATCGCGCAGTAAGACTTCGAGGAAACGTACGACTGCTCCCCGTCGTAGTTGACTGTGATAGATCTGATTATTGTAGTCACGCAAACAGTGGTAGCAGCTGGTATCAGGCGCGCAATCCGTGCAGTTGGCAACACGCAACGCTTCCCGTAAGACATTAGGCAGTTCCTGTTGAATTTGCTTAACATGCCCTGCGCCGCCGGGAACATTGTCGTACAGCACAATAGTCTGTTCCCATTGGTATGCACTGCGAGCGCGGGGAGTTAGCACTCCATCAATGTCACGTCGCTCGATTTGAAGCGCACGGCTTGCCCCATGTATCAGCGCCGTCATCAGCGATAACCAGAACGACGAGTCAGTGGGAGCCGGAATAGGGAAATCCGCTTGCCCAACAAATCGTAAATGAAGCGTATCGGTACCTTGGACGTGGCCGAGCGCGACTTCGGACAGAGGAGCACCGGGACAGTCTTTTGTTTTGCATCGCTTCTCTTTATAAGGTACTAGCGCGCCACACCCCAAACAGGTACGGAACCCCCGACCACTCCCCTCATTGACATAGAGGAGCTGCCCTGTACGTTCGTATGCTGAATAGACCATGTTCCCCTGCAATTGTTCAGCAGGCACCGAAGCGGGCAGCAAACCTGACCGCATCTTTGAGGGCACAATCTGAACATACTGGCGTGCAGGGATGCCGCTTTTGCGTCGATCAGCACGGAAGCCATCTGGTGTGACAAAGCGCATGAGTCTCGCGGCTTTTTCATGGCACACAGGGCAGCCTTGATCACCATCTGTAAGAGGAATGCCGTCCGCATTGGCGATATGTAGGTTGTTACATGTCGGACAAATGCGGTATTCCCGATCCCTTACTGTATCGCGGTAGAACTGCAACCCGCCGCTCCGCCAGATACGCTTGTCGGCAACCACCTCTGATCCTGGGGCATATTCCCGAATCGCCTGACGCAAATCCCGTTCCAAACGCAAATGTTCACTGTCACGGATATTGGCAGGAAGCTGCATTTCGACCGTGTAGAGCGGAAAAGAATAGCTCGGGAGAACACCGCGTCCGCTCAGGTGATTGATCAGGAAGTCTTTTTGCAGCCGGTCAAGCAGTTTGTTGAAATGCTGAATTTCTGCTATCGCATCTTTGCTGGCACTCGCATTCGTAAAGTCCGTCGAAATGCGGAGTCGTTCGATTTGCTCGCGATAGTAGGCGGTGACGGTTTGGTAATTCTCATTGACTTTTGCCATATCGGACTTGAAAGCATCCATCCAAGTCACAATATCGGCAGTAGGGGCAAGCGATGGAGCAATCGCCTCGATCAAAGCGCGGATTTCCCCATGACGCAGTTTCAGCCAAGTATCCAGCCCTACATAGTGCGGTTCTCCCCCGTTGCCCTGCGCATCAAAAAAGCCGCCCACCTGCCCAAGTTCTCCATGTCCAGCATCACTGCGGTAACGGAGATAACTGCTCAACAACACTGCATTGATGTGGCGCTGACGAATGAATGGGTTATCGAGCGCAATATAGGGAACGCGGACATGTCCGCGAATGATTTCTGGCGGATTGCGGAAGTAATTCTGATCATGCGGTCGTTCTGATGCCCATGTGAGGATAAACGCTGTGCCACTGGTGCGCCTTCCCGCTCTACCGGAGCGCTGACGATAGTTGGCGACGGTTGGCGGAACGTTATTCATCACGACCGCCTGCAAATCCCCAAGATCAATCCCCATCTCAAACGTGGTAGAGCAGCTCAAGACATTGATGCTGCCATCACGGAAGCCATCCTGATAGTTCCGCCCCTTTTCCGAGTCAAGCTGCGCTGTGTGTTCCTCAACGCGCATGGGGATAACACGGCGCTGATACGTTCCGTAAAAGTAGTTCTCTTCCTGTCGCTCGCTGACATCGTACAATTCAAGCTGACCGCCGCAGTCGGGATGTGGACACGGAAGCGCGTCACCGCGACAGTACAATCTCTGGCAGCGAGCACAGCGATACCAGTCCATATCGGTGTGAAAGAAGATATGATCATGCTTGAGTTGATAGCCACCGCTCCCGACGCTTTTGAAGAGTGCTGTGTTCTCATCGATTAGCCATTCCCAGATGGCAGTGAGTACTGTATCAATCGCTTGATCGCTGGTTGGGCGCTTGAAATGTCGGAGCATATGCGCAACCAACCGCCGACGATAATGGCGAGCGGTGCTGCCCGTCCACGATTCTTCCTTTGAACCGCCGCTTTGCTTTCGGACTAACGCATTGTGAGAGACATTTCGACCAAAGATCGGATCGTCTGCTTCGACTCCTCGAGGCAAGGTGATGATTTTGCGCTTGCGAACGTCATCAAGCAGATACTCGATCAATGCTTTCGTTGCATCAGGGCTCAAACCGATTTGGTCGCTTAGGGGAGCAAAATCAGGTAGCTGATCGTCCTCAAAATACGAGACTCCGATCACACCCAACTTCTCTAGGGACTGGCGTTCGTCCCGTCCCGTGGTAAATTCAGCGAGCAAGCGGAGCATCACCCGCGATTTCAAAGATTCGCGCTGTTCCCCGGTCATGCGCTGTGTGTTATCGCGCCAAACCTCGGTATCCGGATCATTGTGGAATATCCGCTTTTCCCACGCCAGTTTGACACTGCGGCGCGCAGCTGAATCAATACTGGGCAGGTAGCCTTCTTCCGCTTGGTGTTCTCTGACCGCCTGAACGAGAATGTGTCGATAGTTCTGCGTATTGACGATGTCTTGCAAGAATGCGGCGAAACGTGCCGCGCCTTGTCGATTATCGTAGAATGTGAGTAGCTTTCGTCCGTCGCCGGGTTTCTCACGCGCGAGTTCGTCGGTTGACGTCGGTAGTTCACGGTACAACTCGTAGGTGAGCACGGACAATGGCGTCACACCGCCGACACTGATGGTCGTGACAATTTCCGTACCCTCCATGGATTTGCTGTAACAGCGACAGCATTTATTCATCCGCTCGGTGGGTGTAGCACGCGTGCCGTGTTTGCCATCCTTCTCAATTTGATGAACAAGATGCAGATGAACATGAGCCGCGTCATTTTCGCAAGTACAGCGCACCGCGAAATAGCCACAGCGCAAACAAATCATCTTTTCTTCTTGCTTGAACTGAGCGTTCTTGTCCTCCGCAGTTGTGGGTTCTACCTCGTCCTCAAGCGCTCCAAGTCCGCGATTTTCCCGCACCGGTTTCCAGGTGAAATAGCGCAGGGTTTCATCGCCGTACAGCTCGTCAGGGGGAGAAACAAAACGGCGTTCCTCGTCCAACATTCGTACATAAACCTGACCACACTCGCGACACACGACAATCGGATAAACTCGGCAACCACAGCTGTCACAGGTCTCGCGGCGTTCACTGAACATACGTGACCATCCAGCATCTTCCGAAGTCGTTCGCCCCTCGCACTGAGGGTTCAGACACACCCAAATTCCTTGTGGAGGGCGTGCAAAGAGATGGTAGCGAGTTGGAAGCAATGATGGCTGGTCTTCGCCCGGTCGCGCCATCGCACCGAGTTCGATCAAGCGATACAAAGCTTGTTGGCGCGCGTCGGAATCGAGCTCTCCGAAAACCTGTTCCGCTGCTTCGCGCACGTGCGCCGGATTATCTCGCCGTTCCATCATCCAGCTACGAAGTTGAGACAATGTCTGGTTGCCGAGCAGCGAATGATAGAGCAGGGTTTGGGGCGTTTCTTGGCTTAAATCAAGTATGTTATCGGGTACAAGCCCCATTTCGCTCAACTGAACGGCAATATCGAGCAACGGGGTAGAAGTCTCGCCGCGCAGTCGCTTAAGTAGTTCGGGGAAATCAGCATGTAGATAGTTTGTGGGAGGTACGCTGTAGCCCGTCGGCGCATGTGGCACAAACTGCTCGTTAACCTGCCCGAAAATGATGTCATCCGGTTCAAATACCTCATCGAACAAAGTACTGGCGAAATCGACCGCAGTTTGGGCATTGTCGTTGGTGAGCGTAGCGCTAGTCGCCACACAGCGAACTTCCCCTTGCACTTTGTTAAGGCGATGCTTCAGACGTCGAATGAGCATCGCGACTTCAATCCCTTGTGCGCCGCTGTAAGAATGCGCTTCATCTAGTACGATGAAACGCCAGCGTCCACCTTTAAACAGGATGGAGTCTTCAGGACGCAGGAGCAGATATTCGAGCATAGCGTAATTCGTAATGAGGATTTGTGGCAGTTTTTCGCCGGATCGGATCTCCTCACGGCTGATTACCTCATTCGGAAGGGGATCATCTTCTAAGCCGCGCAGTGCTTCTTTCGTCGTGTTCGCTAACTCACTGGTGTAGCGACCGAAGTTGATGTTTGTGCCTTTGAGCAGCACCCGCAGGCGATCTAGCTGATCATTGACGAGCGCGTTGAGAGGATAGATGAGTACTGCGCGGACACCGGGAGACGGATCGAGCAGCAAATCGTTGAGAATGGGTATGAGGAAACACTCTGTCTTGCCGCTACCAGTCCCTGACGACACAACCACACTGCGCTTATCTGCGCACAGTTTACGAATTGCTTTCTCCTGATGTCGGTAAAGCGGCGCGGTGAGCGGGAGTGGGCGGTTGCGTTTGAAGCAGGGGAGCATACGCAGTTTCGGAGTCAGCACGCCTTGGTCACATAGAGCTTCGAGCGAGTCGCCGACTTCGTAAGGCGGCGCGATCTCCAGATACGGGCCGTTAAACAGCGCGCCAGGTACACTGATCGCTTGCTCGATGGAGGCGGCAAGTTCAGGTTCTTGCCCATTCCGGTTCACGTCGAAAATGGTCGTCAGATAGTCCACCAGCGCATTTTGCAGGGTATGGGTCAGTTGAATGGGATTCACGCATCAGCCTCTTTGCGATTGATCATAGACACAGAAGGTTTCTACCCAAGTCAGGGCCCACAGCAGCAGAGCTGGACACGCTTGTTTTGCCGTGTACAGCATGTCTTCTGGCTGAGGAACGTTCTTGTGGTTGAAGTTGGCGTTCGCACGCACCCTCATCCCGATCTGGGAATGGTAGACGTTCAGGCGCATGAGAAGTGCCAGTAAAAGGACAACTTCGTCCAAGTGGAGTAATGGCGAATGGAAACCTGTTTCGGGTTCACCGTTCACTGCTTGAACGAGCTCAAGCGTCAAACGGATCATTGGGAAGCTCTGATACACCTGCAGTTCACGCCTCAGCAAGCGCATGCTTCGAATCCAACTTCCGTTCACCAACTGTTTCTGGTCATCACGACTGCGTCTGTATTCAGTGATCCAATTGTCAGCCGCAAAACGATAGCCTTCGACGGTATGGAATTTGTCTAGGTTGATGGTATAGCGGCTTTTGGGGGCTTGTAGCTGGTTTTCCGTAAACAGGCGGTCTACAACTGTTAAGGCCCAATTCGGACGAGGTTTCCACTCCACCGTCCGATGAACTTCTGCTAAACGCACAAGTCCTGTCCAGATAGCGCTGAGTTCGTTTGGTGAAGCATCGAGATAAGCGCTGACGGGCATCTTTGCCAACCGTGCATAATCGCTTGGCTTTAATACAACCTGTTTGTTCTGACTTACACTCGACAGCAGTTCCGCCATCAAGTGCTGATCATCGAGAGATGCGTTGATCTCAACTCGTTCGCGACGCACTGGTGTGGAGGGAGTCGACAAGTTGAGTCCCGATTTATACGCCTTAAAGCTTGGTTTCTTAATCTCAACGGTTTCTTGTAGAGCCACAGCAGGCTCGACCGGACGTGCTCGTTTGTGCCCCTGATAGGTGAACACGTGCCAACGCATCGCACGCATTTCTGCACTAACGGTCACCGGTCCACCAATCCCCCTGATTTGATCGAATAATGCATCATCACCTAGAGGGTTGTCGTAACTTCCCTTAGCGTTGAGCGTGATATCACGAGAATCCGTCGTGTCGCCGCTCTCCATGATCCAGCGGAGTGATTCGTATCGATTACCACGAGCACGCAGCACCACTCCAGTGAGCTGCCCCTCGTAGACCGAGTCACCGTCTACGCCTTCTATCCAAGCATTGACACGGTTTACACTCCATGCCAGCGGAATAATCGTGTGCGGGAATCGTAAACGTAACCTGCACAGATTGTCTTTTAATTCGCGCCATTCAACGAATAGCGCTTGGTCGAGAGTTCGTAGCGTTGCCCCTTGTGGCAAATCAACGTGTTCCGCTTTTAAGCCTTGTAATCTCACAGAGGGTAAACACGTCGGCGAATAGCTGATGTCAGGATTAGGGGGAGTAACTTCGACACCTGTTAGGAGTGTAAATTGCAGTGGTGCTGGGAGGATCGATTGCAGGTCACGGCGCAGATTGACGAGATAAGTTGCATTTGCGTCGGGGATAAGTTCTCCTAGATGCACAACGATCTCATCACCGCTTAGTTCTGCTCGCCCCGTTTCAAGCAATCGATCCATGCGCAGTACAAGGTTGACCGGACCGCCTTTGAGGGCGAGTGTGATCCGATTCGCTCTTTCATTGAATTGAGGAATGCGCAGATAAATGTCTCGGCTCATGAAAACGGGTGGTACAGAGACCGATATGTCTGCGAGCGGAGTATCGCCTTCGATACTCGGTTGTCCGACGGTGGTTTGCTTCTTCCCCCATTCTGCAATGACAATACCATCTTTCAAAAGACGGATTGGCGGATGCAGTTCATACACTCCGGCGTTCCGGTGAGCTGCTGTCTCACGCAGCATCGAGGTTGGTTCACGTATTTCCAGCGGCGTGAGGATTTGACCCTCATCCGTGTGTACAGCAATTCCCGCCGCTGTGCTCAAAAGCCAATCCCCTTGAGCAATCTCTGCATCATCAACAGGGATGCCGTACTGTCTCTGCTGAGTCAATCGAAACAGCATATACGGTTTAGTGGGTAGCGGCGGAACAGGGTTTTCGTACAGAATGTCTCCTTCTTCGGACAAGACATAGACCCACCCTGTCGATGATGGAACAGGGATCAAGACTTCATCAACCAACCAACCATCGTCGTTTTCCCAAGGGCGCAAGTATTCGCTAACCCCATCCCCATGTACAGGCATTCCTTGTTGCCTGACCCATTGACACACATCGGGTTTTCCCATTTCATCACTGACCCGCAGATTCAATAACCGAAGAATCATCTCATCGTCTTCAAGCGACCAAACCCATTCAAGTCGCGTTTGCGCCTGCCGGGTGCTGGTGCGTCGTTCTACCGTTTGAGTGAGAACGTGAGCAATCTGATCCCATAACTCGCGTTCGATAGGGCTGGACAGCTCAGTACGAACAGCTTCGCTGTCACCTTCCTGAGCAAACAGATCGATTGCCCGTTTCATCTGCCGGATTAAGTAATAAGCGGTTTCACGCGTCTCTTCGGCACGCATGAACTGCTTCAAGCTTCTTGACTCGTACTCCAGCTTGGTTTCAGCTAACTCAGATGGCAAATGTTCCAGTGCCACATCCTGCATCAAACGCAAGTTTCGAATGAGCCATGCTGCAAAATCGGACTGCAAATAGAAAGGCAAGATCGCGTGACGATAAAGCGGACGTACAACGTCGCCACGATTGATCACGGGAAAGATCAGGTTATAACGCTCCTCAAGATAAAGACGAGACTTGAAGAAGAAATTGGCACACATAACCTGAAAGGATTGATCAGTATCCTTGAGACGCCAGACCTTTTGTGCGAAGGGGCGCCAAAAGCTGCGCGCATCTTCATCGGAATAGCGTGCACAGAAAACCATTATTGTTGAGAAAAGCGCGGGGCAGTTCGCTTCGCGCAGTGAAAGCCGACGGCCATTGGGAGCAAACCGTCCTCGCAGAATTGCGCTTAGCTGCTCGAATGCTTCTCGGCTTACGGGGAGTTCGCCAATAAGCTCAACGCGGCGAAATGCTAAGCGCAGCAGTTGCTCAATTTCGCTGATGGGCATGGATGCTCGAATTCCACCCGTTGTGAGCTGGTCCAAAAAGTTATCTATTTCGTTCTTCAGAGTGTTCTCAGGCTCATGCTTATCGAACTGAAACCACACCTCATCCGACAATTGCCAAGTAAGCGTTGTTTCCTCTTCAGGAACATCGATCAGATCAGGAGACTTTATATCAAAAATCGGCAAGTCATCCGTGCTGGGCAAATCAGGAATTGGAGCAACCGCTTCGTCCAAGTTAGGGGTGGAGTCAACTGCAAGCATAGGAGTTTCGTGGATATTTGTTGAGTAAGGTTGTTTGTGAGCTGAGACTGCGAGGTTCAGTTCATTGATCCCTGGGTTATCGAATTCGACAACGGCGTCAACGACTTGGTCTTCTCCGATTTTATTGTTAATTTCTGGCTGTTCTGGAGTCAACAATTCAGACTTCATTGGCGTTTCTATTGTCGGGATTGGCGAAACCATTTCCTGAAAGAGTAGCGGTTGCACAGCCTCAACAATAGGTTTTTCAACGAGCTCCTGATGTGTTTCTATTTCAATCACTGGCACATCAACGACCGTCGGAACTCCCAGTCGCTCGCCCTCGTCGGCTTCTTTATCCACATCAGTCTCAAGTACATCATTTTCTTTAGTCAGATCAGGAAAACGGGAGAAGACAGAGAAGTATTCTCGTACAAGGTAGGGAGCATTTTCTTCCTCCTCTGCTGCTAAATGAGTTCCATAAGTGCCAGACATTTCAACAGCAACATATTGCGTGACGAGTTCTTCAAACTCCGTATCTTGTTCTGATGGGGCCGACGGGGATTTCTCAGCGTTATCGACGACTGCGCTACGTGGCGAGACCCTAGAACCTGTGGCAGTGAAAATGCGTGCAATGAGTTGTTTTAGGGGCAGGATTAGGATTTCGAGAAATGTTCTGAACAAGGGTTTCATTTTTGCGCCAGTTACAACATATATTCATTCACCTTTCATTCTATAATGAATTCTTAGCTCGTTTAACATAAATTGATACTGGAGCCGTAAATTTTATAAGTAATTCATAAACCCAGCGCGAAACGCTGAAGAGCACCCAAATACCGCTCCATACCTACCATCAGAATGTCGTTATGCCCCGCGTGAGGAATACGGAGAATGGTCTTGTTTTCAGCAGCAGAGGCATCGTAGAGCTGTTGCCCCTGTTCGACCGGCAGCAGTTGATCCGCTTCGCCGTGAATGACCAGCAGCGGTAGCTTCACGCTCTGCAATTTGCGCGCGTTGCCGATAGGCGCAAGAACCTGTTCAGGCAGTGAAAATATCTCCGGTTGGATACCGAGCCGCCGCATCACCGAGGGCATGTCGGCAAAGCCGCTTTCGATGATCAGCCCTTTGAAGCGATCCGGGAAGGTGTACGCTAGATGCACAGCAGGTGCGCTGCCTAGAGATCGACCCATCAAGAACAGTGGCACAGCGCCGACTTTTGCGTTGCTCAAAATAGAAGGCAGCGCAGGTACTACCGCCTCCGCATCGCTGAGCAACTTGCTGGCGAGGGGCGATCCTGTACTCCATCCATATCCGCGATAATCGACGAACAGCAGTGATATACCAATATCGAAGAACAAGTGGGCAATCCCGTCATAGTCGCTGGCGATTTCGCCGTTGCCGTGAAAATAGAGGATGACGGGCGCGTCAGCCTGATGAACGTAGAAGCGATAGCCAAGTGAGACTCTATCCTCAACCGGAATGCTGCCATCAATCGCTCCGGCGATGTGGCTGCTTCCCGGACGATCTGGGCGCGGATAGAAGAGCATGGACGTGATCATCGGGTTATCGAGCGGATGTGTTGACATGCACTTCTCTCCTGACTGAGGCTGCTATATCATCATTGAGTATAGGCACATTCAGACTCGCTGCATCAAAATCGGCCTTTAGCCTACCATCGCTTGTAAAACAAAAGGGGAACTAATGAACCATTCCTGGCAGGATTTTGCAAATGCGGCACCTGACCTCGCGGCGTTTGGTGAACAGCGCTTCAAGGCCGCACCAGCATATCTGGCAACCGTCCGCGCAAATGGGCTGCCCCGCGTCCATCCGGTCACACCGATTATCGCCGAGGGGCATCTTCTGTTGTTTATGGAGCCAACGTCACCCAAAGGTCACGATCTCCAACGAGGTTCCGGCTATGCGCTGCATGCTACGGTCGCCGATAGCGGCGGTGGCGGAGGGGAGTTTGCAGTGACAGGCCATGCGGTTCTGACCGACGATCCCGGCCTGCGCGAACTTGCCACACGCTATGGCTACCAACCGAAGGACATCTACATTTTGTTTGAGCTGAGTGTCGAAAGTGCGTTTTCGACGACTTATCCTGACGGTGGTGCCCCTGTACGGAAGAACTGGAAGGTACCGGCCAATGGAAGCAGCAACTTGTGATGGGTGATGAAGCCAGCGCAGAAGGCAAATGATGATGGACAACAGCTACACGCTTCATCCAATTGGCGTTATCCGCTCTGACCTCACGGCGCTCGAAGCTGCGCCGCGGCAGGGCTACGAAGGCGCTCCCGATGCTTGGATCGAAGTGTTTCCGTCATTTGAGCAGGCGCTTCACGGTATTGTCGTGGGCGATGCGTTGATCATTCTCACATGGCTACACCGTTCGGCGCGTGATGTGCTTCAAGTGCATCCCCGGGGCGAGATCGAAAACCCGCTCACAGGTGTTTTTGCGACGCGTTCCCCGGCACGTCCGAATCCTATCGGTCTACATCGCGTGACTGTGCTTGAGATCAACGGACATGGGCTGAAAGTGGGGCCGATAGAAACAATTGATGGTACACCTGTTATTGACATCAAAGCGGTACTATCCCAGTTGGATGACTCGTAAAAATGCGATTCTGATCGGCGGAAAAACTGGTCAAACCGATCAAACTGGTCAAACCGGTCAGGAAAGGTTGACGGCCTTAAATGCAATCCTGCGCCATTGCCGATATCAATGGCGCAGATATGCACTCAAAGCAACCAAAATCCGAGACAATAGTTGCATGATGTCCCATGCCCAACCGTAAAAGGAAACGAACTTAATCGTCAAGGCTCCTCGCATTTTGCATCGCTTCCCGTATAAGCTTGGGCACATCAAGGCTTATCGGCAACCGAGCACCGTGAACCTGAATAACTTCACCGGCAATGATATTCCCAACGGCGAGCGCCTGGCGTACAGAGAGCCCCTGCCTTCTGGCTACGAGGAACGCCGCGAGGAAATTATCGCCTGCGCCCGTGGAATCTACGGCTTCAATCTTCTGTGTAGGCACTAAAAATTCTTCATCACCGAAGCGAGTAAAGGCACCAGCTGCATCCAAGGTAACAAGCGCATCAATGGACGATTTAGCGAGATTGATCCTCACCTCTTCGAGCGATGCCTCTCGCTCAAGACCGACCAGAACTGCTACCTGCTCTAGGTTGCCTGCCACCATCTGAGCTTTTGGCGCAAAGGTATTGAAGAAATCTCGGTAGCTATCAACGATGTCTACGCCTGCAAGGGCAAGTACAAAAGGCACATCGGCTGCCTGTGCTGCTTGTACACAGCGCAACATTGCTGTTTCGGATTCTGGACCAAAAGAGAGAGTAATACCATCAAGCAACACAAGCTCTGATCTCTGAATTGCTTCGAGATCAATTCGAGCAGGACTCAACAGGGCGTTTGCACCATGAGTCAAGATGATAGTGCGCACATTATCCTCATCGTAAAGATAAAAGTCATAACCTGTAACAGCCCCATCTTCGAGTTCGGAGAGGAACTTAAGCGAGGCCCTCTCACAATTTGCAGCAAACAGTCTACCGAAGGTGTCGTTTCCACCAACTCCCATAAATCCGCAGCTTACGCCAGCACGCGCCACGAGGTCTGCAGTGTTTGCAACTGAGCCACCGCTCGTGGGCTCGGGAAGCGTTCCGCGTTTTTTTTCAAGTGTAAGCCGAATCTCCTCCATGCGTTCTACAGGAATAATTGAATCACTGCCGGGTGTTAGGCTAAGTTCGCGGAGCTCTGCGCGGCTAGAGGGAAGGTCGATACCAACAGTGACAGCACCAAGTGCTACTATAGAAGTCATTCAGAACCCTTATCCAAGTTGAGCTAGCGCCAATTATTATATAGAACATTTCCGCACATCTCGATAAGAGGGATTTTCTAACAGCTAGATTCATGTTTCTGCCAGAAATCATCGATCGCACAGAATAATGCGAGTCATCTCGTCATAGGTGCGTGATACGTCATACCCCATGATACATTTTCCAAGTTATTGTAAGAGAGACCGCATCACTTCATAGGGCGTTTTTCCGTGAAGGGCGAGGTGCGGTCGAGGGGCAGTAGTTCAAGAATTTGGAGTGTTGGCTCGAAGTCGGTCAGGGGCTGGAGGCGCATTTCAGACATTCGTTATTCGTCCTTCCGGGGTTTATTCAGGAGATCGCTGCCGCGGCGGATAATGCGACTGCCAAAGCGGTCGCGCAGCTCGTCGAGCGTCGCCTCCAGCCGGTGCGCTTCTTCGCTCGCCGCCTGATCTTCCCAGAGACCGAGCTGCTTCCCAGAGTCGCTGAAACTGCTGACACCGACTCCGATCAACCGCACAGGCTGACCCGGAATCCACAACCGCTCAAACAGGTCGAGCGCGTTGGTGTAGATTTCCGCGTCATGCTGGGTTGGCGTGTCACGGGTGATCTGACGGCTGAAGGTGGTGAAGTCCGCCCAGCGCAGCTTGAGCTTGATCGTCGTACCTTGCAGCTCCTTATTGCGGAGACTGCGTCCGACCTCTTCCGAGAGCTGGCGGAGTGTGCGTCGGAGCACGACACCATCGGTCACATCACGCGAGAAAGTTGTCTCATGACTGACGGATTTCGTCTCGCTCTCGGTTTCGACCGGGCGCGTGTCAATGCCTTTGGCGCGTTCGCTCAGTTCAGCTCCATGCTTGCCAAACCGGCGGGCTAAATCGGCTCCGGACCACCGGGCGAGATCGCCGATGGTGTGAATGCCGAGCCGTTTGATGGCTTCCGCCGTTTTCGGTCCGACGCCCCACAGCTCGCGAATGGGCAATGGTGCGAGAAAAGCCGCTTCTGTGCCCGCTGGGACGACCAGAATAGCATTCGGTGGGAGATCGCGCTTGGCGCTCGCTTTGCCCTGATTGGTGGCAATTTTGGCGACCAGCTTATTGGTCGCTACGCCGAGCGAGCAGGGTAGTCCGAGGCTGTCGCGAATCTGTGCCTGCAGTCGTCGAGCAATGGCTTCCGCGTCATCGCGGAGCATGGTCACGTCCAGAAAGGCTTCGTCGATGGAGATCTGCTCGACAAAGGGTGTGAGGTCGTTGAGCACGCCCATGACGCGTCGAGACGCCGCACGGTACGCATCGAAGTGCGGCGGGATGATGATGAGCTGCGGACATAACCGCACCGCCTGGGACATGGGCATGGCGGAATGGATGCCCAACTGCCGTGCCGTATACGAACACGAGGAGACGACACCTCGGCTCTCCGGTCGTCCACCCACGGCGAATGCTTGGCCTTCAAGGCTGGAGTTGTGTTGTTCCTCGACGGCGCAAAAGAAGGCGTCGAGATCAAGATGAAGGATTTTCCGCGGCTCTACTGGTGTAAACATACACTCCCTACATACGCTCACCTGTTCTCATTATCGCTCAAATCATGATTTTGCGCGCCGGGCGGATATATTTCTGGATGATCAAAGCACATGCTGAAATCGGTCATCTCGTCAAGGTTGCAAGATAGCGATGGACGGATTGAATAGCTGTTCCCCCTTCGCCGACGGCTGCTGCGACGCGCTTCACTGAGCCATATCGTACGTCCCCAGCGGCAAACACACCCGGTAAGCTGGTTTCCAACAGCAGTGGTCGAACGTGCCCCGCATGAACGCCTTGTTCCAATCTGGATGCAAGATCAGTGCCCGTGAGGATAAATCCCTTGGAGTCTCGGAGGATGCTCGTCGGCAGCCATTCCGTGCGCGGGATCGCCCCGATCAGAATGAACAAGGCGCTTGCCGGGGTGGTTTCACGTTCACCCGACACGAGATTCTCAAGGGTGAGCGTTTCGAGCTGTTGGTTTCCACCCCCGTCAACGACGACCGTCCGGTACCGAACCTCGATGTTGTCCGCTGCTTCGATCTCCTTGATGAGGTAATCCGACATCGTGCTGGTAAGGCTGCTGCTGCGAACGAGCATCGTTACTTGCTCGGCATATTTTGCCAGATGAACCGCCGCTTGTCCGGCAGAATTTCCCGCCCCAATCACGAAAACGTGTTTTCCCTGCATCGCCTGTGCTTCGGTTACGCCTCCGCCATAGAAGACACCACTGCCTATCAGCTCCTCAAGGGAAGGAACGCCCAGGCGCTGATAACTCGCGCCCATGGCGAGAACCACAGCACGGCAGGTGATCTCGCTGCCGTCCGCAAAGGTGATGATGCGATGATCATCGGCAGCGCGAAGATCGGTCGCCTGTCGGAGCACCGAGGTTTCTGCGCCGAAGGACCATGCCTGGTCAAGCGCACGGCTGAGCAGTTCAGCGCCGCTGATGCCAAAGGGAAAGCCGAGGTAATTGCGGATGAGCGAGGTTGTGCCGGCTTGTCCGCCGAAGGTCTCCCGGTCAACAACGAGAGTCCGCAGCCCCTCAGACGCGCCATAGACGGCAGCGGACAGTCCTGCAGGTCCGGCACCGATGATGGCAAGATCGAAAATCCCCTCTTCACGACTGTGGCGAACGCCTAAGGCAACAGCCATTTCTTCCAGCGTTGGCTTGGTAAACACCTGACCGCTAAAGAGAATCAGTACCGGAAATGGACCACTGGGCACACCGGCGTTTTGCAGAAGCTGCTCGCCCTCGAGGGAGTCGGCTTCGTGAAACGCGAAAGGGAGACTACTTCGATGGAGCAGATCGCGCAGTTCATAAGCGTAAGCATCGTTACGCTGACCGATCAGCGTAACCATCTTGAATGGCATGGTGTGCTGCCGCTGCCACTCCAGCAGGAGCTGGGTGATAATATGATGAAACTGCTCGTCAGGGGATTGACTGGGGAGTTTGACGAAACGATCCAGCTGACCGAGTGTAATCGCTCGCAAAATAGGTTTTGAGGCTGATCGAACCGCTTGGGGAACGAGCAGCAGACGTTTTGCCCACGCATACCGTTTGTGCGCATGTTCCAGGAATTCTATGCCGGACATAGCCTCCATGTGTTGTGCCGCGACAATGAGCGCAATCGCTTCGCGCTGGCCGGAATACGCTTCAATTTGAGTGAAAGCGGCAGCGGGTGTCGCTAGCGCGATGATCTCGTATTCAGCTGCGTAGCGCTTGAGCAATTCCTGCCGAACTAAGTCTCGATTTGCCACGTGGTCGTCAACAACCATGAGCATAGGTTTAGTCATTACGACTCCTGCTGAATATGGATGGGCGAAATCACATCACCAGTGCCATCAGTGCCGTCTGGTGTGTTGGGCACGCAATCTTCAGGTCTGTTCGACGTTTTTCCACTTTGACCCCCCGATTGTACACCTTCGCACCAAGCCATAATCACTTTCGCAAAGCGCATTTGCATAGGTAGTTTTGATTGAAAGAGGCGTGATTCCTGCCCTGCTTTGGGTAAAGGCAGGGTTACAAAAGTTGGGAGACTCCTAAGAGTCTCCCACAGCGCGTCCTTCTGCGTTTGTGTAGGTGGTTTTAGTGACGCTAGAGCTTAATCCACGTCACGGAGAACGGGGGAAGTTTGACCTGAATTGAATTGTTGGCGATGGGTTGGTGCGTCCGCTCGACCTTAAACCGATCCGGTTGGGCGGGCGATGTGCGCGCGGTGATATCCGGGTAGGCGAGCACGGAAACTTCGGCGGTGGTGGGCAGCTCGTACCCGGGAATACTGATCGTTAATGGCAAAGTGCGCATCAGATGACGGTTGACCGCAGCAATAAGCACACGAGACGGCGTTTCGGTCGCTTCTGTGCGCGCGGCGACAACGTCAATGAACGGCAAGTCGTTCTCCACATGCCCCACATCGGCGGGCGTCGGCACGTCGAACCCCATGCCAGTCAAACGGCAGGCAATCGGGACGGCGTCGATGAAAGCAGCGTATTCCTGAAGCACCAGATACTGCGGGTCGTAATAGGTGATGCCAAAGCCTTTGCGTAGGCAGCCTCCGTGCATAAACCCGGTCGTATTGGCAATCGGAATACGATCCGCATTGCGGATGAGCAGGTTGAGGAAGCAACCCCCATAGGCGACCCCGCCGAAATTCTCGATGTGCAGCCGGGCGGGGTCATCGCCGACATTGCCCCACTCGGTAATCGCCAAATCGATCTGGCGGTTCATACCGCGAGTCGCTTCATCACAGGCCGCGATGAGATCGGGTAGGTAGCGTCGTTCCCAGCTATCGACCTGACTGAGGACGGCGTACGTCGCTTCCTCGTGGGTGAGGTGTCCGAGGAAGAAGTGATTGGCGGGCATGGAGTGCAAGCTGATGTAGTCGATGCGATTCGCGCCCGATTCCAGCAGTTTGGTGTGCCAGCGTCCATCGGCTGTGACGTAATCGTAGCCGGGGGCGCCTTCCGGAAAGTCGAACGCATTGCCGCTGGCGATTAGCGTCAGCGGAATCGGGCTGGCCGCATCCATGGCGCGGGCGAATTCGGGGAAGCGCCGGGCGTTTTCGTCCGAACCATGATAGCCTCCCTGCCAGTGGCCGAACGGTTCGTTGCCCACTTCCCATAGGCGAATGTTATACGGTTCCGGGTGACCGTATTGCGCGCGCAGTCGACCCATTGGCGTCGATGCGTCGCCGTTGCAGTATTCGACCCAGGCGGCGGCTTCTTCAGGCGTGCCTGTCCCCGCATTGACGGTCATATGCGGTTCGGCATCGATCAGGCGACAGAAAGTCATGAACTCGTCTGTGCCGAACAGCCCGTATTCCAGTCCGCCCCACGCCTGATTGGGATAGGTCGGGCGCAGTTCGACCGGGCCGACGCCATCCCGCCAGTGATAGAAGCTGACGAAGTTGCCGCCCGGCCAGCGCAACAGCGGCACCGGCCACGCTTTTGACAGTTCAATGATTTCCGGGTCAAGCCCATTGATCGCATCGGCGGGGTTGAGGACGGCGCGATCAATCAACAGTGCCTGACCGTCAGCGGGCAGCCAACGCACATAGAAATCAATCGGTTCACCAAACGCTACGCGCCCTTCCCGGAGTTCAAATTGATATTCCAGCTTGACCCAGTCCGACCCGGTGATGGGAATGCGCTGCGATACGAGGTGCTCGCCCGCTTTGTTCACACCGTCCGGCGTAGTAACGTGGCGGCGCAGACCCACTTCGACCATGCCACGCGCCGTGCTGTTCACGGTGGCGATACGCGCCCACAAGTCACCATTGTAGGTGCGGCAACGCCGGATCGGTGGGAAGAAGCCCTGTCGAATCCCAACGGGGCCATCTTCGGCGACCGACCAGTAGCGCGCCGTATCCCCCGACCATGCTCCGAGCCGCACCGCTCCGCCGAGTCGACCGGGCGCAAACGTGACAGCGCCGGGATGACCCAGCGGACGCCACCCAAAGGGAATACCATCTTCAGTCGCGTCGTCGAAGACGGCAGTGGCGAAACCCGTCGGCATGATCTGCGGCGTCCAGTTGTAGCCGAGCGCGGCCGGACTACCGTTCGCGAGATATAGCGCGGTCAGGGCGCGGGCGTTATTACGCAGTTGTAAGATCTGACGTTCGGTCAGGTTGGGGCTGCGGGCGAAGGTCGGATTCACGAGCAGTTCCGCAAGCACGCCGCCGATCATCCCATGACCGAGATGTTCGAGAAACGAGCCGAGGAAGTATTTCGACGGCGCTGTTCCCGTCTGCGCCAAGTCGATGACCGCCGTGTTGGTCGCGGCATGATCGTCGCGGGTGAAGCGAAAGAGCGGTTGCGCGCTCACAGACACAGATTCTGACGTTGACATCGAATTCTCCAATGCTAGCCCTTGAGCGCGCCAGCCATGATGCCCCGGATAAAATGACGCTGCAAGACGATGAACACGATGAGCAGCGGGATCGTCGCGACGGCGCTTGCCGCCATCACCTGCCCCCAGGCATTCGAGCCCGTAGTTCCCACGGCTGCATTATTGATCTGCGTGTAGAGATACGACAACATGACTTGCAGGGTCTGCATGTCGATGGAATTGGTCACAAGTGAGGGCCACACAAAATCATTGTACACATCCAGAAAGACGAGAATGGCCAGTGCGGACAGAGCCGGACGCATCATCGGCAGGACGATCAAGCGGTAGAGCTGGAAGGAACTGCACCCGTCCACGCGCCCCGCATCGAGCAGCTCATCGGGCACATCGGCAAACTGCTGGCGCATCAGGAAAATGTAGAACGCACCGATCGCGCCGGGCAGCACCAGCGCCTGAAACGTGTCCACCCAACCGAGTGTGCCCATCTGCAACAGCAGGGGGATGAGCATGACGATGGGCGGGAGCATGAGCGTCGCCAGCACGATGTTGAACAGGAACTGTCGCCCGCGAAAACGTAGTTTCGCAAAGGCATAGGCCGCGAGCGGCGCGAATAACAGCGTAATGCTCCCCTTGAGGATGATAACAATCAGCGTGTTCTTGAAGCCCGACAGGATGGGCACATTCCTGAACATGGCCTCGTAGTTGGCGAACGAGAAGGTGGCTAGATCAAACTGAAGTGGCAGAGCGGCAATATCCGTGGGCGGCTTGAACGATGACAGGAACATCCACACCAGCGGGAACAGGAAGAAGGCGGACATGCCGAACAGGAACAGGTAAATCAGGATGCGGCTGAGGCTGAAGCGCTGCATTTGCGCAGCGGGCCGCGTCGTTGAAACGGCGGCGATTGACGGATTCATGATTATCCTCTTAGCTCGTTTCTTTTTCACGCAGCATGCGCAGCATGATGAGTGACAGCACCACGACGATGATCATCAGCAGGAAGGAATTGGCCGAACCCGTGCCGAGATCGAGGTTGCGCGTGTAGCGGAACAGCGCAAAGCCCGCAGTCACCGTGGAGTTATAGGGACCGCCCTGCGTGAGCACATACGGCTCCGCGAACATCTGCAAGATGCCGAGCGTCGAGATAATCATGAAGAAGACGATCGAGCGGCGCATCAGCGGTATGGTGATGCGAAAGAACTGCTGGAAGCCGTTGGCGCCATCAAGCGCCGCCGATTCGTAGATCTCTTGCGAAATGTTCTGGATGGCCGCCAGCATGATCAACACGGCGAAACCGGAGCCTTTCCAGAAGACCATCAGCGCCATCGTCGGCTTAGACCAGCTGCCCGTCGTCAGCCAACCGATCGGTTCGATGCCAATGGATTGGAGGATGGTGTTGATCGCGCCGAAGTTCTTGTCGAACAGGATCAGCCAGATTTGCGCAATGGCGACCAGCGGCACGAGGTAAGGAATGAGAAATACGACCCGGAAAAACGAGCGAAACCAGATCTGGCGCGAGAGCAGGCTGGCGGCGAACACAGCCATCAGTGTTTGCAGCGGCACGATCAGCAGCCATAACACAGCGGAGTTTTGCAGGGAATTCCAGAAAAAACTGTTCGAGAGCAAGAAGGTGTAGTTTTCCAGCCCGATGAAGATTGGTTCGCCCGCGCCGCGCCACTCGGTGAAGCTCAGGCGGAAGGCATAGGCCAGCGGGTAAAAACCAAACGCCAGAAACAGGATGAAAAAGGGCGCGATATACAAATACGGCGCATAACTTCCGCCCAACCAGACCCGCAGCCGGTTGAGGATAGACGGTGGGGATGGACTCGCCTGCAACGTCGTATGCATGTTCGTTCGCCTGATAAAATCAGTGGTCTTGGAGGGAGAAATTCGGTCTGAAGGCCGGGGAGTCCGTCGCCGAACTCCCCGGCGGTTGGTTCAACTTACCGCATCAGATTGGAGCGGATTTCCTCGGCGCTGATCGACAGCACGTCTTCCGGCGTCAAATCGCCTGCCTGCATCCGCTGGACGTTGGCGCCCAGAATATCGCCGAGCTGACCAAACCACAGCGGGAAGTAGTAATCCTGCGGGATTTGATCGACCAGCGACGTCGCGAAGCCGTACAGGTCTTGTCCACCGAGGCTTTCCGGCGGCACCATGAGCTGTTCGGCGTAAGACGGCTTGTAGGCCGGGATGATCGTGGTGATGCCGCCGGGATAAATGTCGTTCGGCCCGAAAGCAGCGCGAATACCGTCGAGGCTGAGCATCATATATTCATAGAACGCCCACGAGAGTTCGGGGTTGGCCGCGCCGGACGGGATGATGAACGACGAGCCGCCCATCGAGGCCGTTTGCGCGCCGCCTTCCGTCCAGCGGGGCAGGTTGGTCGCGCGCCACAGGCCGCGCGAGTCTTTGAGCAGAGCATCGACCTGATAATTGAACCAGATCGCCCACGGGTAGAAGCACTGGATACCCTGATCACAAGCGGCAATGTCGTCAGTGCTGGCGAAGCCGCTTAGGTTGCCCACGCCTTGATCCAGCGCGTTCTTGATGAAGTTCATGATGTTGAGGAACGGCTCAGATTCGAGCGTCAGTTCGCCGTTGGCATCGATGAAACTGGCATTCTGCTGGTTGGCAAGCATCGACACCCACAACACAATGAGCGCGGGCGTGGTATCGATGTGGATCGGCTTCATGTTGGAATTGGCGGTCTTGAGGTTGACCGCCGCGCCGATCAGGTCGTCATAGGTCAGAATCGACGCCACATCAATCCCATTGCTCTCCAGAATGTCGGAGCGATAGAACAGCATGGCCGGATCGACATCGTACGGAATCGCTTTGATCTGTCCGTCGAATGTGCCGACGCGCACCTTATAGCTGATCAGGTTATCGACATGCGGCGCCATCCAATCGGTGATATCCAGTAAATGCTGCTGGATCAAACCGAGCGATTCGTCTTCGATGAACGCGCCATCCGGGACGTTGACGCCCGCGACGAGCGTCGGGGCGAGGCGGGAAGTTTCGACCGCCTGATGATCGACGCGAATGTTCGGGTAGAGGGCGTTGAAGGCCGGAATAGCGGCGTCGATCACCTGAAAGAGATCGCCCGCGCGATCCCAGATGACGATGTCACCTGCGAGGTCGGTGTTGACGGTGGCCTGCGCGGCGACGCGGGGCAGCCACGCCGGGAGGGCGGCGCTGGCAGCACCAACGCCCAGCATACGCATAAAGTTACGGCGGCTCAGTTTGGAATTCAACGGTGAAGACATCTTTTTTCTCCTCAGAAAGAAAAACAGGTAAGCGTTTGCAGTAGTTCCAGAACACGAGCGGTCTTTTTTACGGCGCCCCTCCTGTGCTCTGTCGAGCGACAACCCGCGTGGGCAAAAAGATCCGGCGCTGCTGAAAGTCTTCGCCTTCCTGAATGGCTTCGATCAGCAGCTTGACGGCGACCCGACCGGTCTCGTGGACCGGGATGTGGATCGACGACAGCGGCGGAATGGTATGGGCAGACGTGGATAGGTTGTCGCAGCCGATTACGGCGCAGTCTTCAGGGATGCGCACGCCGTGATCGTAGAGGGCGTGCAGGACGCCCAGCGCCATGAGATCGTTTTGCACGAAGATCGCATCGGTTGACGGCGCGCGCTGAAGCAGGCGCACGGCCGCGTCGTACCCCGACTGTGGATCCCAGTTCGCTTCTTCGACAGCGGTGCATTCCAGCCCGTGCTGATGCAGCGCGATCTGTGTGCCGGAGAGACGCTTCTGCGCCGATGAGCGGGCGAGGCTCCCGGTGATCGTGGCCATGTGACGGCGGCCAGTGGCGACGAGGTGGTCAATCGCCTGCGTGCCGATCTGTTCCTGATCCGAGTCGACGATGGAGGCGAAGTCGTCTTCGACGCGGTGGATGCTGACGACGGGCAGTTTGCCCGCCAGAATTTGCGGCACCTGCGGGCTGTATTCGAGCTGCGGCGCGGCGAGCAACACGCCATCGACATGTTCTTCGAGCAGCAGCTTGAGTTCGCGCGACACGTCGGTGAGGCTGTCTTCGAGGCTGACGACGATAAACGAATAGCCTTGACGGCGAGCTTCCTGCTCCGCGCCGACGATGAATTGAGTAAGGAAGAAGTTGGCCAGATCGCCAGCCACGAACCCGAGCGTCTGCGTCAGGTTGCTCACCAGCCCCCGGGCAATGCGACTCGGCACATAACCGAGTTCGTTGGCCGCGGCGAGGATGCGTGCCCGGGTTTCCGGCGCGACCCTCCCTTGATTCTGGAGTACCTTGGAGACGATCTGATAACTAACGCCAGCGCGCTCCGCAACTTCCTTAATCGTCACTCGTTTCATGTTGAACTCTTTTGGGCAAACGTTCTACCATAATTTTGATAATAGAAGTTCAAAGCAGCCTGTCTAACGACGTGCGAGACCCGTTTCTTCGCTTAAAGTATAGTTGCTAACAAAGCTGCGAGCAGCTATTTGCTTGAGCGAACGTTCTACCAATATATAGTGATTCAGTGTTCATGTCAACCAATTGACCGCGGTCAGGTTAGTCAGTTTACGCAAAATAATGTAATGATGAGTTCTTAGCAGAAATCCTGAGTCGGCTTAGATGAAACCTCATAGCGGTACAGGGTCAGGCGGCATGAGGAATCGGTGGCAGACATAAGTTCTGAGGCGTGAGATATGTATCATCATTTCCCACTTATGATAAAGTGTCTTGGGGCGCTTCCCCTCTGCCCTAAGCGAATGACGATCCCCGAACGAACGCCAACCGAATACGGAGTGTATTCCGAACGCTGGAGACGTCTCGATCTCATTTCTGCTAGAAGTCGATGGTTTCGATGGTGCTCTGCCCGTCTTCGGTTAGGATATGGAGGCGGCCGGGCTGAACTTGTACGACGGTTTGCCATTCATGGGGCGCAGACATACTGACCGAACGGACAGCGTGTCCATTGATCTTCTATGTCGGCGTGAATAGGGTGACCTCTAGTTGATGCTCAAGGTTAAAGAGGTGATCGGAATTACGCGCAAAAAAGAGCAGCAGCGCGTTATTCCGGAATTGATATGAGACGACGCTGATCTGGGGTCTGCTTGTCCGCAAGTCCCTGCCCAGCATCGTCCGCGCTTGCTCTCGGACAATGGGTCGGCGTACGTGTCGCATGAGCTGGCGGCCTTTCTCGACCAGTACCAGTTGCAGCATACTCGAGGGAAACCGTACCACCCCATAACCCAAGGCAAGATTGAGCATTACCATCGCTCGTTGAAGAACATCAGCTGCCTTGAAAACCATTATTTCCCGGGGCAGTTGGAACACGCCATTGGCGCGTTCGTCGAGCACTACCACCAGCGGCGTCACCACGAGGCGCTGGACAATCTCACGCCAGCAGATCTGTATTTCGGGCACGCAAAAACAGTGGTGCAGCAGCGGCAAGGGGTGAAACAGTGGGCGTTGCAGTAGCGGCGAGCGGCGTATCTGATGCCCCGTTCCACCGCTTAGTTTTGGTGTAGGCATGGGCTAGAGTATCTCTTCTTTTCAACCCACTTGTGTCCCACTCGGTTCGACGACGTACACAGTAACGGCACCAAGTGCAACTATAGAAGTCATTCAGAACCCTTATCCAAGTTAAGCTAGTGCTAATTATTATATCGAACATTTCAGTACATCTTGATAAGAGGGATTTTCTAGCAGCTAGGTTCAAATTTCTGCCAGAAATCCTCGATCTCACAGAATATTGCGAGTGATCTCAGCATCGGACTCGCGTTAAGGTTGGATTGGAGACCTTGAAGTTTGGCAACGACAGCCTTTGATATGCACAGAGGAATAGATCAGTGCTTATCGGACGAGTTACGAAATAAACAAAACCAATCAAACCGATCAGTGCTCACTGACCGGTTGATCGGTTTGACCGGTTTGATCAGTTTTTCGAGCAATCAGGATTCAATGTGTGCGATTTCGTACCGCCGCATGATGTCCAATAGTTCAGCGCACTGAACCGCGTAGAGCTGACCGCCCACATGATGCTTACGCCGCGCCGGATCAGTGAGCTGCATCCGCTTGAGGATGTGCCCGATCCACTGCGCTGCACCCATCTGTTCCTGTGAGTAACCGAGCAGCCCGCGCACCCGTTCGCGCAGTTCCGAGGCTTTGATCCACATCTCGCCCGCCTCATTTCGTGTCATCAGCTCCAGCGCCTGCAAGACCGCTTCTTCCCGGTCGCTGAGTGCTTTGCCTTCGCTCATCTGCTCATCCCACTGTGCCGCCTCAGAGATTGCATCGAGCAGCCCTGTTACCCCGCCCTCCTCCTCGAAGAAGGCTGCCAGCGCGACGAGCGGTGACCACAGCTCACCCGACCGGTTGTGGAGCTTGTGCAGATCGGGGCGGTCGAAGTAGTTGCGGTGAATCGCTTCGAAGTGAGTCAATGCCAGCGTGTACAGCTGGTGACGAATCTCCGACCCGTCGAAGTTGGGCGGAAGGCACGGCATCTTCTTATCCGTGCGGCGCATGGGTATGGCAATGCAGCGTGAGGCGAGAATATCTTCCAAGCCAGCTATCGCCGCGAGGATCTTCGGCGAATACACGTCGAATGCCTGCGGTTTCATGTCCTCGCCGATCAAGCGGATAGCGGGCATCCCCGCCTTGTAGCCACTGTTGAGCAGCTGGCGAATCTGCTGCATGCCGGGGTCTTTCGGATTGTGATAGCGTTCCGCTTCGTCAATGCCTACCGTGCAGCTTGTTGTGTGGATGAGGCGGAACATCGCTGCCCCGGTCGGATCAGAGGTGGTGACCATGTTAAAGGCAATCGGCTGAAGCACCCGCATGACCGTGCTCTTGCCGCTGTTCTTCGGTCCGTTCAAGGCGAGGTAGGGGTATGCGGGGAACATCGTATAAAGGTAGGTTCCACAGACCCACAACGTGAGAATGCGGCTCTCAATCGGCGAGCGGAAATCGACGTACTGCGTGAATATATCATGCACCGAGTGAAACACGTCGCCCGCGCTGACCGTTTCCCCGTTAAGGAAGCGCTGAATATCGCCATAGCGCCAGCGCCGCAGGAATTCGCTGCCTTCGGGCAGCACCCGCAAGGCGATCTCCTGCCCACCGATCTGCAAGACCTGCTTATCTGTCAGGCGTTTGATTTCGCGTTTACTGGTGATGAGATACGGCTGAACGTTGAGTCGATCATCTTTGGTGCGCTCAAGGATGCAAGTCGTCACCAGCGCGAGATCGCGATGAAATCCGAGCGCGGGCGACAAGACTGGAATACCATCATCGACGATCCCCGGCATTTCCTCCTCTTTCCCCTCCGGCGCTTTTGAACGGGCAGCACGCAGCATCTCGTTGAAAGTGGCGCGCTTCACGCCCAATTCCGCCAGCGCCTCTTTGAACTCTGCCAACGCAAAGCGATCCAGATCCGCCGCTAGGGTGAACAGATCGCGGATCGCGTCCTGTCGTTCCAAACCTTCCAACCGCTCGACGCGGGCAATTTCAGCACCGAACCAGCTTTGCGCGCGGTTGAGCATCGACCGGGCATCCTCCTCGGTCGCGCCGTGCTGCACCAGCC
>CALKIA010000163.1 GCA_937988705.1 uncultured Chloroflexota bacterium | reverse complement strand
ACCCGGTGGGCAGCAGCGACCGGATTCATGTATACGGGCTGGATGATTAAGCGAGTCAGCCTCACCCCACCCCCGACCCCTCCCCGAATTCAGGGAGGGGAGACAACAGCCCGCGCACCGTCTCGTCTCGCGGGCGTGGGTTGGGAGTGAAGCATGAGCGAATTTCATAGCTGGGAAAATATCTGACCTCACCCCCCAACCCCCTCTCCGAAAAGAGGAGAGGGGGAGCGGAGTCGGTCATGTCACCGATCCGGTGGGAGAGGCGATTTAGCCGATGACGTTGAGCGGGATGACATCGGCGGTTTGCAGCATCACCACGCTGATGCGCGCGGCGACAGTCTGCGCCATGCTGGCGAAAGCCTGCCCCGTCGCGGTATCCGGCGAGACAACAACCACGGGACGCCCGTAGTCGCCACCCTTGCGCACTTCCGCATCGAGCGGAATGCGACCCAAGAACGGGACTTTGCGGTCGTTGGCAAGCCGTTCGCCGCCGCCCGTACCGAAGAAATCACCCGCCATATTCTCCACAATGCCGAGAATCGGCACATTCAACTGCTCAAACATAGCTGCACCGCGCAGCGCGTCGGAGATGGCGACATCCTGCGGCTGTGTCACGATGATCGCGCCCGTCAGCGGGAAGGACTGGGCCAGCGAAAGCGGCGCGTCACCCGTGCCGGGCGGTAAATCGACCACCATGTAATCGAGTTCGCCCCAATTTACATCGGTGAAGAATTGGCGAATGGCACTGTGGAGCATCGGACCACGCATGATCATCGGCTTATCGGCTTCGATCAGGAAACCAGTGCTCATCACTTTTACGCCATAGGCTTCAATCGGCAGCATCTTGCCATCAACGACACGCGGACGCCCACCACCCAACCCCATCATCATGGGGATGTTCGGGTTGAGAATATCCGCATCGATCAAGCCAACGCGCGCGCCCGCTTCGGCCAGCGCGACAGATAGATTGGTCGCGACCGTGCTTTTGCCGACGCCACCTTTGCCACTGGCAACCGCGATAATGCTGCGCATAGGGACATTGAGATTCCCGCCAATACGCTTATCAGTCGGGACCTGCGAGTCCCACTTGATCGACAGATGGTTGATGCCCGGCACATGGCCGATAACAGCCTGATTGCAGCGGGTCAGAAACACATCTTTGAGGGGGCAGGCGGGGGTGGTGAGGACGATGGTGAAGTGCGCCGTAGCGCCATCAATCACGAGATCACGCACCATGTTTAGCGACACAATATCACGGTGGAGTTCGGGTTCAATGACGGTACTGAGTGCCGCCATAACCTGAGTTGTTAAATCGCTCATTGGGACTCTCGATAAATATGCTGATTTCCTTCTATTTTATCCCCGAAGTGAAGTGCTTCCAAGGTGATCTTCATCCCGTTTTGCACAGGTTGGGGAAATCGGCAGGGAAACTGTGAACACCGAACCGACACCGAGTTCGCTCTGCACTTCGATTTCGCCACCATGGAGTTCGACGGCCTGAGCGACGATGCTTAGGCCGAGTCCCATCCCGCGTTCGCCTTTGGCATTGCTGCCGCGGAAAAACAGTTCAAAGACGTGGGCGCGTTCATCGGCGGGGATGCCGACGCCCTGGTCACGCACAACAAAGTGCAGACACTGGTCGATCCGCGTCACTTCCAGCCGAATCACCGAGGACTCGGGCGAATACTTCACCGAATTGAGCAAGAGATTGGTCAACATGCGGCGAACTAAAGCCGTATCCAGACAGACCCGTTTGAGATCACCCTCGCAGGTGTATTTGATCACCCGATTCGGACCAATAAGCTGCCGAAAGTCCGCCATGAATGCGCTGATAAACTCGTCAACGTTTTCAAGTTTGGGTTTCAATTCCAGCGCGTTGATCGTCCCTTTGACGAGAAAACTCATATCTTCCAGCAAGCCTGTGAGGCGATAGACCTGCTTACGGATGATCCCGAGGCGCTCCTGACGCTGGGCGGCGGTCAGCTGATCATGGTAGCGATCCAATACATCGCGCTGCAAGAGGATCAACGCGAGCGGGGTGCGGAACTCGTGGGCAATCGTCACCATCACTTCGGCCTTGAGGGTGTTCAAGTCGCGCTCTTTTTCGAGTTCCAGCCGCAGACGTTCGCGCTCAAGGCGCTCTAACTCCATCTGCTTGCGCTGCGTGATATCACGCACAATGCTTTGCACGTACAGCGGGACACCGTCCTGATCCCGGATCAGGGCGACATTGACTTCGACGGTCACCTGACTGCCATTCTTATGGCGCAGATGCCGTTCGTAAATGGGCATGGGCAGCCCGCGCAGCATTTGTTCCAGCACGATGTTGCTGTGCTGAATTTCATCCTCGACAATCATGTCGTTGATCGTCATCGTGAGCAATTCGTTGGTGCTGTAACCGAAGATCTCGGCAGCCCGTTGATTGACTTCCAAATGGCGCCCCTGCAAATCAATGATGAACACGGCGTCATTCGTCTGTTCAAATAAAGCCCAATAGCGTTTCTCAA
>CALKIA010000162.1 GCA_937988705.1 uncultured Chloroflexota bacterium | reverse complement strand
GCAGCTTAGAGTGCTCGTGCCAATCGACCGTGACGCTGACATCAATCTGCCTTTTACCCGGATACAGGGTGAAGTCTTGCGTGAGCGTCGATTGCTGGTAGACACTGATCACGCGAATGACCGATTTCACCGCGCCATGTTCTACCAAGTTGACACTTTTTCCCGTGAACACGCCGATCACATCGTCAAACTTGATGACGTTGTGGCCCCATGTATCCGATAGATCATTGATGACCACCGGCTGGGCAGCCTGCCCGGCACAGACTTCAATGTTCTGCTGCTTGTCGCGCAGGCTGGCAATGCAGCCCGTGACGGGATCGAATTCAAGGCGGATGAGATCATTCTCCAGTACGGTATCCGACCCTTGAATCGTCTCCGGCGTGGCCGGTTCCCCCGACGAAATCAAGCGATAGGTGCGATACCCCAATGCGGGCAAATCTGACATGAAGCTCAAACGCCAGCGCGCTGTCACGGAGACGGAACGCACTGCTTGATGGGGAATCACCCGATTTTGATCATCAACCAGCACCGCGTTCTCTTTCCAGCGATAGGTTTCCAGTTCGACATTGCCTTGAACCGCCCAGGTATGGGGGTTAAACACCATGATCGGCTTCACGTCGTCTTGCGGTTCAAGGCGAATATTCCACGCCACGGACTGCACCGCATAGTTCAAGTTGCGCTCGGCAATCGCCAATGCCTCGCCATAGCCATGGTGAGCGTCGTCATAGGCGGCTTCGAGACTTGTCCCGGCGAGGATGTCGTGAAACTGGTTAAACAGCACGTTTTTCCACGCCCGATCAAAATCCTGTGGATACGGCTGCTGCGTCACCTTGGCCGCCACTGCTGACCAGCGTTCGGCGGCGAGTAAGCTGTGTTCGGCGCGGCGATTTAACCGTTTGCTGCCCGAATGGGCGGCATAACAGCCCGCCGCATGCCGCTGCAAATCCGTGTGTATGACGGGCAACTCCCAGTGTTTCCCCTCAACCTCAGCAAAAAACTGCTCTGGCGAACTGCACAGCACCTGCGGGTAGGTGGGATCAGCATTCAGGCGCGGGATGCTGTCAAGGTTTTCTCGGGTGGGTCCGCCGCCATGATTGCCGACACCGTAGAAGCACATCATCAGGTCGAGGGCACCGTTCATCTCATCGGCACACAGGCGCGCGTGCGCAGCGAGTTCTTTACCCCATGAGAGATACTCAAAGGGGATCTGAAACGTCAACACGCGCGAGGAATCATCCGACTCCCACCAGAAAATGCGACTCGGTAACGTCTTTTCGTGCGGCTGGGGGCGCATAAAAACGTAGTAAGACAATCCGCTCTTTTTGAGAATCTGCGGCAGACTGGCGGTATGTCCGAAGCTGTCCGGGCAAAAGCCGACTTTCGCCAGCACCCCGAATTTTTCCTTAAAGTAACGCTGACCGTATAAGCCTTGACGCACAAACGACTCGCCGCCGGGGATATTGCAGTCCGGTTCGACCCACCAACCACCCACCACCTGCCAGCGTCCCTCGGTCACGCGCTGTTGAATTTCGGCAAACATGGCCGGGTCAGACCGTTCAACCCATTCGTAAAAGGCGGCGGAACTGGCGATAAATTGAAAATCGTCATATTCGCGCATCCGGTCCAGCGCGGAGCGAAACGTCGCCTTCACTTCGTGAAAGCCTTCCTGCCACTGCCACAGCCACACCGGATCGATATGGGCATGACCAATCATGTGGAGCTTGTTTTGCTTCATATCATCTCACGTCTTCAGGCTCGTGGAACTAAAAAGTGGTCACCAGTGCTTCGGCCTGCTGACCGAAGGCTTGACCGTTCAGATTGACATCGACCCCAATTCGCGCGCGCCGCACCGTGACATTCGGCGGCGGGCAGATCTGAAAGGTGATCGACTGCACGGGTTCTGCATCCAGACACACGGTCACTTTCCCCTGTTTGTCTGGTTGCATGGAGATGTGCATAAACTCCGCCTCGCCGAAACCCCATCCGGGCGGAAGCACCAGCTTAATCACCGCTTCCGCTGGCTGATGCAACGGATTATTGAGATCAACACGCACCCGAAACGGCTCACCGCGCACAATGGTCGTTTGATAGGGAGAGATGCGCGCGATGAAGCCCTCTTCATCCGTCTCTGAGGGCAGCAGATCGTGGTGCAAGGCTTCGAGTTCCCGACCCATACGCAGCAGTTTTTCAAAGTAGTTCGCTGTCGTCCACAGGGGTTGCCAATGCCCGCTGAGAATCACATCCGGGCGCAGTCGCTTGTACAGTTCAGCGCTTTTGACGTAATCATCGGCTTCGAAGCGGTTGTAATAGACATAATTGAATTCCAGACCGTTGTCGCCTTGATATTGATCACCTGTAGCCAGCACTCTATAGCCGTCTACCTCAAAGCTGATCGCCACGGCATAGCGCGTGTGTCCGGGCAGCGCATGCAGGGTGAGCGTGTATTCTTCCCACTGGAATGAGGTTTCGAGCGGCAGCTGTCGATCGACGGGAATGGGGTCATACCACAGACACGGCAAATCGTAATTCGACGGATTTTCGAGGATGGGTGCAAACATCTCCGCCGCCCAAATCTGCGTGCCTTCGACCCGGTGCAGCAGGTTCATTCCGGCCACGTGATCATCATGAAAATGGGTGGGAATCACCACATCGATTTTGCTGATCTGGTGCTGCCGTTTGAGTGCGGGAATGCTGTATAGCCACGGTCGGCGTGAGGCGCGGTCACTACCTAAGCCCAGCCCGATGATGAAATCGTAGCCGAAATCGATCATCAGGGCTGTTCCGCGTTCCGAAAGGAGCACGTAGCTGTTCGCGACGCTCGCCCGATGCATCAGCAAATGCGGGGTGATGTTAGCGTAGGGCCGTTCGCTGACCTCAAACAGGCGGGAGTGCTGCCCGCGCAGTTTCAATAACTGCCACAGGCGTTCAACCAGCAGATCAATGGCCTGCGCAGGCTGCTCCATCGGGACGCCATGCGCAGGCAGCAGCAGCGCGGGCTGCCGTGCCTTAAGGTCAAGCAGGGACGCAATACTGGCGGCCGCCCCTTCCGCGCCATTGTACGACCATTGCGTCGCCGCCATACTCCAGACTTTTCCCGGAGCGGCGATCAGATCGCCGGTAAAGGCCACCGTCACGCCATCGACCGTCGTCATCAGGCTGATCGAACCGATGGTATGCCCCGGCGTGGGCACCACCGTAATGTGCTGCGCTCCGAATTGGTATGTTTGGTAATCTTCAAGCGTCCCATCGACCAGCACCGAAGCCAACAGCGAAAAGCGATCCTGGCGCATATTGTAGTTGTTGTAGAGTTCGCGAGACTGCCAGTGGGCATCGACGCTGCGAAACAAATCCTGTTCGGTGTGCGGCACCCAGATCTCAGAGCCGACTGCCCGCCCTAAACCCTGAGCTTGATCCCGGTGATGATGTGTCATCAGAATATGCGTAACCCGATCAACACCGATCTCGGCCAGATGATCCAGCACATCCCCGCCCCCAAAATCAATCAGGACGGCGTCACGACCGGCACGCAGTACATATACACTACACGTATCTTGGAACAGAAACAGGTTTTCGGCGATTTGCTGCATGACTTCCCCTTGTGTGCAGTCATAATGCAGTCAGGAGTGACTCGCTCTATTACAATAGTGTATATCTTAAGTCATCAATGTCCAGTCGTAATCTTGATTGAAGACCTTAACTTGCCCATTGTTCACAGCATCCAGCGCGTACAGATACATGGCGGCCGACCACGACTGCTCGGCATATCCCATCGGGCGCCCTGATACACCATGAAACCATTCGTTAAATTCCCATTCCGCGCGCACCCCTAAGCGATTCATTTCGGTAAGTTTGGCCAGTTGAACTTCTGCTTCATCCATGCGCCCCGCTTGCACCAGCGCCGCCACATAAAAACCGCCGATAAACGCCCAGGCGCCGCCATTGTGATAATGATGCGGCAAATTCAGGTTGCGGACGCGGAAGTAGTCGCGCCAGTCTTTTTCACCGGGATTGACCACCGGATAGACCACGCGCACCGGAAACGGATCGTTCAGTCCCGTTCCCTGAATGTAATCGAGGATGAGATCCGCTTTCTTCTGGTCAGCGACGCCGAACAGAATGGCGAGTAAATTACCGAACGTGTCGAAGCGATCCCCGTAATCACGAAAGGCCATATACGGGAGATAGTGCGGGCGCACGACGAGTTCCGTTTCAACCCGTTTGAGGGGATACAGCCATTCCTGACGTTCGCGCCGCACCCAGTCCCAGTCTTTCGGTTCTTCGGGGCCTACCCACAACAGCAGGTTAACCTTCCGGCGCACGTCAGCGGACAGATCACCGTACTCAGCGGCAGGCAAACCCAGCGCCTGCGCCATCTGCCCCATCGCTTTCCACATAGCAAAGTACAGCACATTGTCGAACAATACGTTGTAATGGTTGGAAAACAGATCCGCCCAATCCATCGCCTCATGCACTTCGAGTAATCCGCACTCGTTCGAATCCTGATACCGCAGCCACACAGCCGCTTGTTCGACACTCCCCCATGCACGGCGTAACTCGTCTACATCATTCCCCATCACATAATGGAAATAGTGACCGAGGATATACCACAGATTGCTGTCGACGCAGCCGGCATGCGTCGTGTCTGCGACCAATCGGCGCTCGCTATCACCCACTTGCAGGCGTCCGCCCAGCGCCACCAGTGCCGGATCGTCGACATTGGTATAACCGACGTTGTGGGGGATTTTGCCCATGCGGCTTTGAAACTGGCGCAGCGTCCCCAGTGAGCGGCCGTGCAGCGCGCCCCCTTCGGGATTATCACAGAGCCACAAGCCGAAACCACTGATCATGCTGTCTCGTGCCCAGACTTGCTGATAGGCCCGTCCCGACGCCTTGATCCCTAACTCGTCTCCGTTGGCGATTAAGATCCGCTCGGCCGTCTGTCTGGCGGTGTCGCTTAGATGCTGTGGCATGGGTTAGCCTTTTATACCGGTCGTCGCAATGCCATCCATGAAATAGCGCTGACCAATGAAGAAGATGATAATCATCGGCACAGTGACGATCACACTGGCAGCCAGCACGACTTCCCACTGCATTTCACCGCCCTGCCCAAACTGATCGAGAATGCTTTTCAGACCCAACGGCAGCGTGAACAAATTCGTGTTTTGCAGATAGATCAGCGGTTTCACCAAATCTGTCCAACTGGCTTTGAACTCGAAAATGAACACGACGATCAAGGCCGTGCGCGTGAGTGGGAGGGCGATCACCCGCCACAGGTCAAAATAGGATGCTCCATCCACGCGTGCCGCCTCGAACAATTCCCGCGGAAGTCCCAGATAAAATTGGCGGATCATGAAGATGTAGAAGGCTGAGCCAAACAGGTTACTCGCCCACAGCGGGGTCAATGTGTTGATCTGCCCCAACGAGCGCCACACCAGAAACACGGGAATCATGGTGACCACACCGGGCAGCATCATGGTCGCTAAGACCAGCCCGAACAGCGTATCGCGCCCGCGAAAGCGAAAATACGAAAATCCGAATGCGATCAGCGAACAGCTGACCGTCACCGCAGCCGAGGCCAGAACGCCCACCACCAGGCTGTTGCGCAGCCAAGTCAGCATCGGTGCAGCCTGCCAGACATAGATATAGTTCTGCCACGCGACCGGATTCGGAAGCAGCTCGTTATTGAAGACTTCGGCCCTCGTCTTGAGGGAAGCGCTGACTAGCCAGATAAACGGCGCGAGGAACAGAATCGTGCACAGGACCAGCAGGAACAGAAAGACAGCTTTAATGAGTGTCCCGCGTACCCGGATAGGTTGTCGGGGCGCTGGTTCACGCAGTTGTGCCTGAAGGACGGAGTCGTTACCAGTATTGATCATGGCTTACGATCCTTCATAATAGACCCAGCGTTTGCTCACCCGCAGTTGGATGAAGGTGAGGATGAGGATGATGAAAAATAACAGCCACGCCATCGCCGAAGCGTACCCCATCCGCAAAAACTCGAAGGCTTGGCGGAATAAGTAGATGTTATAGAACAGCCCCGCCGACGACGCCGCGCCTGAACTCATATTCCCAAAAAACATCGTATAAACTTCGGTGAAAATTTGCAGCGCGCCGATGGTGTTTACAATCAACGTGAAGAAAATCGTGGGGCTGATCAACGGAATAGTGATGCGGAGCAGCTGCTGCCATGAATTTGCGCCATCAATGCGTGCGGCTTCATAGAGTTCGTTGGGCACGTTCTTTAAAGCCGCCAGATACAGAATCACGGTGCTGCCCACTGCCCAGAGGCTCATCAGGGCGATACCCGGTTTGATCCAGACCGGATCGGTAGTCCAACCCGGCCCCTGCATACCCAACAGCGCCAGACCCTGATTAACCAAGCCAATGCGCGGGTTGAGAATCCACAACCAGAGCGTCGCCACCGCGACCGCCGGGGTCACGGACGGCAGGTAAAAGATCGTCCTAAAGAAGCCAGCCGCCCGTCCAACCCGGTTAAGCAGTAGTGCCAGCCCTAACGCGACAATGATCACCGAGGGCACATGCAGCAAGGCGTAGATGAACGAATTGGCCAGACTTAGCCCCAACCGGGGGTCGGTGAACAACCGTTGATAGTTTTCGAAGCCGACAAATTCCGGCGGGTTCAGCACATCATAGTCTGTGAGCGATAAGCCGAGGCTGATCACCATCGGACCAGCGGTAAAAATCAGGAAACCGATGATCCACGGCGAAATAAAGGCTAACCCGGCAAACAGCTCGCGCTGCTGTGGGGTGACCCGCCCCTGACGTACAGAGGGACGGGTCACCAGCGATTTAGTCGCCATTGCTGCTGACTATTCGCTCGCTGCCCAGGCTTCATCCAGCGCAGCCTGTGCTTCCATTTGGGCTTGGTCCAGCGCTTCTTGCGCCGACTGTTCGCCGTTCAATACGCGGTTAACCGCATCCATCCACGCCTGCCGGAATTCTGAACCTGCCGGGTTGGCGGGAATTGCGAATGCGTCTTCCTGGACGGACAGAATGGTGTCCACACCGTTCGCAAACGCTTCGATCTCGATCGGCGCCACGACTTCACTGAAAATCGTTTCGTCCGCGATCCGGTTCGCTGTGTAAACACCGGTGTTGATCGCGCCGTCTGCAACCCGCATCTCAGCCCGCGTGGTGGCGGCGGCGATCCACGTTTCTGGGGCTGTGATCGTCTTCATAAACGCACATGCGGCCTCTGGGTTGGCTGCGCCTGTGGGGATCGCCCAGGTGCTGCCCGTAACATACGAGATCGGGTTACCTTGACGGTCAGTGAAGGGCGCGAAAGTGATGTCGACATCCGGCGAACCGCCCGCGAGCACGTTCATGTACCACTGTTCCATCGGGAACGCGCCCAATTGATCAGCTACCATCTGGTTCTCCGCGCCGAAGAAATCCCACGTATCGCGGAAGGCCATAAACGCTTGGCGACCACCAGCGGCGGCGTGCAAGCCAGCCGCAAATTCGAGAGCTTCAACCACCGCCGGGTCATTGAGCTGCGCGGTGCGACCATCTTCAGAGAGGAGCGAAGCGCCGTTAGCCATGGCCCACAGGGGCAGGAATTCAGGCAGCTTGGGGTCGAAACCAATACGGGTGACTGCACCCGTGTCATCAACGCGCGTTAGCGCATCATTCAGCGCGGAAATGCTTTCCCAGTCGCTGGTGTTCACATCGGCCGGGGTGAGGCCGGCATCGGCCAGCGCTTCATTGTTGATGAACATCATAATGCTGTTGTAGAACTCGGGAATGCCGTAAACGACACCGTTCACCGTAACCTGAGCGACGGCCGCATCATAGTACTGGCTCATGTCGATGTCCATGTTGGCGATGCACTCCGTCAGAGGCATGAGAGCGCCACGTACGGCGTAGGTGCTGAGGACATCACGTCCCATGTAGACCAGATCGGGCGGGTCGCCGCCCGCAACGGCGGTCAGGAACTGCTGTTCGTCTAGGCCACCTTCGGTAAAGTTGAGGGTTAAATCGGGATAGGCTGCCCGAACGGCATCGACGCGCACGGTGGCAATTTCATCGCCGGTCGTACCGTTGAAGCCCAAAATCGACAGTTCGCCGCTCACGTCTTGCGCAGAGACAGCCAACACGCCAAACATCAGGGCCATGACGAGCAGGAATACGGAAAAGCGCTTGAGGGACATAACAAACTCCTTTTAGCTTTAAAAGTGGACGCCATTGACACGCTGCTGACGTTTGCTCGGCATCATTGAATTAATTAGCTGCATTTGTTACGTCAACAGATTCTTGCTTAGGCTTTGTCTCGCCGCACCTCCCTTCAATGTCAACTACTTCCAATCCGGCGTGTCGTACCTCTCTCTTCGAGACATACATGAACGCGAATTTGCTGGATAGGTCGTCCGGGATTACTCAAGCGGGCGAGCAGCAATTCAACCGCCAGCCGCCCGGACTCGATCAACGACTGGTTCACCGTCGTGAGATCAAAATGTTCGGCAATATCGATATCATCGAAACCAACAACTGAGATATCTTCGGGCGTATGCAAACCGAACTTCCGCAGTTCGTGAATGACCCGAATCGCCAGATCATCGGCGGGCGCAAAGATCGCAGTGGGCGGATCGGGCAGTTCCAGCAAGGCGCGCAGTTTGTCCATGATGCCCTGACGCGAGACGGGCACATATTGAATGTACTCATCGGGCAGTGCGACCCCCTGCTCTGCCAAGGCTTCACGAAAACCTTCCAGACGCTGCACTTCGGGATGTATGGAATAGGCGGGATGCTCTCCGAAGTAGACATAGGCACAGCGTCGGTGTCCTAGCGCGAGCAAGTGCTGAGCCGCGCTTCGTCCGCCTTCCCGATCGTCGACCAGGATGCTGCTAAAACCGGGATGTTTATTTTCGATGAGGACAGTTTCCAACCCGTTTGACCACAGGCGCTGGGCCGCCGTATCTTCAACAGGGAGCGACATAATGATCAAACCCGCCAACATGCCCTTAATCGGTAGCGTGTCCAAATAGCTGTTCAATCGTTCAACCGAATCGACCGTGTACACCACCAGTTCATACCGCGAAGCGGATAAGGCCAGCGCAATGCCGCGCAAGCGGTCGGTGAAGGAGGGTGAAGTAAAGAACGGTGTAATCACGCCGATTTGCCCTGCGCCTTGCAGTACCCGCGTGCGTGCTTCTGGATTCGGCACAAAGCCGAGCTGGTCAATTGCTGCCATGACCTTATGACGACTGGCTTCACTGACGCGCTCCGGTGAGTTGAGGACGCGCGATATGGTCGCGATACTTAAACCGGAAAGTCTCGCAACGTCATAGATCGTCGGCGGGGGTGTGCGATCGTTCGTCAAGTCAGTGTCCCCAAAATCAGTGGCGTGATAGCGATGTAAGTGCTTTCACGAAAGCACTTACATCAACATATGCCGAAAATCCAATTGTGTCAATACAAGTCATTGAGTTGTTGTTCAAACTTTTTGCTGGTGCTTGTCAGGATCGAGCCGAGCGCGCGAACTTGCCGCCTGTGCGCCAGCTCCGTTGCCAATCCCTCGGATGCGACACGCGGCACAGCACAGGGCACTTCGGCGTGGCTGCGGGACGTCCTCAACACGATGGGCAATTGCCCATACCCGCTGCCGTCGTCTGTGCGGGTGAGCGCATGGTGGGGACGATGAACGGGAATACGCTCACGTGCGCACCTCACTCCATGATCTGGCGCGAACATCCGGCAGAGAGGGCAGATCGTCGAAGCGGTACAACCGTTGAGCGGGGTAACATTCGCACTGTCCCGAATTCGGCTCAGGGGCGACATTTGTCCCTTCCGTTATGGTGGGCGAGGCTTGCGGATGTTTAAAAACCCTGCTCACGGACATTCTTTGCCCAGCAAACTAAAGGCTTCATCCGGCAAGTTATTCCAGATCGTTCGTAGGGACAGCGTCCTCGCTGTCCGTTGGGAGCGGACAA
>CALKIA010000161.1 GCA_937988705.1 uncultured Chloroflexota bacterium | reverse complement strand
CCTGTAAATCGTCGCAAATTAATCGTAGGGACACGATCCATCGTATGCGCCTATTTTTCTCGTAGGGACAAGGCCTGCGCTGTCCGTTTGGGGCGGACAGCGCAGGCGCTGTCCCTACGAACGATCTGGAATAACTTACCGGATGGAGCACTTAAGCCAGTGTCTGAAAGACTCCAGAACAGGACGAGGCATGCCTCGTCCTTTGGCTAACTTAGCACCACTGGTTAGTAATCGCGAGCGCCTCTGATTGTCGTGGCATAGTCGGGCGCGACGATGCCGTGCTGGCCGAGCAGCATATTGATCTGTCCCGTATGTTCCTGCACGTGCCGCAGGTTGTAGATCAGCAAGCCCAAGAAACTCACTTCTCCCCACCCGAAAGCGCAGCGCTGCTGAACTTTCTCGTCGGTCAGCGCCTGAATTGTCGTCCAGCAGGTTTTGCGGCAGTCTTTGAGGTAGGCCAGCAGTTCAGTTTTGGTATAGGCGCGTTCGGGGATCGGGCCGTGCTCATCCTGTTCGATCAACAGGAACGGGGACGGCGGCAGAAAGCCGTCCTCGGTGCCAGTCAGATACAGGTCAAGCCAGAAGAGCGTGTGATAGGCGACATACCAGACCTGCGCGCGTTCGGGCGGCTCCCCATGCGTCTGCCACAGCGCGGCGCGTCACAATTCGTCGGGACACGCGCTGAGGGTTGTGTCGAGATAGTCGATCACTGCGCCGAACTGCTCCCAGATGCTGGTTTTGAGATTGGTATCCATTTATTTATCTGCCTTTCGCCGCGTCAAGTGTTTGCTGATGCCCTAATCTTACTGTAAATTGCACAGATGTTCTAGCTATTGGGTGCACGATTCGACGCGGGTTGCGGCCGTAAATTTGCTGCGAATGATGCGTTTTTGGGCATCAGAAAATCGGGATTCTTCCCCCGAAAAACAAAACTTGCCCCCCCCCAGATTTGTCCTATAATAGCCCCTGTTTTCCTAGTTCGTACCCTGAGAAATGAATTGGGGGCGTGATGGCATTTAGTCTAGACTTCAGCCGTTCTTCCAGCCATTCGCCCAGAGAGAGGAATCGTGGCGCGTCCCTTGCGCTGCCCGCTGTCCTTTGGCTGGGATTTTTCTTCGTTCTGCCCATTCTGATCGTGTTGGCTTACAGCGTCATGACCCGCGGCGAAGGTACCTCGGTTGAGCTGCCGCTGACGCTCGAACACTACCAGCGCACGTTTGGCGGCGTGTATTTCCCGGTCATCCTCGACTCGATTTTCATCGCGTTCCTGACGACCGTTGTCTGTCTGATCATCGGCTATCCGTTGGCGTTCTTCATCGCAACCCGCAAGAACCAGCGCGCGCAGCAGATCGCGCTATTCCTCGTGATTTTGCCCTTCTGGACGAACTTTCTCGTGCGCACCTACGCGTGGCAGATCATCCTCGGCGAAGAAGGCACCATCAACACTTTTCTGATGGGCTTACACCTCATTCAGGAACCGCTGCAGCTGCTCTACACCGATGGCGCGGTGATCCTCGGGTTGGTCTACGGGTATCTGCCGTTCATGGTGCTGCCGATCTTCAGTTCGGTGGAACAGTTTCAGTTCCGGCTGGTCGAAGCGGGGCATGACCTCGGCGCGAACGACCTGAAAGTATTCTGGCGCGTGGTGCTGCCGCTCACGCTGCCCGGTGTGCTGGCGGGCTGTATCCTCGTGTTCATCCCGACGATTGGTGCGTTCGTCACGCCGGATCTGTTGGGCGGTACGCAGGGCTTGATGATCGGTAACCTGATTCAGAGGCAGTTCCGCGGTACAAGCGGCAACTTCCCGCTCGGTTCGGCCATCTCCGCCGTGATGATGGGGCTGGTTCTGTTCAGCCTGTATGTGCAGTCGGGCGGGCTGGCCAAGCTGATCGGCCGGATCAGCGCCTTCATCAAGGCGCGGCGTCCGATCCCAGTGGCAGCAGCGGCGACGCCGCCGGGATCCGCACGTGTCTACCGCAAGATCACGACCACGCAAACGATCACGCTCGATCAAAACCAGATTCAGCGCGACATGCTCGTGCGGCGCATTGGCAAAATCGGTTTGTGGGCGAACCCCGTCTTCAATTACTTCTTCCTGTGGGCGCCGATCCTGCTGCTCGTGCTGTTCTCGTTCAACGATTCGCGTTCCGTCTCGGTGTTTCAGGGCTTCACACTGCGCTGGTATCAGAACATCTTCGCGGGTGCGGTCGGCGGTGATGCGACCTTCTCGACTGACCTCATGCTGACCTCGCTGCGCAACAGCATCTTCATCGGCCTCGCTTCGACCGCGATCGCCACCGTCCTCGGCACGATGGTCGCGCTCAGTCTGGTGCGCGGTAACTTTCGCGGTAAAGGGTTGATCGACAGCATTCTGTATCTGCCCGTCGTCATCCCGGAAATTACGCAAGCGATTTCGCTGCTGACGTTCTTCAGCCTCATGTTTAGCTTCATCAGCCGTCTGACGAACGGCGTGATCGCACCCTCGTTCGGCTTTGGGACGATCATCATCGGGCATGTGGTGTTCAATATCTCGTATGTGACCATCGTCGTCCGCGCCCGCCTCGCGGATATGAACCCCCGCCTCGAAGAAGCCGCCCGCGACCTGGGCGCGAACGAATGGCGCACCTTCTGGCGGGTCACCTTCCCGCTGATCCTGCCGGGCATTATCTCGGGCGCACTGCTGGCCTTCACCCTGTCCCTCGACGATTTCGTCGTGACCTTCTTTGTGAGCGGCCCCGGTACCACGGCGCTCCCCGTGTTCGTGTACGGCTTGCTGCGCTTGACTGTCACGCCGGAAATCAACGCCATTTCGACACTCATGCTCGTCGTATCAACGCTGCTGATTTCGATTTCGATGCTCTTGCAGGGACGCGACGCGACTAAAGCGTGATGCGCTGCGGTAATCTGACCGGAGGGGCATTTTTCCCGGTGGACAGACAACCCAGTGGTTGTCCCACCATGGGGTAAGGTCACAAAAACAAGGCCCGAAAATTAGGGGAAACTTGTTGGTTGAGTGAGGGCATAAACGGGTGTATAACTCCCGATGTGTATTGGTCTAAGGAGATTGAATGATGCACAAGCACGTTTTACTGGTATTGGCTGCGTTGTTCGTCCTCGTCGCACCGGTGTGGGCGCAAGAGGCCACCACCGAAGCGACCGCCGCGCTGGAGCCCTGGGTGTGCCCGGAAGGCTTTGCCGGGCAAACGCTGAACGTCTATAACTGGTCAACCTATGTCGCGGAAGATACTATCCCCAACTTTGAAGCCGCCTGCGGCGTCAGGGTTGAATATTCGGTCTTTGGCAGCAACGAAGAAATGCTGGCGCGCTTGAGCCAGGGGAACCCCGGCTTCGATATCGTCGTGCCCACCGGCTACATGGTGGCGACGATGGCGGGACGTGACCTGCTCGAACCGCTTGATCTGGCGAACATTCCCAACGCGGCGAACGTGAGCGAAGTGCTGCTCAATCCTGTCTACGATCCCGATAACATGTACAGCTTACCGTATCAGTGGGGCTCACTCGGTGTCGGCTACAACCTCAGCACGGTGGGCGAAGAAATCACCACCTGGGATCAGGTCTTCAGCTATGATGGCCCCGTCGCATGGATCGACGATCCGCGCTTCATGTTCGGCGTGGCGCTGACCATCCTCGGCTTTGACGCGAACAGCGAAAACCCCGACGAAATTGCGGCCGCCCGTGACTTCCTCATCGAAAGTGGTGGCAACGTGGTCGCGATTGCGGCGGACGACGGTCAGGCGCTGCTGCAGCGCGGGGATGTCGATATCGCCCTCGAATACAGCGGTGACATCTTCCAGGTCGGCGTGGACTGCGAATGCGAAGACTTCCAGTACGTGCTGCCCGAACCGGCGGGTCAGGTGTGGGTCGACAACCTCGCCATTCCGACAGGCGCGCCGAACCATGCGCTGGCGGAAGTGTTCATCGATTACGTGCTCGACCCGCAGGTCGGCGCGGCCATCAGCAACTACACCGCGTATGCCACGCCGAATCAGGCGGCCATTGACGCGGCTTTGGTTCTGCCGGAATACCTGAACACGCCGACCGTCTACCCGAGCTCGGAAGTGATTGCCCGCTCGTTCACGACGCTGGCGGTGTCTTCGGATGCGGAACAGGCCTATGGCGACGCGTGGGATGAAGTGAAAATCCTGCTCGGCCGCTAATTTCATCGATGCTTTGTCAGGGCGCAGCCGGCTGCGCCCTGACACATTAAGGGGTGATCCGCTTGGGTCGCCCCTGTTATCTTTTTAGGGGGCGGTGGAGAGAAATGAGCCAGAAACAACAAGTCGCCATTGAACTAAAAAACATCATCAAAGAGTTTCCCGGTCGCAGCGGTGAAGCTGGCATGCGCGCCGTCGATAACATCTCGATGGACATTTACGAAGGCGAATTCTTCGCCATGCTGGGACCAAGCGGCTGCGGCAAGACCACGACTCTGCGCATGATTGCCGGCTTCGAAGAACCGTCGAGCGGCGAAATTCTCTTGCGCGGCAAGCCAGTGCAGGGCGTGCCCCCGTTCCACCGTCCGGTTAACACTGTGTTTCAGGATTACGCGCTGTTCCCGCATATGACTGTGCTGCAAAACGTCATGTTCGGTCTGGAAATGGAAGGCGTGCCCCGCGCCGAAGCTGAAAAGCGCGCGAAAGAGACGCTCGATCTTGTGCGTCTGCCGCAATTTGACCGCAAACCGCGCCAGCTCTCCGGTGGTCAGCAGCAGCGGGTGGCGCTGGCCCGGGCGCTCGTCAAGCGTCCGGCTGTGCTGCTCCTCGATGAGCCGCTCGGCGCGCTCGATCTCAAGCTGCGGAAAGACATGCAGTACGAGCTGATGACGATGCAGGATCAACTGGGCATCACCTTCGTGTACGTGACGCATGATCAGGAAGAAGCCCTGACGATGTGCGACCGCATCGCCGTGATGGATCACGGCGTCGTCTTGCAGGTGGGGTCGCCCGAAGAAATCTACGAAACGCCGCGCACGCGCTTTGTCGCGGACTTCATCGGCGAAACCAACTTTGTCGAAGGCCGCTACTCGTCGTTCCGCCAGCAGTGCGCGCTCGTCAATCTCGGCGCGGATACGGTGATTGAAGCGGTGCTGCCCGAAGATGATCCCCTGCAGGAAGGGCAAATGGTGACGGTGGCCGTGCGCCCGGAAAAGATCAGCCTGCTCCCCGGCAACGGCAGCATGGAAGCGAACAGCGTGGAAGCCGCCGAAGTGCTGCAAGCGGTCAAGACGGAGAAGGACAAGACGTTCGTCCCCGGCGTGATCACGTTCTCGAACTACATCGGCACGGACACCCGCTATACCGTTCGCATCGGCGAGAAGACCGATCTGGTCGTGCGCATCCAGAACTTCGGTTCGCGCTACGATACGCGCTTTGAAAACGGCGATAAGGTCATGGTCTTCTGGGCGACCGAAAACGCTCGCGTGCTGACGGAATAAACCCGACCCCCAACTGCTGGCCCGCACTGTAAAAACCTCACCCCTAACCCCCTCTCCTAGAGGAGAGGGGGAACTGTCAGCGGACTGGGGTGAGGACGTGTTAACACGATTTGAGCGGTGAGGCGGTATACAATACTCTTTAGTATTACTTAAAGGAGCATACTTCGATGATCCGACGAATTTTATGGCCCCTCCTGCTCGTCCTGTTGATCGCGCCCGCGCTCGTCAGCGCCCAGGCCGGCGCATGGGAAGTCACGTTCGCGGCACAGTTTGGCGCTAACTGGAACATTTACCGCGTCACACCCGCCGGTGTGCAAGCGCCGATCCCGCTGCCTGCCGGCATGTTCGTCCCCGGCGGGAACCTCAATCAACTGATCGTCGCCGCGAATTTGCGCTATGCGGTCGTCACGCAGATGTCCGCCGATTATCTGACGACCTACCCGCCGCGCGTCGCCGACTTGAAAACGGGCAACTTCTTCGAACTGGCACTGCCGGTGGATCGCCCGATCGCGTACACCATGAGCGGGTTTGATCCGACAGGGACGCGCTTCGCCGTATCGATCATGACCGAGATGATGGGCGCGGACTTTCCCTATGTGGGCGTATTCGGCGTGGTCGATGTGACCACCGGCGCCTTTACCGATTACACGGCAACGATGCTCACGACCGGCCTCACCAGCAGCATTGATGGGTGGTACATGCTGGGCGAGTGGAATGCGAACGGTATCTACCTGCACCCCAACTGTTACGCGTGCGAACCGCCGTTTGAAGGGGAATACGCGCAGTGGAGTCCGGATACCTTCGCCTACATGCCGGTCACGGGCGTGATCTTTTCGATCTTTGCGGAACAGCTGGCGGTCACGCGGGAGATGTTTGCCCGCACGTATTCGACGGATTACCCGTTCAGCACCGAACCGAGCGCCTATTTCCCCTTCCAGAACATTCTGGCGTATCTGCCCTCGCCCGGTTTCCTGCCCACCTTCGGCAGTCAGACGGGCGAACACGAGGTCTCGCTAGAGTCCCCGGTGATCTTCAACGATCCGAATATCGTTGATCTCAGCCTCGGCCAGTCGGAGTGGGTCGCTGATGGGCAGTATGTTCTCGCGCTCAACAACGGGTCGGGCATGCTGATGAACCGCGCGGGCGGCATGAACCCCATCAATCTGGGTTTCCAACCACCGGAATTGATCGGCACGCCGGACGGCTTCCTCGCGCTGCAAGACAATGCGGATCAAATCATCGTGCATCACTACACCGTGCCGGATATGCAGGATCACATCCTCGGCAGCATGAGTATTGGCGGGCGGCTGTCCGTCTTGGCCACGCCGGATCTCGGCGCGACCGCGGCGCCGGTACTGGCGAACTTCACGCCGATCGCGCCGAACTTCGCCCAGTTGGAAGCGATGATGCTGGCGGCGCAGCCCATCTGCCCCGGCTTTATGCCCTCGCGGATCTTCCCCGGTCAGCAAGCACGGGTTACCCCCGGCACAGCGAATCGGTTACGCAGTTTTGCGTCGACGAGCGGCGATGTTGTGGGTCAAATCCCCGGCGGTGCGGTCTTCGACGTGTTGGCGGGACCGAATTGCGCGGATAATACGGCGTGGTGGTATGTGAATTATCAAGGCACGCAGGGGTACACGGCGGAAGGCATGGGCGGAGAATACTGGGTGGAGTTGGTGCGGCCATGATCGTTTTATCCCATTTTCAAATCAAGCCGCTGTTTGAGGCGCGCAAGCGGGGTGAAGTGACGGCTGTCACGTCGCCGGATCTCGGCCTGACGAGCATTCAAGTGCCCGTCCAAAGTGAGCGCATCCAGTTTGCGGACGACGCGAGCCTGTCGTGGGCGGATGCCGAAGAGATCACCGAGCAGGAAGTGGCCTGTTTCGCGCTCGAAGGCGACACGATTCGCAAGATTCAAGCGTTTTCGGACGTGACGAATCGCCACTGCTCGCTGATGCCGACCGAGAGCGCGCCGACGATTTTGATTGCAGGCTTCCCCATGCATCGCATCAAGGGCACAAATCCATTTCACGATACGCTGACCAAGATCAAGGCGGCGAACCCGACCGGGCGCGTGCTCGATACGTCGATGGGACTGGGGTACACGGCGATTCAAGCGGCGCACACCGCCGAGCACGTCATCACGATTGAGCTTGACCCGGCGGTGGTGGACGTCGCGCGCCAGAACCCGTGGTCGCGCGAATTGTTCGAGAGCCCAAAGATCGAACGGCGCATCGCCGACAGCTTCGACGAGGTGGCGACCTTTGCGCCGGAAACGTTTACGCGCATCATCCATGATCCGCCTACCATGCAGCTCGCTGGTGATTTATACTCCGGTGAGTTTTATCACGCACTGTACCGCATTCTTAAACCGAATGGTCGGCTGTTTCATTACATTGGCGATTTAGAGAGTCCCTTCGGTTCGCGCGTGGCCAAGGGAGTCATCGACCGCCTCGGTAAAGCGGGCTTCCGCAGCGTGACGCGCCGCAACGAGGCGTTCGGCGTGGTCGCCGTGAAGTAACCGCGCAAACGGGTGAATGCGAAGTCGGTGTTTGTGGGTAAGGACGAGGACAACCTCGTCCTTACCTTGTCGCGAAAGACTGGCAACGTCAGAATCTAAGGGAAATTATTGTGAATCGTTCGTACCTCACTATCGGGTTGGCGTATGCCTCGTTCATCGGCCTGGGGCTGGTGACAGGCTTGATCAACGTCGCGTGGACACCCATGCAAGCCGAATTCGACATTCAGCTCGACGGCACGCTGCTGCAGCTCCTCACCGCCAGCACCATCGGCTATTTGATCGCCAGCTTCTTCAGCGGGCAGGTGATGGGCCGCGTGGGCGCGGGGCGCATGCTGGTGATCGGCGCCGGATTGATCGCGCTCGGCCTCTCCGGTTACGTCATTGCGCCAGTGTGGGAACTGGTCGTCGTCAGCGGCTTCGTCGCGGGCGTGGGCAACGGCTTGATCGATGGGGGCTTGAATGGCTACGTCGCCGAGCACTACAACGCGCGCGCGATGAACTGGCTGCACGCCTTCTTTGGCGTAGGCGTCACCATTAGTCCGGCGATTATGACGATGATCCTCGCGGATGGTCTGTCGTGGCGCGTCGGCTATGGGCTGGTCGCCGTGTTTGAAGTGCTGCTGCTGGTCGGCTTTGCGCTCTCAGCGTCGTGGTGGAAGACCTCGGCGGCGCACACATCAGACGGGAAGCATGTCAGCGTGATGGCAACGCTGCGCCGCCCGATTGTGTGGTTAGGGATTGCCATGCTCCTGCTGTACGCGGGTTTGGAGACGACGCCGGGGCAGTGGTCGTTCAACCTGTTCACCGAAGCGCGTGGCGTCGATGTGGCGCTGGCCGGGTATCTCGTCAGCGTGTACTGGGGCAGTTTCACCATTGGCCGCATGGTTTTCGGAACGGTGCTTAAGGGCTTCTCCTCGCGCGTGCTGGTCGGATGCATCATCAGCGCGCTGACCGGGGCGCTGCTGCTGTGGTGGAATCCCATCCCGGAGATCGGCTACGCGGGCTTGATCCTGCTCGGCTTCTCGCAAGCACCGATTTTCCCGCTGTTGATCTCGACGACGCCGAAAATCGTCGGCCCGGAACACGCCGCGAATGCCATCGGCTTTCAGGTGGCGGGTGCAGGCTTTGGTATTGCGCTGGTGCCGGGGATTGCAGGGGCACTGGCCGACAACTTCGGCATCGCGGTCGTCGCGCCGTATATCGTGGTTTGCTGCAGCCTATTCTTCCTGCTTTACGTGTTCGGCATGGCACGGCGCGCCCATGAGGCCAACGCCATCCCCGTGGCGGTCGAAGGCTAAGGTCTCCGAATTACCTAGAGTTGACAGGACGAGCGGATGCTCGTCCTGTTTGATTCTCCCCCTCCCCCAATTCGCGGCTGAGGGGGTCACAGTACCACCAGACAGAATCTAGGTTGGAACGAGGCTGGCCGGTCGCTACATAACCATTGGTGCTAGTTCGTGGTTCTAAACGGATGGTATGGGGTCTGTAGGGGCAAGGCCTGCCTTGTCCGCTCCAAACGGACAGCGCAGGCGCTGTCCCTACGAACGATCTGGAATAACTTACCGGATGGAGCATTAAGTAGGTTCTCGACACAAATCCACGAATGGATGTAGGGGCGCACCTGTGTCTGCGCCCGAAACCGGGTAGACACAGAGGTCTACCCCTACATTGGGACTTTCGAAAGTCTGCTTTAGAACGAATTTTCGATCAACCTCTCTATATACCTTGACAGTTATATAACCAATATGGTATATTATGTGCATGCTGCACTGCTACAACTGATCTGTTTGTTCTGTGAATCGGCTTGAGGAGAGAACCATGAGCCAGAATTACAACGCCACACTGACCATGCCTGCGGCACGTGAACTCATCATCACGCGCGTCTTCAATGCTCCGCGCGCGCTCGTGTTTGAAGCGATGACCAAAGCGGAACATATTCGCCAGTGGTACGGCATGCGCAGTCATCAGATGACTGTGTGCGAATTTGATCCGCAGGTGGGTGGGCGCTGGCGGTATGTCACCGCAGGGCCTGACGGTTCTGAATACGGCTTTTCCGGCGTGATCAAGGAACTTGTGCCACCTGAGCGCATTGTCTTTACGGAAGGGTTTGAAGCCATGCCGGGTCACGAATACCTCGTTACCACCACGTTCACAGAACAGGGGAACCAGACGACCATCCACGTGCATTTGCTCTATCAGTCGCAGGCCGACCGCGACGGTCACGTGGGCGCCGGCATGGAATACGGCATGAACGAAACGTATGACCGCCTCGACGAACATCTGCAAACACTGAAGTCCGCCGCGTAAGTGTTCCCCGGACATCGGCTGTAGGGACGCGCAGCAGCGCGTCCGCAGCGCCGATTAGCGGGTGTCTGCAAACCCCTCACCCCCCGACCCCCTCTCCCACGCAAGCGGGGAGAGGGGGAGAAAAGTCAGAGTTTGCAGACAGACCCTAGCTCCAGTCGTGTAGATTGAGTTCAGTTGAGGAGAACAGTGCCATGACCGATCAAACCACCACTTATCAGGTTCCGACGCCCAATCCCGATCTCGCCGCGCTCAACCGCTTGGTAGGCGCCTGGGAGGTTTCGGGCGGTGTACAGGGCACGGTCAGCTTTGAATGGCTGGAGGGCGGATTCTTCCTGATGCAGCGCTTCGACTTTGATCACGGCGGTCACCGCGTGCGGGGGATCGAGATCATCGGGCATGAGCAGCCGTTCGGCGCGCCGCCCAGCGCGGACATCAAGTCGCGCATCTATGACGCGCTGGGCAACACTTTCGAATATACCTACGAATTGATCGGTGACACGCTGACGATCTGGGGCGGCGACCGCGGCTCACCCGCGTATTATCGCGGCACCTTCAGCCCGGATGGCGACAGCGTGAGCGGCGCGTGGGTCTATCCCGATGGCGGCGGCTACGAGTCGGCGATGCGGCGCATCAGCTAGTACCGAGTTCGCGCTGGAAGCCCTCGCGCCACGATGGGTAGCGGGGATTCCAGCCGAGCGCGTGGGCTTTCGCATTTGATACACCGCGTTCCCACTCGGCGCGCTGATGTTCGACCGGCGGCGGGGGCGCGCCGATCAACTGCGCGTAGCTGCTCAGCCAGTCCACGCCCGCAGCGGGTTCATCATCGACGATGTTATACACCCCCGGCGCCCACGTCAGCGCGGCGAGCGCCGCCTGGGCCGCATCCTCCACATGGACAAAGGAACTCACGCCATCGGTCGCGGTGAGTGCGCCCGCGCGCACTTGTTCGGTCGTCAGACCGTCACGCGCATACCACGTCCCCGGCCCGTACAGCAGACCATAGCGCAGTACCACGCCGCCTGGTAGCTCCGCGACGGCGTCTTCGAGAGCTTTGACCGTCTTGACCGTTTGCCCGCGCGGATCGGGCGCGTCGAGATCGAGCGGATCGTCTTCGGTCGCCGGACGATCCCCGGCGCAGCACACCCACGCGATGCTCTGCGCGATCAGGCGGTCGACGCCACAGGCCCGCGCCGCGTCCACCAGATTACGCCCACCTTCGGTGCGCAGTCGGGAGTTGGCAGCAAAATCGCGTCCCGTGAGATCCGTGAGCTGGTGGATCACCACATCGGGCTGTGCGCTTTGGAGCGCGCTGAACACACTGCCCCGTTCCAAAGCATTCATGATGAGCGGCTTGGCACCGGTCACAGCGATAAAATCGGTTCTATCGGCGTGTCGGGTCGTCCCGGTGACCTCGTGCCCCGCCGCGATCAGCAGCGGCACGAGCCGCCGCCCAATCGCGCCAGTCGCGCCCGCCAGTAAAATCTTCATCGGCACTTCCTCGTATACTTTATATCAATTGTAATATATGACGGGCGATTTGCCAAGCGTCCGCCAGCATTACCATGTTCCAGCAGCGCAGTCATTCGGTTTAGGGCGGAATCACGTTAAAATAGAGCTAATGCAGATGCTCTGAAAGGGCGGCTACATGCGCGCAGATGTGATACTTTCCCCAGCCCACTTTCTGGAACACGGACTCAAGACAGACCTGCCCTATCTTCGGGAGGTGGAAACCTTCTGGGAGACGGAAGGCCGGGCGATTTCCACGGCCGTGGATCAAGCCGGGACGCCATGGCTCAAGCAGTTTGATCGCTTCGGCCAGCGCATCGACCACATTGACTACCCGCCGGATTACTGGCGCATGCTGCGGCAGGGCTACCGGGCAGGCGCACTCTGGCGCGGCTTCGAAAACAAGTTCACCGAGTCGTTTTTGCTCGGCTATGTGACCTCATTCTACGATCCCGGCCTGTACTGCCCATACACTGTCTCGTTCAGCACGGCAGCCGTGATCGACAAGTACGCCGCGCCGGCGATCCGCGAACGGTTTTTGCCGCCTATGCTCCGCCACGACGACACGGTGTGGCAGGGCGCGACGTGGATGACCGAAGCGCGCGGCGGCTCGGATCTCGGCGCGACGGTCGAAACGGTGGCGCAGCCGGACGGCGCTGCATGGACGCTCACGGGGGACAAATATTTCTGCTCCAATGTGGGGGCAGAGGTCGCGGTGGTGGCGGCGCGACCGGCCGGCGCTCCGGCGGGCGTCCGCGGGTTGGCGCTGTTCGTCGTGCCCAGGTTGCGCGCTGATGGTTCACTCAACTATCACGTGCGCCGCCTGAAAGACAAAATCGCGACGCGCTCGGTGCCGACGGGCGAAGTCGAACTGCGCAACAGCGAGGCGTATTTGCTCGGTGAACCGGGACAGGGCATCTATCACATCATGGAAGTGCTCAATCTGTCGCGCGTGTGTAACAACATGGGCAGCGTCGCGCTGACGCACCGCGCGCTGGCGGAGGCGCTGACCTTCGCGCAGGAACGCGAGGTGTTCGGCAAAAAGCTGGTCGATCAGCCGCTCATGCGTAAGCAGTTCGAAGATCATGTGGAGGCGCTGCGGATCTCGTTCTGTCTGGCGTGGGAATCGGCCTGTATGGCGGCGGAGGTGTGGCGCGAACCCGCTCCCCAGTACAGCCTCCGATTCCACCTGTTCCGCCTGATCACGCATCTGGCGAAATACTGGACGGCGGAACTGGCCGTGCAGACGGCGAAATGGTCAATGGAAGTCAACGGCGGCCTGGGCACGCTGGCCGAGTTCGGCGTGGAACGCCTGCTGCGCGAGGCTATGATCCTCGATATCTGGGAAGGGCCGCCCCACCGCCAGATTCTCGACGGCATCGAAGTGATGGAACGCAAAGGCGCGCACAAAATGCTGGTCGATCACCTGGCGCCCTATGATGACGATGAAGGCGAACCGCTGGCCAACCGCATCGACCTCTACCTAACGCTGCCGCAGGACGAGAAAGAAGCGAACGCGGGCGAGCTCTTCCATGATGTCGCGGCGTTTGCGGGCAGAGCGCTCAAACGGAAGTATGTGGGATGAGGTCAACCTCTGCCCCGCTCCGGGTGGAGAGGGGAGAATACAGACTGTTGGGACGCGCCGTGGCGCATCCGCGTGATTTCCACCCCCGACCCCTCCCCGAATTCGGTTGAAGGCGGGACAGTTTTAATATTGAGCAGCATTAAGGCGCTGGTC
>CALKIA010000160.1 GCA_937988705.1 uncultured Chloroflexota bacterium | reverse complement strand
GTCACCTACCATGTGACCGATTTCGCCCGCGAACTGCATGCCGGTGTGCGCCTTTACATGGAGGGTTTCTATACCGAAGCGCGTCCCTATTTCAATGACGTGCTGAACTATAACGGTCTGGTCATCATTTCGTACGAGGCGCTGGCGAGCGCGGCCTACAAAGACGGCGATTATCCGAGTGCGCTCCAGTACTACCGCCTCGCCGAGAATCGCGCGGGCTATTCAGAAACCTTCTGGGAACTCCGCAACACGGTTTTGCAGAGCCATCTCGGCAACGCGCTCGGCGCATTGTTCTTTGGGTGGATTGCCTACAGCGTGTTCACGCGAATGGAGCGGCGCAGACATTGGCTCGACCCAGTGCGTGAGCGCCTGCGCGCGGCGCAAAAGATCCGTTTAGTCGACGATTTTGCCTTTATGTTTCGCTTCATCAAGCAACCGGTCGACAGCTTCTATTACATCAAGAAGAATCAGCGTGGCAGCTTAGTGTTCGCGGGTCTGATCTACCTGTGGATCTTGATCATCCGCATCCTAGCTCTGTATCTGACGGGTTTCGTCTTCAGTCCCTATGCCACCTGGTGGCAAATTGAAGTGGAGATGGAAATCACGTACACGCTGGTGCCGCTCGTACTCTGGAGTATTGCCAACTATCTCGTGGCAACCATCAGCGATGGCGAAGGCAGCCTGCGTCACGTGATCATTGGCACCGCTTACAGCCTCTTCCCCTATGCCCTGCTGGGTCTGCCGATCACGCTGATTTCGAACGTTCTAACGTTCAACGAGGAGTTTATCTACAGTTTCTCAATGCAGCTCACGTGGTTCTGGTGCGGCATCATGCTCGTGATCATGGTCAAAGAGGTGCACAACTTCACGTTTTCCGAAACGGTACGCAACATTCTGACCACGCTGTTCACGATCGCGATCTTCCTACTCACAGGCTACATCCTGTATGTGCTCTTCACCCAGTTGTATGAGTTCATTGATGCGATCATTCGGGAGGTGGGTCTGCGTGGCTAACTTCAGGCGCTACCTCTCCAAACGCGCGCTGGGCTGGGCGGTGCTGCTGACATTCATTCTGCCGACGCTCAGCCTGCCCTACGAGTCTGTCCGCGCACAAGCGATTCCGGCCAGTTATGCACCGGTGGCCGAAAACGATCTGTTTCAACTGTATGTTGATGACACCACGCTGGCATTCAAACTACTGGATAAACGCAGCGGTTACCTGTGGCATTCTGGCCTTGACGAAGCGATTGAAGGCGACCGCCTGAATACCTCGTGGCGGGCGTTCGCGCTGAGCGGCATCAGCATCGAATATCTGGACAACCGCGCCGTCAACAAGCGCATCGCCATCGCCAATGCCGAGCACATGATCGAAGTGACGCCCATTGATCAGGGTATCTCCGCCCAGGTGACGTTCACGGAGTTCGGCATCCGGGTTGAGGTCATCCTCCAGCTCGACACGGACGGAGTGCGGGTGGAAGTGCCAGCGGCGTCGATCAGCGAGGACAACCCGGACTTTCGGCTGGGTCAGGTGTATGTCTACCCGTTTTTGGGGGCAACGCGCGGCAGCACCACCCCCGGTTACATGTTTGTGCCAGATGGGACGGGCAGCCTGATCCAGTTCGCAGATTCGACCAGAGCCGAGAACATGTTCTACGGGCGCTACTATGGCGATGATCTCGGTATCAGCGCGGTCATGCCCTACGATCCGCTGGTCACCAACCCCGAGCCGATTTCCTACCCGGTCTTTGGCATGGTGCATGGCGAAGATCAAAACGCTTTCCTCGCGGTGGTCGAAACTGGCGCGGCCTATGCTGAGGTGCAGGTGCATCCGGCAGGCATCATAACCAATTTCAACTTCCTCTACACAGCTTTCATCTACAACGAACCGTATTTTCAGGCGACCAACCGTTCCGGCGCGGGCGTCACCACCGTACAGCGCGAACGCAATACCTTCAACGCCGTCATGCACTTCCGCTTTCTGACGGGCGACGCTGCGAACTACGTCGGTATGGCGCTCAGTTATCAGCAGTATCTGGTCGACAGCGGCCGTTTACGACGCGTTGACGATGCCAACCCGGATATCGGCATTCGCTTAGAATTTTTGGGCGGGGACAAAGAACAGGTGCTGTTCTGGAATCGCTTCATCCCCATGACGACGGTCAGCCAGATGGGCGAAATTCTCGCGGGCTTGCAGGTGCACAACCCGGAGGTCATTTACTATGGTTGGCAACCCTTCGGGGCGACCACGATGCCACCCACGTCGCTGACCCTCGAAGGTGGATTGGGCAGCATCAGCGAACTGCGCGCCCTCAACGATCAGATCACGGCTGACGGTGGCCACTTCGCCCTGTACTACGACCCGCAAGCGGCGCTGTGGGCCGAACCCGGTTACTCACCGCGCAACGATGTGGCGATGGCGATTACCAACGTCAGTCTGGAAGGCTGGAACCGCTATTACATGTCATATTTCAGCTTCGATATCCTCCGGCAGCGATATACAGCGCTGGTCAATGATACTGCCGCTCAGCTCGGGGCTGGGCTGGCACTCAATACCATCGGGTGGACAGTCTACAGCGACTTCCGCGAAAGCGCGCCGCTCAACCGTCAGGACGCCATTGCGGCTTACCAGACGCTGCTGGCCGAAACGCCGCTGCGTTTGGGGATTTATCGCCCGAACGATTACCTGTTTAGCAGCGCGCACGCCTATTACGACATGCCGCTGGGCAACAACGGCTACATTTACACCTCTGAACCTGTGCCCTTTTTGCCGATTGTGCTGGCGGGTTATATGCCCCTCTACGGTCCAGCGATCAATTTCTCGTCCAATCAGCAGGATGATTTGCTGCGGCATGTCGAATACGGCATCTATCCATCGTATTTTCTCACGCAGGAACCGACCGCAAGCATCCTCAACACCCGGTCCAATTGGATTTACACTTCCTCGTATGAGCAGTGGGGAGAGGAAATCCGCAGCACCTACCAGTGGATGAACGCCCTGCTCGCACCTGTGCGCGGTCAAACTATCAGCGCCCATGATCAACTGGCGGCGGGTGTCTTTGCCACGACTTACGCGAACGGTTACCAGATCATCGTCAATTACAGCGATCAACCGTTTGTGAGCGGGGCAACCACCGTTGCGGCCAAAGACGCATTACTTGTGGAGAACAGCCTATGACAAGTCGCAGTCCCGTTCGCCGCGAGGTCAGTCTCCGCACCCGCGAAGCCCTGCACGGTTATGGCTTTATCCTGATCTGGGTCGTGGGTTTCCTGCTGTTCACGCTGCTGCCGCTTGGCCAGACGCTGCGTTACAGCTTTAATCAGGTCACGGTGACAGCCAGCAGCATCAACCTGAACTTTCTCGATTGGGCGAACTATACCCGCGCCCTGTTCACCGATCCCAACTTCATCGAGCTGTTGATCTCGTACACCGTCGAAACGCTCGTCTCCGTGCCCATCGTGCTCATCTTCGCGATGGTGATTGCGATGTTCCTGAATCTCAAGTTCCGGCTCAAGGGCTTGTTTCGCGTCATCTTCTTCCTGCCCATCGTCATCACCAGCGGGCCAGTCATCAAAGAACTGACCGCGCAGGGTGCGGCCTCCGCTCCGGGCATTGCCGATATCCCGGCGGTGGTCGAATTTCTGGAAGAGCTGCCGCGCGCGCTGCGCACTCCGGTCGAGTACCTGCTGACCTCGTTCATCCTCATCCTGTGGTTTTCAGGCGTACAAATCCTGATCTATTTGTCGAGCCTGCAAAAGGTCGACCGCAGCATCTACGAAGCCGCGTCGATTGACGGCGCGTCGAGCTGGGAGATGTTCTGGAAGATCACCCTGCCGTCGCTGTCGACGGCGACGGTGGTCAACGCGATCTACACGATCGTCACCCTCTCGCATTTCTCCGAGAACAAGGTGATCCGCTACATTTATGCTCAGACCTACGATGTTCAAGGCGGCATAGGCTACGCCAGCGCAATGGCCTTCATTTACTTCGCCGTAATGATTGTCCTACTGACCGTCATCTATCTGTTTCTGAGCCAGTGGGCGAAACGAGGGTCACGATGATTAGGCTGCAAATCCTCCATCATCCCATCGTCGAACGGGCACGGGGTTTCCTATTTGGCAGCCGCGATCATCGGGGCATCACTTTCAGCTTTGCCCTGTATGCCCTGTTGATCGCCATCGGCTTCGTCTATCTCCAGCCGCTGCTGTTCATGTTCATCACGAGTATTAAAAACCCGAACGATCTGCTCAACCCGATGGTACAGTGGGTGCCCACCGAGTTCTACCTCGGCAACTACGACAAAGCGCTGCGCGTGCTCAATTACATGAACACGCTGTACTCCTCTACTCTGATCAGCGTGATTCCATCGCTGATCCAAACGTTCGTCGCCTCCATCGTCGGTTACGGGCTGGCGCGCTATCGCTTCTGGGGTAAGCCACTGGTCTTTTTGCTCCTGCTCGCGACGTTCATTATTCCGCCGCAGAATACCGTCATCCCGCAGATGCTGACGTATCGCGACTGGGGACTGTTGGGCAATCCACTCGCGCTGATTCTGCCCGCCCTACTCGGTCAAGGTTTCCGCAGCCCCATTTTCATTCTCATCTTCTATCAGAGTTTTCTCTCGATGCCGAAAGTGCTGGAAGAATC
>CALKIA010000159.1 GCA_937988705.1 uncultured Chloroflexota bacterium | reverse complement strand
TCGCCGCTGTTGATCGTCATGTTGAGCGGCCGGACGGCGTAGCTCTCGCCGAATTTTTTCTCTACGTTTTGCAGTTGGATGGTTGCCATGTTAGCCCTTGCGGATTGCGCCGAAGGTGACACCGCGCAAGAGGTGTTTACGGAGCACGAACGTCACAATCACCACCGGAATCAAGAAGGCCAGCGACCCCGCCGCAATGGCCGCCCACTCGATGCCGCCCGTCCCCAGCACGAGCGGAATGCTCGGCGGAGCAGTGCGCGCCACATCGGACGTAAGCATGAGCGCGAAGGCGTACTCATTCCACGAGAAGATCAGCGAGAAGACGGTCGTCGCGGCAATGCCGGTGATCGCCTGCGGCAGCACGATTTTGCGGAAGGCTTGCAAACGGGTGTAGCCATCCACCAGGGCGGCTTCTTCGTATTCCTTCGGGATTTCGTCGATGAAACCCTTAAGGAGCCACACCGAGAACGACAGGTTGAAGCTGGTGTACAGCAGCACCATGCCGAAATGCGTGTCGTACAGGCCAACTTCCTTATACATCAAGAAAATCGGGATGGTCACAACGACGGCAGGCAGCATCCGCTGACTGAGAATGAAAAACAGCAGATCGTCTTTGCCGGGAATGTTGAAGCGGCTGAACGCATACGCGGACAGCACGCCAAACCCGACCGAGAAGAAGGTCGAGGCGCCCGCGATGATCAGCGAGTTGACGAGCTGGCGGGGGAAGGCGCTCGTGCCGATGATCGTCTGACCGCGCAGCAGCGCGATCTGGTTCGCCCAGTCGAGCTGGTCGCGGTTGGCCTCAGCGGCGGTGATCTCGGACTGCGTCATCTGGCGGCGTTCGGTCAGCAAGCTGATGAAGCCTTCCAGGCTGGGCTGAAAGAGCAGCACGGGCGGCGCGGCAACCGCATCGGGACGGGTTTTGAAGGCGGTCAGGCCCATCCAGATTACGGGAACGAGCATCAACAAAGCGATCAACACGGCGATGATGGCGCGGACGGTCACGCTGATGCGCTGACCACGGCCTACCTTGTCGACACGCGTAGAGTAGCTGACAGGAGCCGAGGGGGTATAGATGGTCGTCATGGCGATCACCCTTCCCGAGCGCGATTGAGCGCACGAATGTAGAGGTTGCTCACGGCGATGATGATCACCAGCACAATGTATGCCAGCGCGGAGGACTGCCCGGTATTGAACTGGCCTTGAAACGCCAATTGATACAACTGCACGCTGACGGTACGCGTCACGTCACCGGGGCCGCCGCCCGTCAAGCCCATGACGAGATCGAACTGCTTGAACGCTTCGATGGTGCGGAACAACACGGCGATCAAGAGCAGCGGCATGACCTGTGGCAGCGTGATCCGCCGGAACTGGAACCAACCACTTGCGCGGTCAATGGCCGCCGCTTCGTAGAGGTATTCGGGAATCGCGCTTAAGCCTGCGAGACACAGCAGCATCACGAACGGGCTCCACATCCAGACATCCACAATGATGATCGACCACATCGCCAGCACGGGTTCGGCCAGCCATTCTGGCCCGGTTTCAATGGCCGTCACCTGCTGGTAGAAAGCACCATAGGTCTGGTCCTGATTCAGCACAACGCGCCAGAAGAGATGCGCGACCACCGGGATCAAAATCAGCAAGGCCATGCGCCCGTAGCGCGCGGTGCTTTCGCCCAACACTTTGGGGACGATGCGCCAGAGCAGCAATACGAGGATTACGCCCATGAGCGTGGGCAGCAGCAGCGTGAGAAAGCCGAAGATGTAATTGAAGATACCGTAGGATGGATTGAAAATCAGCCGCCAGAAGACCGCTACGACGATCGGCGAGAGCATCATCGGGACGAGGATCAGCGTCGTAACCACCCCGCTGCCCGTGAATTTCGTCCGCAGGAGCATCGCCAGGCCGAAGCCCACCAGCGTTTGCAGCGCGACTGAGATCAGCGCATAGGTGCCTGTCACGCCGAAATAGTGCCAGAACTGCGGGTCATTCAGGATATTCGTGTAGTTTTCAAGCCCCACCCACACGGGCGGATTGGCAGAAATGACAGAGTATTCAGTGAAAGACAAAAATAAACTGTAGATCAAAGGGAATATATTCATCAGAATGAGCAGGATGACCGTCGGCAAGATGAAAAGCTGGACGATCCGCCGATCACTCAGGTGACGCCGGGCTGCGGGACGAGGCGCCGCCTCTGCGGGTTGAGCCGTGCTTACTTGGGCCACAAAATCACCTCATGGAATGGAGATGCGGGAAATTCGCCGATGGTAGGTCGGGGCGACCGAACTAGTCGCCCCGACGAAAAAACAATGGGTGTGATCGCTTACTCGGAGATATACCCGGCGTCGACCAAGACTTCGTCCATCTCCGCCGCCATATTATCGAGGGCTTCCTGCGCGGTGCCCTGACCACCGACGATGTAGGCGTTCAGGTAACGCTGGGAGATTTCGAGAAGCTGACCGTAGACCGGAATGTTCGTGAAATCCTTGACGAAGGTCATGGTTTCAGCGAACGCCGCATTGTAAGGCGCTACTTCGAGGAATTCCGGCGATTCAAGCACGGCGATATTGCAGGTATAGCCGCCGAGTTCGGCCCAGCGCGCCTGCACTTCTTCAGTCGCAAACCAGGTGATGAAGTCGAACGAGGCCTGCTTGCGATCATCGCTGATGTAATTATTGACGCTGATCCCCTGACCACCGAGCGCCGCGAAACGTTCGCCATCGGGGCCAGCGGGCATCGGGAAGTAGCCGGTCACATCGGCATAGGGGTTAATGTTGGGGTTAGCGAGCGCCGGGAAGAAGGCGAAGTAATTCATGATCATCGCCGCCTGACCGTTCACATAGGCATCGTTCATTTCCTGGAAGAAGGCGTTGTTCGTTCCGGGAGGCGCGAACGAATACAGTTCCTTGTACAGTTCCAGCGACGCGACCGCGCTGTCCGAGTTCACCACGCCGAGCGTGTTGAAGGTTTCGTCGTACCAGTCGCCACCGTAGGAAAAGAAGGGGTTCTGGAAGCCCATCGTGATGGCATCGCCTTCGAGCTGAGTGTAGACGGCCACGCCGTACAGACCGTCATCCGGGCGGGTGAAGAATGCACCGATATCACGGAGTTCTTCCCACGTCGTCGGGACGGCAAGCGGACGACCGTATTCAGCTTCGAACGCCGCCATGTTGTCGGCATCTTCGAACAGGTCGGTGCGGTACGCCCAACCATTGGCGTCACCTTCGGTCGGGTACGCATAGAACGTACCGCTGCCCGCCGGATATTCGCCGTAGTACTGGAGCGTCGCCGGCGTCACCGTTTCGGTGATGCCATTGCTGTTCAGGAATTCGGTCATGTCGACATAATGACCTTCAGTCGCCGCCTGACCAAGCCACTGGCTGTCGCCCACGATCATGTCGTAGGAGGTGCCTTGCGCGGCCCATTCGGTCGAGACGCGATCCAGATAGCTCGACCACGGCGTCGTCACCACGTTGACCTTGATCCCGGTCGCGGCTTCGTATTCGTTGCCAATTTGCTGCAAGTAGTTGGCGGGATCCCATTCGGCCCACCAAATATTGATTTCGGTCACGCCCTGCGCGCTCACCGAAACACCGGTCACTACCATCAGAAGCACGGCCACCAGCAAGAGTTTCTTTAACACGAGTAATCTCCTTAAGTGAACACTAAATTGCACCTTATTCGAGTCGAGAAACCTGCTCAGAATTCTCGTTCACCCCCCAAGATCAAGCACGAATTGTCGACACCGCCAAAAGCTAGTTCAGTGGCAGCTCATATGTGATGGTTTGCAGATTGAGATCAGAGAGTAAAAAGAAAACGAAAGCGTTATCCAAAACATATGAAACAATTCGACAAGAAAGAAACTTTACTCCAGCAACAATAACATAACTTTGCGAACGCTGTCAAATATGAATTATAATTTACACAGCAGGGACAGATAAGCGCATTTTCGTCTGTAGAGTCAGTATTTATAGCTGGTTGATCGTTTGACAAAAGGTATTTATACTGCTTACCGAATGATTGCGTTTGCTGTCGTTGTCTTTCATGGCAGTTTCGAATTAGATGTTTTGAGGAGAGAATTTTCATGTACGTTTGTATGCACAACTGGATGCGCCCTGAACCGATCGAAGATACCATCAAGCGGCTGAGCCGTTTAGGCTATGACGGCATTCAGATCATGGGCGAACCGCGCAAATACGACTGGAAAGCCGTCCGTAAACAGCTTGATGACAATCATCTCAAGTGCTTCGGCTCGGTCAGCATCATGATCGCCGGACGTGACCTCATCCATCAGGACCCGTACTACCGTGAGATGAGCGTCGCTTACGTCAACGAATGCCTCGATATGGTGGGAGCGCTGGGCGGCAACATGTTCACGCTCGTGCCGAACGAAGTCGGGCGCGTGACGCCCCGCTCTACCCCCGAACAGGAATGGGAATGGGCGGTCGAAAATGTACGCAAGTGCGCGCAGCATGCCGCGCAGTACGGCATTCGCATTGCGCTGGAACCGCTGAATCGCTTTGAGACGAATTTCCTCAACCGGCACGATCAGGCGATTAAGCTGGCACAGGATGTGAACGAACCGAATGTCGGCATCGCGCTCGACGCCTTCCACATCAACATTGAAGAAGCCGATCCGTATGACGCGATTATGAAGTCGGGTAAGTGGCTGGTGGACTTCCACGTGGCCGACAATAACCGCCGCCCGCCGGGCGAAGGCAGCTGGGACTGGAAGAAACTGATCCAGACGCTCAAGGACGCGGGCTACGTTGATGGGCCGCTCACGGTGGAATTCGTCGTGCCGTTCGACCGCTCGCCGCTGGCGGAAGCCGCCGAAGATGCGGGGACAGAAGCCAGCGAAGCGGAACTCAAGTTCATCCGCGACCACGGCAGCGATCTGATGAGCGACGCCGCGTATACCAAGCACGTCGAGAACAGCATCCGCCATCTACGCGCTTGCGGCGCGTAACGCGCGATGGCCACGGTTCTGCTGATCGGTACGCTCGATACAAAGGGACCGGAAACTGCGTATCTGCGGGATCGAGTGCAGGCGCTGGGCTGCGCAACGCTGGTGTTAGATTCGGGCATTCTGGGTGAGGCGGTTGGGATCAAAGCGGATTTCAACCGCCGCGCCGTGGCAGAAGCGGCCGGATCGACCATCGACGCGCTGCGCAGCGCCGGATCACGCGGTAAAGCAGTCGAGGAGATGCTCAAGGGCGTGCGCGCGCTCACGCTCAAGCTGTTTGAGGCGGGGCGAATTCAAGGTGTCGCGGCACTCGGTGGCGCGGAAGGTTCAGTGCTGGCTGCCGCCGCAATGAAGGTGCTGCCCGTCGGCTTTCCGAAGCTGATCGTCTCGCCGATTGCGTCCGGTCAGCGCAAATTCGCGCCGTTCGTCGGCACCAAAGATGTGCTGGTGATGCATTCCATCGTCGATATCCTCGGCCTGAACCCGATCAGCCGCGCGGTGTTTGACGGTGCCGCCGCGGCGATCGCGGGGATGGCGCGCGCATATGCCACCCGCGCGCCGATCACGGCGGATAAGCCCGCCATCGCCGCGACGATGCTCGGCAACACGACCAAGCCGCTGATGCGCGTCCGCCC
>CALKIA010000158.1 GCA_937988705.1 uncultured Chloroflexota bacterium | reverse complement strand
ACGATCTTCTGTTTGTAGTTGTGGACGTAATCCTGCAATTTTTCTTGCAGGCCGGCCCATTCTTCACTCTTCAGAATGCCGCGCATCGTGTCGAGGTCTTTGGCAATGCCTTCGGTGAGCATTTGCGATTGGTCTTTTTCGCGGCTGTAAACCGTATACCAAGCGCCCGTCGGCTGCAGACCGAGGCGTTGAATCCCCGGCACCCATTCGCGCACGACGAACTCAAAGTAGTCCTGATCTCGACCCGGCTTGATGTCCCAATTCATGAGTATTTTGACACTCACAGTCCACCATCCTCCTACGCTTGCGCTGACAATACCACTACTTGCGGTTGATCGGGCATATCAGACGCTGATACTTTGAGCATATCCGTTTCCTGAACCTTACTGACGCCCATCGCTTTCAGGAATTTATCGAGCGGTTCCAGTTCGAACGCCAAACCGGGCAGTTCGTAATGCATGGGGATGACGAAGAACGGCTCGATGAGCGATACCACTTCCGCGGCCTGCGCCGCCTTAAGACTCATACCACCCCCTACGGGGATGAGCAGCACATTGACTTCGCCGATCTCTTCAATGACCGATTGCGCCGGGACGTGATCCAGATCGCCGAGGTGCAGCACAGTCAGCCCGTCATAGTCGAAAAGATAGCTGATGTTCGGACGCGGTTCGGGCGTCGTGACGTTGTGCATGCCGATACCCATGATGAACACGCCGCCGAGCTCATATTCGCCCGCGCCGCGCAGAACCATTGGCGTGCCTTTGACCGTCTCGACGAAATTATGACCGGGCACGTCGTGGCTGATCGTCACCACCTCACCTTTGACTTTCGGAGACGGGATGCCGATGGCGTCGGAAAAGGGATCAGTGATGATTGCCGGTTTGCCACGTTCGGCTAGACGAAAACAGCTATGACCATACCATGTGATTTCCAATGTGTACTTCCTCGCTGCGTTACAATATACCCTTTATTATACTCCAAATTGGATAGGCGAGGAATTGGAACATTTGTACGAAAGTCTTTGGCTGAATAGCGCGCTCCATCCCCGGTGGAACGTGACCGAGACGGGGGCCGGGACGGTACAAGAGTCTCAGGGAAAGCTCATTTTGCGGGTGGCCGATGGGCACGCTGGCTACAGCAACGCGCAAATCACCGACTACAGCACCCAGCGGCTGAACTTCGACTGGCGGCCGCCGCTCACACTGACGGTGACGGCCTGGGCGACGGGCGATCCGGTCGGCACGGCCGGGTTTGGCTTCTGGAATCACCCGTTTTCGCCGGACATCAAGCGCCTGCCGAGCTTACCGCGCGCGCTGTGGTGGTTTTTCGGCTCACCGCCGAATAACATGCAGTTGGCACACGACGTACCGGGATTCGGCTGGAAAGCGGCCACACTCGATGCAACGCGTCCGTCCGCGCTGGCGCTCGCACCGTTGGCACTCCCGACCGTTTTACTGATGCGCGTGCCCGCGCTCTACGCTAGACTCTGGGGCATGATTCAGCGGCGACTGCACATCAGCGAAACGCTGCTCGACCCGGCGCTGCTGACCGAACGGCACACCTATACGCTCGCTTGGCGGGCGGAGGGCGCGACGTTCGCCATTGATGGTCAGACCGTCCATGAAACAGCGTTCGCACCCGTCGGCCAGATGGGCTGCATCGCGTGGATCGACAATCAGTACGCGGTAGTCACGCCGCAGGGGCGCTTTGGCTGGGGGATCGTGCCGGTCGAACGGGAGCAGGCGTTGGTGTTGGAAGAGGTACAGATTCAAACGTGATCCTACCCCCGACCCCGAATTCAGTTGTAGGGGCATGCCCCTACGAACGGCGAACCATCCAGGGCGGACGCGATGGAGCGCGCCCTACAAAGGGGTGAGGTTGAGATGATCGAGGGGCTATGGCCGACGGGCTGATTGAGCTGGAAGGGTGCGACGAGCCGCTGCCGCCGGAGGCGGAAGAGGCGATCCACCTGTTCAACACGGGCGAATACTTCGAGCAGCACGAGGTGTTTGAGCTGCTGTGGCGCGCCGAACCGCGACCAATCCGCAACCTGTATCAAGGCATTTTGCAGATCGGCGTGGGCTACCTGCAAATCACGCGGGGCAACCTGCGCGGCGCGCTCAAGATGATCCAGCGCGGGCAGCGTTGGCTGGCGCTCGTGCCGAATCACTGCCGGGGCGTCGATGTGGCGGCGCTCAAAGCCGATGCCGCGCGCGTGGAGAGTGAACTTAAACGCGTCGGGATCGCCGGATTTGACGTAAAGACACTGCAACCAGTGAAGAGGGTAAAGCTATGAAATGGTTCCTACTGTTCCTGCTGGTGATGGCTGGCAGCGTTAGTCTGGTGGGGGCGCAGGACAGCGCGCCCATGACCGTCGAGATCCCGGCGGCGGATGGCGCGGTGCTGGTTGGCGATTACTACGCGCCGACGGTCGAGGCGGAGGGTGATCCGATCCCGGTGCTGCTGCTGCACCAGTATGGCAGCAACCGCCGTAGTTGGAGTTTGCTCATTCCCGACCTGCTGGCGCAGGGTTACGCGGTCTATAGTGTGGATTTACGCGGCTTTGGCGACAGCGCCCGCCCGCAGGATTTCGCCGCCGCGCAATCCGATACCCAGATCTGGATCGATTGGATTCTCCAACAGCCCGATACGGCGGACGATGCCATCTATCTCATCGGCGCGAGCGTCGGCTCAAATCTGGCGCTGGTCGGATGCGCTGCGCATCCGGCGTGCGTGACGGCGGTCGCGCTGTCACCGGGGCTGGATTTCTACGATGTGCTAACCGAACCCGCCCTAGAAGGTCTGCGCGAGCGGTCTGCGCTGCTGATCGCGGCGCAGCGCGACCGCGAGAGCGCAGAGGCGGTAAAGGTGTTGACCACCGCTGCACAGGGGGAACTGGGCGTGCAGTTCTTCACCGGCTCAGCGCATGGCACGTCACTGCTGACGACGGTGCGCGGCGGACGCTTGCAAGCGCTGATCATCGAATGGCTGCGCTGGCATCAACCAAGGGCTGAATGATGATGAATCCGTTTCCCCGGGCGCGGTTGTCGGCGCGGCATATTTTAATGGTGGTGAGTGCCAAAGGTGGCGTCGGCAAATCGACCGTGACGGTCAATCTGGCGGCGGCGCTGACGGCGCGCGGGCTCAAAGTGGGCATTTTCGACGCGGATTTGCACGCGCCCAACATTCCGGCGCTGCTCGGCGTGCGCCAGAGTCAGCGACTGGCAGAAGGGCGCAACCCGACGGCGATGTTCGCCATTGACGCGCGCCCGGATGCCCTAGACATGCGCCCGCTCCCGGCCTTCCAACGCTACGGTATCGGCGTGATGTCGCTCGGCCTGCTGGTCGGCGACCGGCAGGCAATTACGCCCAACCCCGCCGAAGTCGGCAACCTGATCGGGCTGCTGCTGGCGCGCATCGATTGGGGCGGCGTGGATGTGCTGCTGATCGATATGCCGCCGGGGACGGGCGAACCGCTCAACACACTGCTGGAGAATCGACTGGTCGATGCGGCGCTGCTGGTCGCGCTGCGGGAAAACCTGTCGCATCTGGATAATGGGCGCTTGATCAGCGTGCTGAAACGCAAGCTGACGCCGATCCTCGGCGTGGTGGAGAACATGACTCACGTGATTTGCCCGAACTGTGGCGAACATATCGACCTGTACCCCGCGCCCGCCGCCGAGCAGGCGGTCTACGGGGACGCGCCGATACTGGGGGCGATTCCGTTTCACTCGCAGTTGATCCGGCAGAATCGGGCAGGTAAGCCGATCGCACTGGCTGATCCGAGTTCACCGGCGGCCGTGGCGCTGCTGGCCTTAGCCGATGAAGTCATCACGCGGATGAAGGTCACGCCGCCCGCGCCGCCTCCGGTGGACGAGGACTGCATCGACTGTCCGTAGCGGTGACATTCGGTTCGATGGCAGCGTTTTGGGGGGATAGAGGTGGGCGCAAGTTAGTCGATCATCTACAACGCGAAATATGTCTACTTGCGCTATGATTGAATTCATCCATGGCACCACTGATTAAATTCATGTATTCCGTGAGGGACAGATGACAAGACTTCGCTATTGGCTCCCGGTAGCGGTTTTTACCCTGCTAATTCTGGGGATTTCGCTGCGCACCACTGAAGCGCAGATCAATGTGGAAACGTGCCCGACGATCATCGAAGATGCGCTGAACGCGGTCGGCAATAACTGCGGCGGACTCGACCGGAACAGCGCGTGCTACGGCAACAATCTCGTCGAAGCCCGCTTCACCGAAGCTCTCGGAAACGACTTCTTCTCGCGTCCGGCGGATCGGTCGCCGATTAGCTCGATTTCGACCATTTCGACCACACCGCTGGAAACTGCGCTGGGCGAGTGGGGGATCGCGCTGCTGAGCATTCAAGCTAACTTGCCGGATACGCTCCCCGGACAAAACGCGGTCTTTATGCTGCTGGGCGAAACCGAACTGGAAAACGCAGTTGATCCACAGGATACGTACATTCCCGGCGCGATCATCAGCGTGACGCCGAGCATGGGCGTAGATCTGCACTACCAGCCCGACCTGAATGCTGAGATCGTGGGCAACATCGCCGGTGGGACGACGGTCAGCGCCGACGCGATCACCGCGGACGGCGAATGGCTGCGCGTGACGGTGGGTGAGAATTTCGGGTGGGTGCTCACGTCGCTGGTGACGACAGCTGACGATCTGGCGACGCTCGGCGTGATTGGCCCGAATACGCGCACGCCAATGCAGGCGTTCTATTTCCGCAATAACATCAGTGGGACGGACTGCACCAAAGCGCCGGATGCGCTGGTGGTGCAAGGTCCGCAAAATCTGACCATCGACATCAATATCGCCGGGGCCGACATCCGCATGGGCTCGACGGCGCTGTTCCGCATCATCCCCATCGACAGCGTGCTGCTCGGGATTCTGCGCCAGTTGTATGGCGAAGATATTCAAGTGGGCAGCCTGCTGCAAGTGATTGCGATTGATGGGCACGTGTACATCAACCCAGATTCGCCGGATGAACAGCTCATCGAGCCGGGGTGGACGACGACGCGCTGCCTGTCGCTGCCCGAAAATCTCGGTCTGGACGGGCAGATCAATGACGGCGAAGTGTTCGCGGGCTGCCCGTGGGGCGATCAGCGCGCCCTCACGCCGGAAGAGCTCGAACTGTTCCGCGCGTTGGATGGTTTCGGCGATGGTATTCTGAACTACGGCATCGAGATTCCGGGCTTGCCGGAAGCTTCGCCCACGCCGACCAGCACGCCGACGCGCGTGCCGCAAGCGCAGATCGCACGCCCGACCAGCACGCCGATCCCCAACAACCCCACACCGACCGCGACGTGGACGCCGTGGCCGTTCATCCCATCGGATACGCCGCTGCCGCCGCCCGTTGTGCCCACCTGCCCGCTCACTTTCCCGGTGACGGTCGTCTCGGGCGATATCGCGGGGCTGCGCGCAGCGATCACCGCGGGGAACAACCCGGCCTGCGCGCCCGCCGTGATCAATTTGGACGGCGAAGGCTCCTATTCGTTCGCGGATGCAGTGGATGGCTTCAATGCGCTCCCAGTCATCACGGGCAATATCACGATCAATGGTGTCGGCTCGTTCCTGAGCTCGTCCACCAGTGGCGTGCGCCTGCTCGAAATTGCGCCGGGTGGCGTGCTGCAAATGGGCAGCGTCAACCTTCAGTCCTTCTCCTCAGGGGGCAATGGCGGCGCGATCCTCAATTCGGGCACGCTTTCCCTGAATTTCGCCGATCTGCGCGACAACATCGCAGGCGGCAGCGGCGGTGCGATCTATAACAGCGGAGCGCTGACAGTGGACAATTCCACTTTCGCTCTGAATTCCGGTTTGGGCGGTGGCGGTGGCATTTATAATGCGGGCAGCGCGACCGTGACCAACAGCACGTTTGATAACAACAGTACGTTTATCGGCGGGGCATACTCTGGCGCGCCGCGTTTTGCCAAACCAATGCTGCAAGGATCGGCTCCGGGCGGCGGCATCTACAACACGAATGTGCTGACGCTGCTCAACAGTACCTTGTACTCTAACCGGGCGGATGGGGCGACGGGCGGCAACATCTACAACGTCGGCACGGTCAACGCGACCTTCGTCACAATTGCGGGTGGCATCACTTTCACCAGCGGCGGCAATATCGGGAACGGCGGCACCTTCAACCTGAACGCTTCGTTGGTGGCGGGCTACGGGGAAACCAATTCGTGTGACGGCGGCTTGAGCGGGGTCAACAGCTATACGGATGATGCCTCGTGCGGCAGTCTGAACCTACTGGGAACACTGGGCATCGACAATTTCCTGAGCTATCTCGGCGGCAATACCAGCGTGCTGAATTTGCAGTCGGGCAGCCCGGTGCTTGATGTGCTGACGGATTGCATCGGCATCTTCAACGATCAAGCCCAGAATGCGCGCCCGCTGGATGGGAATTTCGATACGATTTCGCAGTGTGACCCCGGCGCGGTGGAATTTGATCCGAACGGGTTCTACGCCTTCGGGACGTGAACTCACCTCTAGCCCCTCTCCTCAAGGAGAGGGGAAATGCCACCCCACCCCCGACCCCTCCCCGAATTCAGGGAGGGGAGACAGAAGCACTGTCTATGGTGGGAACGCGTTTTGATGGTCGACCGAACTTGAGGGCGAGGCTTGCCTTGCCGTTCATAGCGGACAAGCGCTGGCGCTGTCCCTACGATCTCCGTACTCATTACTTAAATTGCATAATGGCGTCCCTATACAAGCACGATTTTCTCGTAGGGACGCGATTTATCGCGTCCGCCAAACCCCGAAACCAAGACAAAACCTTGTTTCATACCCGTCTACGGAGCGACCGGCAAGCCTCGCTCCGACATTAACCCGTCGGTGAACCTCACTCCTAACCCTTCTCCCAGAGGACGGGGAGTTTATGCAAAGCCCCCGCTGATGAGTGCCTCGCCGCCGTCCACGTGCAAAATCGCCCCCGTGATGAAATCGTTGGTCGCCAGAAAGATCGCTGCGCGCGCCGCGTCGTCGGGATCGCCCGCGCGTTTGAGCGGCAGCTTAGACGCGCTCTTCGCCCATGATTCTGGACTGCGCCCCGGTTCGGGTAGGACGGGGCCTAAGACCAGCGCATTGACGCGAATCTGGTAGGGGGCGAGGGACAGTGCCGCCGTTTTGGTCAGATGGATGAGCGCCGCTTTGCTCACGCTGTGATGTGGACGATCCGCAACCGGGTTGACGCCGCTGTTGTCGGCGATATTGAGAATCGAGCCGTGAAGGCCGCGATCCCGCATGAGCTGCCCGGCAGCGGCTGCGACATAGAACGGCGCGTTGAGGTTGATGTCGAGCACGTGCCGCCAGTCCTCCGCCGTGATGTCGAGAAAATCGGCTTTCTCAAAGATGCTGGCGCTGTTCACCAGCACGTCGACGCGCCCGAAATGGCGGATGATCGCGCTGAAGTTGGCATCGATCTGTGCGGGATCGCCGTAGTCGCCTTTGACGATCAGCGCGTCCACGCCGAATTCACGCGCTTCCTCAGCGGCGGATTCCGCGTCAACGTCCGAGTTACTGTGGTGGACAATCACATGTGCGCCTTCCCGGGCGAACCCCAGCAGGAGAGCGCGCCCCACCCGCCGCGCCGAGCCGGTCACCATGACGACTTTGTCTTTGAGCGATAGCAGCATAAAAGACCTTTCGAACCACAGAGAACACGGAGAACACAGAGAAGAAGACAGAAGAAGACAGAAAAACTTAACGCAAAGGCGCTAAGACGCAAGGCCGCAAAGTGATTTGATTGATTTCCTTGGCGGCTTCACGACTTGGCGTCTTTGCGCTAGATCTTTTGGTTTTTCATGCATATTGTTTGATGAACGTCTCGATGGTGCTCATGGCTTCGTACACATCATACTCATCGGCGATGGGTTCGAGCGTGTCGAGGACGAGCCGTGCCGCATGGATCGCCCGCTGGCGAATGTCGGGATCATGCGTGATCTGGTGCAGGCGGTCGTACAGATCGTGTGGCTGGAGGGGGAGCGTGTAGGCCAAACGATATTCCCATTTGGGCTGGGGACTCCAGCGCCGATTGATCGGATAGAGGAGCGCGATCACCCGCGTGCCGATGAGCGATGCCTGCAAGTTGACATCGAGGTCATTGCCGTAGCGCAGATGCTTGGGCATTTGCTTGAACTGCGCCTGAATCGCGCTGACTTTCTGCAAAATCAACGGCTGACGTAATGCCTCAGGATACGTTTCGAGCTGCGCTTGAATGGCTTCGATTTTCCCAGTGGAGCGCACCGGAACGGCCTGCACGAGCACATCCACGAGCGTGGAGAGCTGCGCTTCGCCCGCTTCCAGCGCCCCCTGCGTGATCATGGTGACATAGCCCGCCAGCGCCTCGTGGGTTTGCCAGCTGCATCCCACGTCGACCCCGTCGAGCACGCCCGCCAGTGGGTAGGATTGATCGGCGCGGGTTGCGCCGATATTGACATTGGTTGCACCGAGGGATTGCAGCCACGCGACGCGCTCGGCTTCCGGTGGGATCGTGTCCGCCCAGAAGTTGATGTCGAGGTCGGATTGGTCGTCGGATAAGCCCATCGACGCCGAGCCGACGAGCGCGATCTCGCTGGCGAAGGCGGGCGGGCAGGCGTTCGCGAGGCGCACGGCGAGATCGTAGAGCTTGCGGCTGGCGGGGGTAGCGTTTTCGGGCAGGGTTTTGGGCATGATTGAGCCTCATTTTGTTAGGAAGCGATTTCAAGAGCCACCTCACCCCTCAATCCCCTCTCCGAAAAGAGGAGAGGCGACTTGGCGAGATTGGTAGTAGCCTCACCCCTAACCCCTCTCCGGGCGGAGAGGGGAAATCGGCGAGTGCTGTTGGCTCCCCTCCCTGAATTCGGGGAGGGGTCGGGGGTGGGGTCGAAATGGCACAGAATACGCTGTTCATGATTAAACAAACCTCACCCCAACCCCTCTCCTAAAGGCGAGGGGCTTAAAGACCGGAGGGCGACTCGGTTTAGCGCGCGAACCAGCGGGTGACGCCGCCCGCCAGCGCTTCTGACGACCATTTGCCAGCGCACAGCGTGAGTGGCAGACGCGGATAGGCGCCGACCTCACTGAACGGTTCGCGTTCGATAAAGCCGAGCCGCTTGGCCAGCGCGCGCGAACGGCCGTTGACGCTGTCGGTGTCCCACGTGGGCAGCAATCCGCGCGCGAGCGTCGTTTCGATGAAGGCGCTGCACACCAGCTTGCCAAAACCCTGCCGTTGGAATTGATCGCCGGTGCCGACGACGACATTCACGGCTTTCGTCCCAACCGACCCCGCAAAGGCGACGCTGGCGGGTACGCCATCTTTCAGCAGGGCGAAGCCGTAGCCGCCAGCCTGCTCGAAGCGGTCGTAGCCGCTCCAGAACAGGCCAATAGTTTCGTGCAGCGCCTCATCGACCTGTCGGGCGAGCGCGGCATCCAACGGGCGAACGGTCACGCCGGCGGGGAGGGCGGCGCGCCAGTCCATCAGCGGCGCGTTGTTCCAGATGAAGTTCAGGCGGACGATGTAACCGAGCGCGTCGAAGTCGTCCAGCAGGGCTTGCTCCCAGTCTTTGCCGATGGGCGCCCAACCGTAAAAGTTCTGAAACATGCCCGGTTCGGCGGGCGCGTCTTTGAGGAACTGGCGCATGGATTGAACGGGATCGCCTGCCACATAGTATTCATAGGTGCGGAACATGACGGCGCTGGTCGGCGTTATAAGATCATCGACGAAGATGCGACCGGGCTGTCGTCCGAGTAAAACTGCTTCCATATACATTTCGTCAAACCAGGCGCGGGCGAAGAGCGGCGCGGTCTGGTGAAAGCGTTTGAGGGGAAGTTCATATACGGTGTGCAATGGCATTGTCCTTCTAGCCTGATAAGATCTAAATCCAATGTAACCGATGCGGGCGATACGAACAAACATGTTACAATCGTTGTGGAAATCTTCTAAGGATGATACACCGTATGCGTAAGTTATTTGCGCTTCTGATCGTCTCCCTGCTCATCACGCTCCCCGCGCTCGCGCAAGAACAAACCTTGATCACGCTCACCGCCGAAGTTGGCTTCGACAGCTATTTCCGCGATGGTCAATGGCTGCCTGTGAGCATCCATCTGACGAATGCGGGCGATGATGTGAGCGGCCGGCTAGTGGTCCGCCCGGAAACGTCGGGCAGCGGGATCACGAACACCTACAGCACGCCCGTGACGCTGCCGCGCGGCGGCGATCAGACGGCGCTGCTGTACATCACCGCTCGGGGATTCACAACGCAAGTCCGCGTTGAACTGATTGAAGACAGCGGCGTGGTGGTCGCGCAGACGACGGCTAACGCCCGCTCGATTCAGAATCAGGATCGGCTGCATGTGGTGGTCACTGAGTCGGCGGTCGGTTCGATCGATCTGAACGCCATCAAAACCGGAATCTACAACGCGTATCAGGCGAATTGGGGCGTCGCGCAGATTCCCGACCGCGCCGCCGCGCTTGATGCGGTCGATTTGCTGCTGTTCAATGAAGTGGATACGGGCGCACTCAGCGCAGCGCAGCGCGTCGCCATCCGTGATTGGGTGACAAGCGGCGGCCATCTGGTCGTGACGGGCGGCGCGAACTGGCAGGCGACGAGCGCCGGGCTGGTCGATCTGCTGCCGCTCACGCCGCAAAACAGCGATACGGTCGAGACGCTCGCGCCGCTGGCGGACTGGCTCAATGTGGCCAGCGCGGATTTAGCGGAACAGGCGATCATCAGCCTGGGCGATCTCAGCGCCGATGCGACGGTGCTGGTCGGCGGCGATCAACCGCTGATCGTGCGGCGGGCGCAGGGGGGCGGCACGGTCGATTATCTGACGATGAACCCGACCGATGCACCGCTGCGTGGGTGGGGCGGCGTGGGCGATCTGTGGTTTGCGCTGGCGTCGAGTCGCAGTGCGCAGCCGAGCTGGACGAATGGCGTCCTCGATTGGGAGAGCGCGACGCGGGCGGTCGAAATTCTGCCCGGTTACGATCCGCTGCCCGATATTCTGCCGTTGTGCGGTTTCCTCGTGGCCTACATCGGCTTGATCGGCCCGCTCAACTACCTGATTCTGAGCCGCATCAACCGCCGCGAATGGGCGTGGTTGACGATCCCCGTGTGCATTATCGCGTTTAGCGCGCTGGCGTGGTTCCTCGGCGCGAATCTGCGCGGCAACGAGGCGACTCTTAACCGTTTGGCGGTGGTGCAGGTGTGGGATGATGACACCCGCGCCCGCGTGGATGGCTTCGTCGGTTTGCTGTCGCCGCGGCGGACCGCGTACACGCTGGTGGGCGATGAAGAAGCTCTGCGCCCGATCCCGCGGACGGTGACCGGTAATGCGATCATCAATACCAACACGCAGAACAGCGTCGAAATTGTGCAGCGCGACGGCTTCACCGCCGAGAATTTCACGGTCGATGCCAGCTTCATCGCGGGCTTCAACGTGACGACGACGGTCGCTGCGCCCGCGGTGCGTGGGAGTGCTACCATCACGTTTGACAGCGCGATTGCCGGACAGCAGCGGGTGGTCGGATCGGTCACCAATGACACAGAGATGATCCTAACCGAACCGATTCTCCTGGCGCGCGGGCTAGCGTTTGAACTGGGCGACGCGCTGCAACCGGGGGATGTGCGGCCGTTCGATTTGACGCTGCCGGGGACGGCGCTGCCCTCACCCGCCATGCGGGCGCTCACCGGTGTGCTCTCGATTACCTCGCGCACGGGTCTGTACACCAATAAGCAGACGGTGCAGGACATCATGAGCATGGACACGCTCAATGGGAGCTTCTCACGGCTGATCCTCAATGCGTCACCAGAACAGCAAAGTATTTTGCGACAGCAGTTGTTCCTCAGCTCGTTCATCGACGATGCGTACGGCACCACCGGACGCGGCGATGCGGTGTATCTCGCGGCGTGGACCGATGAGTCGCCGCTGAACCTCGCTGTGGAAGGTGCGAACTGGAACGCGCAGGACACGACCCTGTATCTGGTCGAAATCGGGACGACGCTCGATCAGCCGAGCGGCCGCGTCACCATTTCGCCGGATCAGTTCACATGGGTGGTGCGCGAGTACTTCGGCATGGGGGATATCGCGCCGATCGCGCTGGCGATGCAGCCGGGGGAAGAAGTCGTGTTTCAGTATACGCCGCTGCCAGAGGCCGTGTTGGGCGAAGTCGACGAACTGCTGGTGCAGATTCAGAACATCAACATCGGCGGGCGCAATATCCCAGCCTATCTGTGGGATTGGACGCTCAGCGAATGGGAAGAAATTAATGTGACCAATGAGATCGCTGCCATTGCTGATCCCGCGCGCTTCTTAGGGGCGCAAAACGCGGTGCGGCTGCGGTTCGTCTCGGAAGATTCAGGCGGGTATCTGCGCGCGGGGCGCATTCTGATTAGCCAAACGGGAAGTTACTAGGTTATTGACCCCACCCCCGGCCCCTACCCGAATTCAGGGGGAGACAGAAGCTGCGCCGTTGGGGGTAGGAGTTGGCAGCGGTGCTGAAAAAAGTGAGAGGTGAACAGTTCACAGTCAAAATCAGCGGTGGAACTTCTAATATGCGAAGAACTTGCTTTAACTGATAACTGTTAACTGATAACTGTGAACTAGGAGGATGCATGTCAGAGTTGATCATTCAAACGAAGAATCTGGTGAAGAAGTTTGGCAAGTTCACGGCGGTGAACGGCCTATCGCTGGAAGTCCCCGCCGGTTCGATCTACGGGTTTGTCGGGCCGAATGGTGCGGGCAAAACCACGACGATGCGCATGCTGACCACGCTCACGCGCCCCACCACGGGCGAGGCGTGGGTGAACGGGCATTCGGTGTTGGAAGAACCGCGCGCCGTCCGTAAATCGATTGGCTATATGCCGGACGAGTTCGGTGTGTACGACGATATGCGGGTGTGGGAATACCTCGATTTCTTCGCCGCGTGCTACGACATCCCGGAAGCAGAGCGTAAGCGCTTGATCGATGATCTGCTGCAACTGGTCGATCTGACGCACCGTCGCGATGACATGGTCGATAAGCTGAGCCGTGGTATGAAGCAGCGGCTGTCGCTGGCGCGCACGCTGGCGCACGATCCGTCGGTGTTGATTCTCGACGAACCCGCTTCCGGCCTCGATCCGCGGGCCCGCGTGGAAATCCGCGAACTGCTGGTCGAGCTGGCGAAGATGGGCAAAACGATCTTCTTCTCGACGCATATCCTCGCGGATGTGAGCGAAATTTGCACGCACATCGGCATTGTCGAAGCGGGCCAGATGATCGCCCAGGGCAGCATGGACGATATGCGCGCCCAGCTCCAGCCCCACCGCGAGATCACCGTGACGCTGCTCACTCAGGAAGCGGTGGAAGCGGTCAAGACGCTGATGAGCGGCTTTGAGGGTGTGGCCAACGTGGCGGAACTGGAACCCAAGGGCGGCCGCTTCCGTGTGCGCATCGACTACACGGGCGGCGACGAAGGTGTGGCGGCGATCAGTCAGAAATTGCACAGCGCGAACGTTGCGATTCTCGGTTTTACCGAAGAAACCAAAGACCTGGAAGCGATGTTCATGCGTGTGACCAAGGGAATCGTGAGCTAAACGATGAGTCTGTCTGTTCCCCCGGCGATCACGGTAGACGAACAGTCAGCCGCAGCATCCCCAACAAACGGGTGGCGGCTGCTGCTGGTTCTGGCGCGGGTCGAAGCGATCCGTGGGCGGGTGGTCGGCTGGCAGACGCTGTACATCATGGGCGCGGGGCTGGCCGCTCACTTAAAATTCGAGTTTCTGCTGATCAGCGCCGGACTGATCGCGGCGCTGGGGCAGCGCTCCGCTCTCGATATATCGCTCATCCTGATTCTGATTCTGTCTCACGTTGGCCTGGCGATCTTCGCGGCGATCACTGCGCCGTATTACATCATTCCCCTGAGCATTGTGTACACGCTGCTGGTCGCCGGACTGTTCCGCAGCCCGACACCGATTTCATCAATTGGTGCCCGACACTGGGGCGGAGTTGACTCAGTTGCGAGCAGCGGTGTGGGATGAGATTGCGCCTGACATTGTCATCATCGATCGAAACCTGTCGACCTGCTGTACCATGCCGATTATGCTGCCCGCTTATCTTGAGGCGCGGGGCTATGAGCTGGTGACCACGCTGGCGGGCGAAAGTGAGCCCATATTGATTTATAGGAAAAACGAGCCATGACCGCGATTGCTGAAGCTCTTTCCCCCCGTGATACGCATCTTGCCGATGCTGCCCGCTGGCTGCGGCGGGGCGCACTCCTCAACGGCGTGATCGCGCTGATCACGCTCCTGCTCGGCATCCTGGCCGCCGCGCGGATCATCCCGTTCGAGACGCTGCGCGCCGGGCTGCTGTTCAATTATGCAGGCAGCGCCGATACCGCGCTGGCGATCATGATTCTGCTGGCGCTCATCAACGTGAGCTTCATGCTCGTGCTGACGGTGGGCGTGCTGGCGCGGGAAATCTGGACGTTCCCGGTGTTGTGGCTGCTGGCCGTGGCAAACATCGGCCTGTTGTTCGCGCTGGGCTGGTTGGTCGCCGGGCTGAATGCGGTGCTGTGCGCGTGGTTAGGCGTGCGGCTGGTGCGCGAATTGTCGTCGTTACGCGTCAACCCGGTGATGATCAAAGAGCTGCGCGGACGCATGCGCGGGGTGCGCGCGTTCGCCGTGATCACGGTGTATCTCGGCCTGATGAGCGGGTTCGCGGCGTTGATCTATCTGGTGTACGCGGCGGGCAACCGCGCCAGCGGGAGCGCGGCGGCGGGCGAGATCGGACGGGTGCTGTTTCTGGGCATCGTCGGCATCGAACTGCTGCTGATCATCTTCATCGCGCCCGCCTTCACCGCCGGAGCGATCACGGGGGAACGCGAACGCCAGACGTATGATCTGCTGCGCACAACGCTGCTGTCGACGCCCTCGTTCGTGATCGGCAAGCTGGAATCGGCGCTCGGTTACATTCTGCTGCTGCTGCTGGCGGCTATTCCGCTGCAAAGCATCGCGTTTCTGTTCGGCGGCGTGACCGAAGCCGAACTCGTCCTGTCGTTCATCATCCTGACGGTGACGGCGGTCGCGCTCGGCACGGTCGGCATCTACTTCTCGTCGACGCTGGCGCGGACGCTCAACGCGAGCGTGCGGGCGTACAGCGCGATCCTCGCGGTGATGTTTGTCGCCCCCGTGGTGTTGGGTGTGGTGCTGCGCCTATTCAGCAATCTATTCTCGAATCAGGGCAGTCTGCTGTTTTCGCCCGTCATGGAGACGGTGTTCAAGTATGCGGACTTGCTGCTGACGAGCATCAACCCGATTGCCACCGGACTGACGAGTCAGCAGTTGTTGATCAATCAGAATGTGCTCGGTTTCTACCAGTTCACGCTGGCGAGTAACGGCAGCACTATCCCGCTGGTGGCGCCGTGGATCAGCTTCGCGGTTTTGTATCTGGCACTGTCGGCGGCGCTGATCGTGTTCACCATCCGCAGTACGAGAGAGACGGAGCTGTAACTATGGCCACGTTAGATCATTACGCCGCGCTGCAAACCATTGTTTCGAGTTGGGATCGGCGGCTGCGCCTGACACAAAGCGTGCTGTGGCTGCCGCGCGCGTTGCTGCCCGGCCTGCTGGTCGGGATCGGGCTGGCCATCGCCGCCCGATCCCGACCGTTGTGGCCGCCGCCGACCATCGCACTGATCGCGCTGGCCAGCGCGGGGATGGGCATGCTCATCATGCTGGCGGTGATCTGGTTGTGGCGGCGGTCGCTGTTGGAGGGCGCGCGGCGCTTTGACGTGGATTTTGGCCTCGGCGAACGGGTTTCGACGGCGCTGGAACTGGGCGCGGGCACGATTCACTCCAACGAAGAACTCGGACTGCTTCAAGTGGCGGATGCGCGGACGCGGGCGGCGGCGGTGCAGGCGGGCGAGTATTTACCGCTGCGCACCCGGTCGCGCGATTGGGCGCTGGTGCTGGCGCTGGCGGGTCTGCTGGCGCTGCTGCTCCTGCTGCCGAATCCGCAGGTTGATGCGCTGGAACACGACGCTGCGCAGGAGGCCGCCATCGACGAGGCGGCGCAAGACATACGCGAGATCACCGAAGAAGTGGCCGCCGATACCGATCTTGGCAATGAGGAACGACAGGCACTGCTGGAGCAGTTAAATCAGACCATGGAACGGCTGGAACAGCCGAACATCACGCCGGAAGAAGCGTTCGCGTCGGTGTCGGATGTGCAGGCCGCGCTGGAACAACAGGCGCGTGAACAGAATGATCTGGCCGCGCAGAATCAGGCCGCGTTAGAAGCGGCGGCAGACGCGCTGCGCCAAGCGGCGGATCAAGGCGGGGGCGAACAGAACGCACAGGCCGAAGGCGCGCAAACCATGCAGGGCGCGATGGAGCAGGTCACGCAGAATCTGGAACAGATCGCCCAGAACGCCGCGCAGATGAGCGAGCAGGAACAGCAGGAAGCGGCGGAGGCGCTGCGCGACGCGGCGCAGTCGCTCAACCAGACCAACCCGGAGGCGTCCGAGGCGCTGAATCAAGCCGCCGAAGCGCTGGATAACGGCGACACGCAGCAAGCGCAAGACCAGCTTGATCAGGCGCGGCAGCAAGCGCAGCAGCAAGCCGAACAAGGCGAGCAGCAGCAAGCGCAAGCGGAGCAGGCGGGCGAACAGGCGCAGCAAGCCGAGCAGGCTGCCCAGCAGATCGCGCAGCAGGGCGAACCGCAGGAAGTCGAAGGCCAACAGCAGCAGGGTCAAGAGGGGGCGCAGCAAGGCCAACAACCGCAGCAGGGCGAAGGTCAGGAGCAGCAGGGTGGGCAAAACCCCGGTGAATCCGGCCAAGAAGGTGAGACGGAAGGCCAGCAGGGTCAGCCAGCCGGACAATCGAATCAGCCGGGGGATGGTCAGCAATCCGCACAGGCGCAGGAGGGCGGCGGCGCGGGTGATGATAGTGGCGAGGCAGATGGTCAGGCCAGCCCCGCGCAAGTCCCGCCGGATCAGGGGAATGATCCTGACGGGCAGGGCGAAAGTGAATTCGAAAGCGTCAACGTGCCGCGCCGACTCGGCGGCGAAGGTGGCGAGGCGATTGTGCTCGAACCGGATGCCAGCGATGCACCCGTGCAGGAAGGTGATTTCGCGGAGAATCCTGAAGGTCAGGTGACCGTGCCCTACAATCAGGTGTTTGGTCAGTATCAGGATGCGGCCAATCGTGCGCTCGACAGCGGCTATGTGCCGCTTGGCCTGCGCGATGTGGTGCGCGATTACTTCACGGCGCTCGAGCCGGGTGATTCACCATAGACGCACGGCTGATAACGGAGAGGATGCTATGACGAATCAATCTGCGCAGCGCGGTACACCGATCACCGGGGTGGCGTTGCTGTTTCTCGCACGGGGCGTACTCGGCTTGTTGGGCGCGGGCGCGCTGTTCATCGCCCTGCAAGCTGATCCGGCGGCCTATGCCAGTTGGGCGCCGACGGCGGGGCTGGCGACGGCGGTCGTCGCACTGCTGGCGATCGGCGTGGCGCTGCTGATCTGGCGGCGCAAGCGGATTGGCCTGCTGCTCGGCGCAGTGGCGGTGATCGGAGAATTTGGGTTGAGCCTGCTGCTGCTCGCCCTGACGAACACGCCGCCGAACGTGTTCGGCATCGTCATCAGTTTCATTCTGCTGTACTACATGTATCGCTTTTTGACGCACGAGCCGGAACGGTCGCTGTTTGCGTGAGTGAGAATTGACCCCACGCCCGACCCCTCCCCGAATTCAGGGAGGGGCGCAAGATAAAGCAGGCGTAGAGCAGGGCACGCGTAGGTAAGTGCGCAGAATAAATAGCGCGAAGCGGGTTTTTAGGCTCAGTGTCTGAGTTCTGCGGACGCGATAAATCGCGTCCCTACGAGAAAACGCTGTTTGTGTAGGGACGCCATTCATGGCGTCCGCCGTTCCCAAACAGACTCAGTAATGAGCCATTCGGCGCATGTCGGTGTAGTTATGGTGAAGGTTGAACCCTCATCCCATGTTCATGGGAAAAGGGTACGATAGATAGCAAATTTGTTCACACGAGATGAGGGAATATGGCCAGCGCCCCCGCAGCAGCGATTAACCTAGAAGAGTTCAGCCGCCTTGCGCAAGCGATTGAGGCGGAAGTCAAGCGCGTGATCGTCGGGCAGGATACGGTCGTGCGCAGCGTGTTGATTTGCATCCTCGCGGGGCGGCATGCGCTGTTGGAAGGCGTGCCCGGACTCGGCAAGACGATGCTGATCAAGACGATGGCGGACGCGTTGGAATTGAAGTTCTCACGCATCCAGTTCACGCCCGATCTCATGCCCGCCGACATCACCGGGACGGATATCCTCGAAGATTCGGAAGATGGCCGCTCCAAGCAGCGCCGCTTCCAGCCCGGCCCGGTCTTCGCCAACCTCGTGCTGGCGGACGAAATCAACCGCGCCACGCCCAAGACGCAGTCCGCGCTGCTGGAAGCGATGCAAGAGAAGACGGTCACGGTGGCGAACCGCAGCTACGTGCTTGAACCACCGTTCTTCGTGCTGGCGACGCAGAATCCGCTGGAAATGGAAGGCACATATCCGCTGCCGGAAGCGCAGTTGGATCGCTTCATGTTCAAGGTGATGGTGACGTTTCCCACCTTCAGCGATCTGGTGGGCATTCTCGACCGGACGACGGGCGCGGACACCCCGCGCGCGGGCAAGGTCGCGGATGGCGTGCAGGTCATCAATATGGGTAAGCTGGCGCTGAATACGCCCGTCGCCAGCCATGTCAACGAGTATGTGGCGCGGCTGATTCTGGCGACGCATCCCGAAACCGCCGACGCGCCGACGAACGTTAAGCAGTATGTACGCTATGGTGCGAGTCCGCGTGGGGCGCAGTCGCTGATCCTCGGCGCGAAGATCAACGCGCTGCTGGAAGGCCGCTTCAATGTGTCGTTTGAGGATGTGGCGGCGGTCGCTGCACCCGCGCTGCGGCATCGTCTGCTGCTGAACTTCGAAGGTATGGCGGAAGGCATCAGCCCGGACACGGTAATCGCAGATGCGCTCAAGGCCGTGCCCAAGACGAAATAGTGGGAGGTGTGATGAATCACGAGCAAAAGCTGCTAGAGCGAATCATCATTGATCCGCAAATCTTTGGTGGAAAACCGATCATTCGTGGCCGGCGTCTCGCTGTCGAGCATGTTTTAGGGATGCTGGCCGCGGGCGACAGTTCGCAGGATATTTTGAGCGCCTACGATTGGTTGGAAAGCGAAGATATTCAGGCATGTCTGGTTTATGCTCGGCGTCTCGTCGCCCATGAGCGGGTTGAACTGCTCAAAATCGAACTATGAAACTGCTGCTCGATACCTGTGTCTGGAACGGTGTACGCTCCGAACTCGAAAGCGCCGGACATAATGTGATCTGGGCGGGGGATTGGGAGGCAGATCCGGGCGATATAGCCATATTAGAGCGGGCGCACGATGAAGGACGAACGTTAGTCACTTTGGATAAGGATTTCGGTGAATTAGCGATTGTTCGCCGTTTACCTCATTCGGGAATCGTTCGCCTTGTCGACCTATCATTAAAGGCTCAGGCAAAAGTGTGCTTGCGTGTGCTTGAAACCTATGGGAACGAGCTTGAGGCAGGCGCGATTGTCACGGCGCAGCTAGAACGAGTGCGGATACGTCCGGCGGATAAAGACGATGAGTGATCAGCAGTTATTTGACGAGAAGACGCGGCGCAAGCTGGAGCAGTTGATGCTGGCGGCGTCGCGGGTGCGCGCAGGCGCGATCAAGGGCGAGCGGCGGTCGGTCAAGCGGGGCACGAGCATCGAATTTGCCGATTACCGCAACTACGCCCCCGGTGATGATCTGCGCCGCCTCGACTGGAACATCTACGCGCGGCTGGGGCGACCGCTCACGCGCTTGTACGAAGATGAAGAAGACCTCGCCGTGCATCTTCTGGTGGATAACTCGGCCAGCATGAACTGGGGCGACGGCGAGGCGAATAAGTTCGATTTTGCGCGGCGGTTGGTGGCCGGACTCGGCTACATCTCGCTGACGACGAATGATCGCCTGATGATCAGCACGCTCGGTGGCGAGAAGTTTGGCCCAGCACGCGGACGCGCTTACGGCGTCGCCCTGCTCAGCTACATGGTGAAGATCAAGGCGACTGGGCGCGTGGACATCAACGCGGCATTGAAGGATTACGCGCTCAAGTCGGGGCGTCCCGGCCTGACGATGGTGGTGAGCGACTTGTTCACGCCGGACGGGTATATCGACGGCATCAATGCGCTGCTGGCGAAAGGGCACGAGGTCGCGCTGATCCACACGCTCGCGCCGGAGGAGATCGAACCGCCGTTGGCAGGCGATCTGCGCCTGCTGGATGTGGAGACAGGTGCGCCGCAAGAAGTCAGCATCGACGGCGGTATGCGCGATCTCTACATGCAGCGCGTGCAGGCGTGGCGCGAGGATATTCGGCAGGAATGCAGCAAGCGCGGCGTGCATTTCGTCGCCGCCGACACTGGATCGCCGTGGGAAAAAGTCATCCTGTACGATCTGCGGCGGGCGGGGGTGGTGAAGTAAAGACAAGAAGCAAGAAGAAAGAAAAGCAAGAAAAGAAAGAAAAGATTCAACGCAAAGGCGCCAAGACGCGAAGACGCCAAGGGAGAAGTTAGGAAATGCAGTCGGTGAGGTTCGGTGAGGATGAAATCAGCTATCGTATTGTCACGGCGGCGATTGAAGTGCATCGAACACTCGGCGGACCGGGCTTGCTGGAAAGCGTCTACGAAGAGGCGTTAGTATGGGAACTGCGTGAAAACGGGCTTGCCATTGAACGCCAGAAGCGCCTGCCGATTCTCTACAAAGGCCAGACGCTGGCAACCCCTTTGTGCATTGATCTTCTGGTGAATGGTTTGGTGATTGTCGAATGCAAATCGACTGAAGAGTATCATGCGGTGTTCGAAGCGCAGACGCTCACCTATTTACGCCTCACCGGCTTACGTTTAGGCATGGTCATTAACTTTGGGGAGCGTTACGTGAAGAACGGGATCAAACGGGTGGTTAACAACCTATGAACGCAGTTCTTTCTACCCCTGCACTTTGCGCCTTTGCGTCTTCGCGCCTTTGCGTTGCATCTTTGGCTTTTCCTTTCATTTTATCTAGGGACTGCGTATGTCTTTCCTGACGCCGTTGGCGCTGATCGCGGGGCTGCTGGCGATCCCGATTCTGCTGCTGTACATGCTGCGACTGCGGCGGCGCGAAGTCACCGTGAGCAGCACATTCTTGTGGCAGCAGATTCTGCAAGACCGCGAGGCGAATACGCCGTGGCAAAAGCTGCGCCGCAATCTGCTGCTGTTTTTGCAACTGCTGATCCTCGCGCTGCTGGTGTTCGCGTTGGCGCGGCCCTATGTGATCGTCCCGGCGGTGAGCGCGGGACAGATCGCGCTGCTGCTGGATGCCTCGGTCAGCATGAACGCGACCGACGCGCCGGACAGCACACGCTTTGCCGAGGCGCAGCGGTTGGCGTTGGATATGGTCAATACCATGAATGCGGGCGACGTGATGACGGTGATCCGCGTCGCTGATCAGCCAGAAGTGCTGAGTCCCTACACAGGTGATGCGAACGCACTGCGCGCGGCGATTCAGAACGCGGAGCCAAGCCATGCGTCAGCTGACTGGAACGCGGCGCTGACCCTGGCCGCTGCTGGATCGGCGGGGTCGGCGGATTTCAACGCGGTGATCATCAGCGACGGCGGCGGGATGCTCAACCCGAGCGACGATTCGATTCAACTTCCGGCGATTCCCGGCGATCTGCAATATATCCCGGTGGGCACAGCGAGCAGCAATGTGGCGATCAGCGCGCTGGCGACGCGGGCGCTCCCCGGCGAACCGCCGCAGTTGTTCACGCAGATCACCAACTACGGGAATGAAGACGCGCGCGTGATCTTCAATCTGCGCGTCGATGGATCGCTGTTCGCGGCGGACGAAGTCACCATCCCGGCGAACGGATCGATTCCACTGGCGTTGGACGAACTGCCAGCGACATTCACGACGATTCAGGCGGGCGTCACGCTGCCGACCGACGCGACGACGACCGACTATCTGGCGGATGACAACAGCGCGTGGGCGGTCAACTCGACGAGCGGTGGACGGCGCGCGCTCGTCATGACCGAGGGCAACCTGTTCATCGAGCAGGTGCTGCGCAGCTTACCGGGTGTTGAGGCGTTTCGCGGGGACATCAACCGTGGGCTGCCGATTGAGCAGTTCGATCTATATGTGTTCGATGGTTGGCTGCCCGCTACGCTGCCAGACGCCGATATGCTGGTCATCAATCCACCGCGTTCTACACCGCTGTTCGCCGTCGGCGCGGAAAGTCAGGGAACGGCCACGCTGAATCCGCGGGTGCGCCGGGATGATCCGCGCATGACGTTTGTGGACTTCAGCACGGTGAATATCCTGCAATTCCGGCAGGTGACCGCTTCGTGGGCGGACACGCTGATCAGCGCGGATGGCGGGGCGCTCCTGCTGGCGGGTGAGCAAAACAGCAGTCAGATCGCGATTATCACGTTTGATCTGCGTGATTCGGACTTGCCGCTGCAAATCACCTTCCCGATCCTCATGTCGGCGCTGCTGGACTGGTTCACGCCGCCGAGCGTGATCAACGCGCCGGATGGCTTGAATGTCGGCGACACGCTGCCGATCACGCTGCCGCCGGGCGCGGACGCGATCAACGTGACCTATCCCGATGGCACGACGCGTGCGGTGCAGGGCGCAGCTTTCACCGACACGGCGACTCCCGGCCTGTACACCGTGACGGCACTGGCGGACGTCGAAACCATCAGCACGGGGCAGTTCGCCGTCAATGTATTTGATGCCGGGGAGAGCCGCATCAGCCCGCGCGCCAGCATCATCCTTGGCGATACGGTGGTCACGACGACCGTTGAAGAGGAAATCGGGCAGCGCGAGTTCTGGTCCTGGCTGGCGCTCGGAGCGCTGCTGGTGCTGCTCATCGAATGGATCGCCTATCATCGCCGCATGACCGCGCCGACCTTGTTCAGACCGCTTACCCGCCGGAGTGTGCCCGCATGAGCCAGATTTTCGTCAGCTATTCGCGGCATGATCGCAAAAAGCTCAACTTTGACAAGCTGTTCAATGATCTGCGGGCGGCGGGTGTGCGTTTGTGGGTTGTACCCGATGATGTTCCGGCGGGGGTCGATTGGGCGGATGTCAAAGAGCAGGCGTTGCAGGAGGCGAGCGGACTCATCTATCTATCGTCGCGCTCCTTGAGCAGCACGCCCATCATCGAACAGGAACTACTGCAAATGCAGCGTCTCGGCAGACCCATCGTGACTGCGCTGATCCAGTTGAGCGCGGTCAACCAAGTGCCGCCCGAGCTGATAGATACGATCGTCGATTTCCGCAAAGATTACGCGGCGGCGCTCAAAACATTGATCGAACGCCTGCCCACAGCCGGAGTCGCCGCGCAGCCCGTGAAGGAAACGGCGCCCAAGTCCAAAGGCTATGTGTTCATCAGCTACGCGGAAGAAGACACGGCGTTTGTGATCAAGCTGCGTGAGTATCTGAAAGGGCGCGGCTACGGCTACTGGGATTATCAGGACAGCGACCGCAACTATCACGGCCTGCTGTTTCTGGAACTGGAAGAAGTGATCAAAAACGCGGCGGCGACGATCAGCGTGATGTCGCCGGACTGGAAGCGGTCGAAGTGGGCGGCGAAAGAGTTTATGTTCTCGGAAGAAGTGGGTACGCCGATCTTTCTGCTCAAGGTGCAGGCGATGGAGCCGACGCTCGTCACGGCGGGCATTCCCTACATCGACTTCACCCGGGATGAACAGAAGGGGTTCGATAAGCTGGATAATGAACTCCGGCGTAAGGGGCTGCTATGACGTTTAGTTTTCCGCTGGCGTTGCTGCTGCTGCTGGTGCTTCCGGTGGTGATTTACATCGGGCGACCGCGGGTGGCATTTCGGCGCGGACGCGACCTCAGCAGCCTGATTCTGCGCACGGTGATTCTACTGCTGCTGATCCTCGCGCTGGCGGGAGCACAAGCCGCACAAGCCGCCGATAAGCTGGCGGTCGTGTTCCTCGTGGACATGTCGGACAGTGTCGGCGGTACAGATCGGCAGGTGGATTTCATGCGCGCGGCGCTGCAAGCCATGCGCCCCGAAGATGAAGCAGCGGTGGTGGTTTTCGGCGCGAATGCCTTGGTCGAACGCCCGATGAACAGTGTGCGCGATATCACGGCGATTCGCTCGACGCCCATCACCGGCAACACTGATTTGCAAGAAGCGATCAGCTTGGGGCTGGCGCTGTTCCCTTCGGATGCGGCCAAACGCATCGTCATCCTGAGCGATGGCCTGCAAACGGTCGGGGATGCGGAGATCGCGGCGCGCCGGGCGGCAGCCACCGATGTCGAGATCAGCTTTGTGCCGTTTGCCCGCGTCGAACAGGTGCCGGAAGTGCTGGTGAGCGATGTGCGCGTGCCGACGAGCGTCGGCGCGGGGCAGTTGTTTGACCTGAGCCTGACGGTCACGGCGGAAGCGGCGACTCCGGCGGCGATTACGGTGTTTGCGGGCGGATCGATCATTCACCGGCAGGATGTCGATTTGCGGGTGGGGGTGAATCACTTTGCACTCACGCTGCAATCGGGCGAGAGCGGCTTCCGCGATTTTCGCGTGCAGGTTGACCCGGTCGGAAGCGACAATTTTTACCAGAACAACGGCCTCGCCGCGTTCAGCCGCGTGGTCGGTGCGCCGCGCGTGCTGGTGGTGACGCAAAGCGCCGACGACTCGGCGAATCTCGTACGCGCGTTGGAAGATCAGGGCTTGCTCGTGGACGTGGTCGGCCCGAATGACCTGCCGATTGGCGTGGCGCCGCTGGCGGACTACAACTCGATCATCTTGAACAACGTTCCCGCGCCCGTGCTCTTGAACGGGCGCATGGAGACGCTGCAAACGTTCGTGCGCGACCTCGGCGGTGGTTTGGTCGCCATCGGCGGGGAAGATGGCTATGCACCCGGCGGCTACTTTGAGACGCCGCTGGAAGAGATGCTGCCCGTCGAGATGCAGATTCGCGATCAACAGCGTTTGCCACAAATCACGCTGGCGTATGTGATCGACCGTTCGGGCAGTATGTCGCTGATCGGGCCGAGCGGCGTGGAAAATATCGAACTGGCGAAGGAAGCGATCATCCGCTCGATCA
>CALKIA010000157.1 GCA_937988705.1 uncultured Chloroflexota bacterium | reverse complement strand
CTGTGGACATGTTCGATATGTTCAAACACGCTCTGAAGGAGCCACACTCATGAAACGTAATCTGACCATTCTCGCCGTTCTCGCCCTGCTGCTGCTGTCGTTCGCGGTCGCCGCGTACGCGGATGATGAAGTCGTTCTGCCGAGTATTCATGACGGACGCCTCAACGAATTCGATATCGACGCCCCGGTCGACGTCTACGCAGTGTACAGCTATCCGTATGCCGCTGATGTCAACATGGGCGTGCTCGATCACCTTGAATTCTGGGGCATTGATGGCGACGGTAACGTTGTGAAAGTTATGGACGTGTCCGCCGACCAGCTTCTCAGCGCGGAACTGTCGGATGGCAGCACAGTGGTGGCCTCGGCGTTCAGCTATACCCTGTACCGCGAAGCAGATGGCAGCCTGACGATCATCGCCCCGACTGCCACGGCGGGCATTGCCTATCAATTTAACTGGGAACAGTCGTTCTAACCCGGTTGTCCCGTAAGACTCCCCCTCCCAAGACCCGGTGTGGAAGCCGGGTCTTCCGCCTGACTGGTACAGAATAACTACCCTATCTAAACCAGTTCTGAACATTTCAGCGTTATAGTGTTCAGCACGACGCTGAACTCGAATGTCATAGATCAGAATTCTTGGGTTGCCGGGGCGTGCCGCGGCGGTCGGAGTTTCTCTCTTGATGGATACGGTTAGGACATGCGTAAACTCATGATCGGCTCTCTGCTGCTTGGCGTTGCCCTTGTAATCGGTTTCCGCGTGTTGGTGCCGCTCATTCGTTTCCTGCATGCTTCATTGACCCTGCCACCGCTCCCCGATGATTAGCCTCTTACCCGCCTCATCAGACTTGTTGTATGCTTGAGTCATTCGGATAATTCAGTTGTATCCCTTATGAGCGTCCTCGACGAACTGCTCAACACCATCTTCGACAACCCCCAGCATCCCCTCTATCCCGAATTTGCGCGTTGGGTGCGTGGATCGCGCCGCTTCAAAGCGTTCGCCACGCAGTACCGCGCTAAAATTCGCTCGAAACTCAAAAACGTGCGCTCTGATGAAAGCCTCATCGACTTGCGCACCGAACTCGAAACGGCCGCGCTGCTCCTGCTCGACGAGCGTTTCACCCTCGAATATGAGAACTATGCGGCTTCCCGCCAGCGCGGGCCGGATTTCACCGTTACCTACCGGACGAACACACTCTTTAATGTGGAGGTGCGGCGGCTGCGCGGGACAGATACCGCCGAGGGCGACGCGACCGCAAAACTGCTGGCGGTGCTGTGTGACAAAGTGGGGCAGATGCCCGCGGGTATGCTGAATATCTTGTGGCTCAAGGTGGAAGCGGATCTCTCAGCCGCCGATCTCAATCGCGCGGCGGTGACGCTGCGTCAGCTGGCGGAGAGCAAAACTGAGGACTTCTTCACGCGGCGCGGTTTCGAGAATGCCGCCGATTTTCTCAAACAGTATCGCCAGTTGAGCGCCGTTGTGCTGCATGGCGTGAGCGGTAATTCTGTGTGGTTGAATTCCCTCGCGCGCCACAAAACCCCGCCCGACATCGCCGCCGCGCTTCAGCGCCTGTCATTCTGAACTGTTCATGGCGAGGCTCGCATTGCCCCTCTCCCTTGGGAGAGGGGCGGTTGAGCGAAGCGAAACGGGGTGAGGCTGCAAGTTTCGTGCTTCGCGGGCTTTACCCCACGTAGAAATCAATCCCGCTCGTCTCGTCGATACAAGTCGTATCCAGCGGCTCACTCGGATCGTCAAGGAAATTGAGCATCAGATCTTTGGCGCAGTCGCCCGAATCGGTCAGCGTGAAGGTGATGCCGTGCCCTGCCGCCGGGAATACGAGCACTGCGCCGTTCGCCAACCCCTCGGCGGCGCTGTCGGCTGATGTCACGGGCGTGATCGGGTCGAACAGCCCGGCGAACAGCAGCGTCGGGATATCGCTGATTACGCGCTCGGTTTCGATCGGGTCGGCGGTTTGCACCTCCCAGATAGCGCAGCTCTCGATTTGCGAGTCGATGTTGCTGCTGAAGTAGCTGTTGAGCGGATCTGACGCCGATTCGGCGAGGCTGCGCGCGGCGTCGATATCATTGAGCTGATACTCTTCCTGACAATCGACGGAGTAGGCCATGCCTTCGCTGTCGTCAATCTCACCGTATTCATTGATATATTCCGCCACCATGTCGCTTTCGGTGATGGGATCTTCAACCTCTGACCCCCGCTCCAGCTCAATGGGGAAGGCTGCGCCAGAGATGACATCATACCCGGCGATTAAATCATCTTCGCTCTCGGCGGTCGCCAGCAGCGTGATACCGTAGGGCAGGAACGCAATCGCCGTCGTGTCATACAGCGTCTGGAACAGCGCGTTGTACACCGTTTCGCCGTCCAGCGTGATTTCGGCGTCATCGTAGGCGATGGTTACCGGGTCGGCATCCAGATTTTCTAGCATCACGTAGAAATCGTTTTCGAGGTCGGGGTAGACATCACTGCACTGGCTGTCATCGATGCAGCGCGCGAACAGCTCGTTCAGCGCGTCGAGGAAGCCGGTGATCTGCACCTGCAAATCGTCGGTTTCTGGCGCGTAAACCGAGTCGAGTACCGCGCTTTGGACAATTTCCGGGTAGTCGCGCATCACGGTGAGGGCGAGCTTCGTCCCGTAGGAGATGCCCCACAAATTTACCTGATCATAGCCCAACGCCGTGACCAGATCGTACACATCGGCGGCGCTGGCGCTGCTGTTGTACATCTGCAAATCGACGCCTTCTTCGATCAGGCGGTCGTGGCACGCCCCCACCGGATCGTTGCTCTCGTCTTCCCCTTCAAGTTCATAGCAGTTGAGGCTGGGGAGCGAAAAGCCCGTCCCACGCTGATCGAACAGAATGAGCGTGTGATCTTCGACAATGGGATCGTTCAGGAATTCGTCGGTGGTGAGCAGCGCTGCGCCGCCCGGTCCGCCTTCCAGATACACGACAGGGACGGGATCGGCGTCCTCGTTATAGGGGCTGATAATGGCGACGGCCAATTCAACTACATTACCATCCGGCTGTGATCGGTCTTCCGGCACTGTCAGATAGCCGCAGGTGACGCCGTCCAATGCTGGAAACGGACAGTCCCACTCGGTAAAACCCAGCTCCACGTCTTGCGCATGCAGCGGGGTGAAAACTCCAATGAACATCAGTAGAACAACAACTTGTGTTACGAACCAGGAACGGTGCAGGCGCGGTACAGACGGCATAAGGCCCTCCGATATAGGCGATTCTCAGTAGATTGGGATTTGAAACCTGTAGTTCACAGTATACCCGCTGTGGCGCTTTCCAGCTTTTCCCTGTTCTTACGAACGCGCTGAGAGGGTGTCAGTACCGACAGGCAAAGATAATGTAGGGGCGGGGCTCATCAGTAGCTCAGTCGGACAGCGTAAAGTGGATTTTTCGCATCAGTTCTGATGGGACGAGACATGAGTTTGTTTAAAGAGTCGTTTTCCACCCCACCCCCGGCCTCTCCTCGAATTAAGTTGAAGGCGGGACAGTTTTAATATTGGGCTGCATTAAGGCGCTAGTTTGAGGGAAAATGGCTTTCGTAGGGACGCCCAACGGGGCGTCCGCTGGATTGCAGGCGTAACGGACGCGCCGTTGCGCGTCCCTACAATTCTCTCGATTGTTAAGAGTGTCCTGTCTTCAACCGAATTTAGGGAGGAGAGCCAACCTCCCGCGCCACGTCGCCCCTCTCCCCGCTTGCGTGGGAGAGGGGTTGGGGGTGAGGGGTAATCCGTGATCTTTTCTTAAATTGCACTATCCCGTCCGCCGCCCGACTCCACGCTATTCTACGCACATACCAGCTTGCCTCGCCCACCGTGACGAGAGGTCAAGGGACGGTATTAGAGGTCGTTGAAAACAGAATCGCAGACTGTTTACAGACCGACAAAATGATCGCACAATCGGAATTGACGGCAGAAGATTTGTTGAAATAGGAGCAAGCTCGATGAAATCAGATAAATCCACCCTTAAGCGGATGGATAACGTCGGCATCGCGGTAGAATCTCTCGATGAGACCATCGCTTTTTTCGCCGAGCTTGGCCTGACGCTCGAAGGGCGCGCCATGGTCGAAGGCGAATGGGCCGGGCGCGTCACCGGACTGGGCAACCAGCGCGTCGAGATCGCCATGATGGTCACCCCCGACGGCCACAGCCGCCTCGAGATTTCGCGCTTTCTCACCCCGCCGGTCGTCGCCGATCATCGAAACGCCCCGGTGAACGCTCTCGGATACCTACGCATCATGTTCACGGTCGCCGACATCGACGACACGCTCGCCAGGCTCCACAAACATGGCGCGCAGCTCGTCGGCGAAGTGGTTCAGTACGAGGACTCGTATCGACTTTGCTATATCCGCGGCCCCGAAGGACTTCTCATCGGGCTGGCTCAAGAAACTACAAGCCGGTGAAGGACTGCGTCCCTAAAGTGGGTTCTCGAAAGAAATCCAAGAACAACCGTAGGGGCGCACCTATGTGTGCGCCCGAAACCGGGCAGACACATAGGTCTGCCCCTACAAAAACCCATTCGGTAAACTACTTTAGCCGCGTCATCCCGTACCAGTTGACCACCACCGCCAATCTTCAGCACCCTTATGCCGCCGGATCACCTAATCGCTGTCGATGAAGCGATAGCCGACCCCCGGCTCATTGATGATGTAGCGCACATTCCGCGCCGGGTTTTCGCGCAATTTCTTGCGAATCAGGTTGACGAACACACGCACATAGTGATCCATTGCGCCGTATTCCGACCCCCACACCGCTTTGAGGATTGCATGGTGCGTCATCACCTTGCCGGGATGTGTGGCCAGCAGGCGCAAGAGATCATACTCTTTGGGCGTGAGATGCACCGCTTCGCCCTCGACCTCGACCACGCGCTGCGCAAGGTTGATGTACAGGTCGCCGACGCGGATTTCCGCCTTCTGCTCAGCGCCGGATTCGGGGACGACGCGCCGCCGCACGGCGATGATCCGCGCGTTCAGCTCCGCCATGCCGAACGGCTTCGTCAGATAATCGTCAGCGCCAACGGTGAGCGCCTGCACTTTAGTTTTTTCCTCATCGTGCACCGAGAGCATGATCACCGACGTGTTCGACCACTCCCGCAGCCGCCGGCACACTTCGACGCCATCCGGCTCAGAACCGAGTGAAATATCCAGAATGACCACGTCCGGCTGTTCCTGCGCGATCTTGACCAGCGCCTCCATGCCGTTTTCCGCCGCGGACACTGTGTAGCCGAAACCCGTCAATCCGATTGTCAGCTGTTTGCGAATTCGCGCTTCGTCATCCACCACCAGAATTTTAAGTGTCATGCGCTTCCTCCTGTTGACCGCGGGGTAGGGCGAGGACAAACGTCGTCCCCCCGTCTTGTTCGACCCACAACCGCCCCTGATGTGCTTCGACAATCCCTTTGGCAATCGCGAGCCCTAACCCGGTCTTGCCGCGACCCCCATGATAAAACGGCTCCATAATGTGCGCCTGATCTTCCGGGCGAATGCGGTCGCCATGGTTGGTGACGCGCACCTGAACTTCGCTCGGCTGCACGACGCCGCGCAGATGAATCTGCTGGTTGTCCGGCTCGTAGCGCAGCGCGTTGTCCACCAGATTCGTGAGCGCCTGCAGCAGCAGCACATAATCGAACGCGATAAGCGGAAAATCTTCTGGAAAGTCCAGCCGAATCCGCTCCTGCTTCGTTCGCTGAAAGACGCGCGCCGCCACATCCCCCGCGACTTCTTCGAGCGAGTTCGGTTCGAGATTCAGCGTGATCGCCCCGGCCTGCAGGCGTGACATATCCAGCAGATTGCCCACCAGTTGATCCAGTTGATCGGCTTCCTGTTCAATCGACACCGACAGTTCCGCGCGTTCCGCCGCGCTGAGCACAGCGCCGAGCCGCTGCAAATTGTTCGCGGACGTTTTGATGATGGTGATCGGCGTGCGCAGGTCGTGCGACACCGAGCGCAGAATCGCCGTCTTCAGCCGATCCGCCTCCTCGAACTGCTGACCTTTGCGCGCCCGCTGATCGAGTTCGATCCGGTGCAGCGCCATCGCCGCCTGCGCGGCGCACGCCTGCAGCAGGCGCAGTTTTGCCGGATCGGGCGGCGCGCCGAACACCGCGCGCAGCGTACCGTAGATCTGGTCATCGAACCGGAGCGGCAGCGCGTACGTGGTTTCCGTCGCCTCGGTTGACGCGCTGCCCGGCGGCAGGATCACGGCGACACTGGCCCCGAGGTCGATTTTGACCACTTCGGTCAGCGCATCGTAGACTTTGTCGCCCGCCGTCAGTTGATTGAACGCGCGCGTCAGCCGGTAGAGTACTTCCTGTTCGTAGGCGCGTTTCTGCGCGGTGGATGCTTGCTCCCGTGCCCGCGCCGCCAGCTGCCCGCCCAACACGGCGACCACCAGAAAGATGATCAGGTCGAGCAGTTCGCGCGGGTCGGCGACGATGAAGGTGTAATACGGGTTGATGAGGAAGAAGTTGATGGTCAGAAAGTTGCTGATCGCCGCCGCGAGTGCGAGGCGGGTGCCGCGTTGAATCGCCAGCACCAGCACGACCAGAATGTAGATCAGCGTGAAATTCGCCAGCGTGAGCGTACCGCGCAGCAGCACCGCGCCGAGCGTCACCCCGACGATCAGCAGCAGCGGATACAGCGCCGCTTGAAATTCCCCCCCGCGACTCATACGCCTGCCTTTCTCCACCCGCTTGATTATACCCGTGTGCCGGCTCCGCGCTGACAACCTGAGGTATAATAGATGGCAGCGTAGTCTGAGTCACCCAAGGAAGGGAATGACCCGTACCCACCTGATTCGCACTGTATTACTCACTTTCACCCTCACGCTGACCCTCGTCGGCTGCTTCACCAGCGCCCCCCCACCGAACCCTGATCTGCTGACCGTCACCGACCCGCCCGGCGGACTGGTCGCGGCGCACCCGCTGAGCATCGCCGCGCTGCGCGACCGCACCTATCCGGGCAGCGATTTCGTCTTCGAGCAGACGCTCGAACCCGGCATCAACTACAACCGCTATGTCGTCTCCTACCTCTCCGACGGGCTGAAGATCTACGCGCTGCTGACCATCCCCATGAGCGAACGCCCGCCGACTGGCTACCCGGTCGTGATCTTCAATCACGGCTACATCCCGCCCGACGAATACCGCACGACCGAGCGCTATCTCGCCTATACCGACGCCTTCGCCCGCGCGGGCTACATTGTCGTCAAGTCGGATTATCGCGGGCATGGCAGTTCGGAAGGCGACCCCGAATCGGCCTACACCAGCTCCGGCTACGTGACCGATGTACTCAACGCCTTAGCCTCGGCGCGCCGCTACCCGGACGCTGATCCGAATCGCGTAGGCATGTGGGGGCATTCGATGGGCGGGTATATTACGCTGCGGGCGCTGGTGGCGGGGCAGGGCGTTAAAGCCGGGGTGATCTGGGCGGGTGTGGTCGATTCCTACACGGACATGCTGACGACGTGGTTTCGCCGCGACTGGGGCGACCGCATGATCGGGAGCTACGGCTCCCCGCAGACCAACCCCGACTTCTGGAACGGGATTTCGGCCAACAGCTACCTCGCCGATCTCTCTGGCCCGGTGCAGATTCACACCGGCACGGGCGACGCGACTGTGCCCTACGGCATGTCCGTGCGCCTTGACCAGCAGATCCGCGCGGCGGGCGGCACGAGCGAGCTGTTTTTGTGGGAGGGCGACGACCACAACATCGCCACCCACCGCGACGACGCGCTCCTGCTCTCGGTCGCGTTCATGCATGTGCATGTGAGAGGATAGCGGTTGCCGAAATGTGATCTATTTTCGAGATGAATTTTGTTATTGGCTCGCGAAATTTACACAGTCAAAATCTGCATTTTCTTTGCGCCATGTTATACAGCTATATAAGAAGGCATCTACCCCCTGATTTCCGATACTGTATAGTCTTAATTGGGTTGACAAAACGTCATCGGCACTTAATACGAATATAGCTTCTCCATTAGGATGCCAGGCAATTTCAGTGATCCGCTCGTCAATCGATGTAATTCTATGAGTTAAGTTCCCGCTGGTATCTAGAAGAATGATATCATTGTGACCTTCATCGCCGATTTCAGGTCTTACCACCGATGCTAATATACTGCCTTCTGGACTCCACGAAAGATCACTTGCCCCGACATACTGTGTTTCACTAAGGTTACCGATATTGGCATCCCAGAGAAAGATAGGGTTGTCCAGTGAAGCACCCGAAACTGCAATTTGATTTGCTGACGACCAGCTTAACCAGTAAATCCCTAAGTTAGCAGTGGGTGGGCGGGAAACACAAGGGATTTCGAATAATTCCTCAAACCTCTCTTCGCTCAATGTCCACCCCTCGACTATACAGCTTTCACTTCGAGCATAAGCAAGAGTCGAACTATCAGGAGACCACGCAATTTCTCCGGCGTTACTTGATGAAGTCGATATAACAAGTGTTCCTGCCGATAAATTCCATATTCGAGTAGGAATACTGCCCGAAGCACGTGCTGCCAAATACCGACCAGTTGAAGACCAAGCCAGTTGATTGACCATTCCTGAAGGAGCATAGGGTTCCTCTGGAAATGGGTCGGTACAATATGGACTATCTTCATGAAATGTCAACGTCTGTTGTATTGTGAGTGATTCTGCACTCCAAATTTCGATACCAATACATGTGGAATAGTAAAGTGCAAACTGCGAACCATCAGGTGACCATGCGTAAACATAGTTATTCGCTCCACAATGTACGGTCTTGAGAGGCATCAAAGTACGCGCATCATATAAATATAGCCCTACAGGACTAGAGATTAATACAATTTCCCCGATTGGATTCACATCAAAACCGGATGCGGTGATGGTGAACGGAGATGTTTCTTCATAGTAAAGGTAGTCAGTATCGATAATGGTTGAACAGAGCATGGCATTTCCATGAGGAAGGCGTGTGAGTGAAAAAACTACTGAGAATGATAATACCAAGCTACAGATAAACACTGGTTTCATTAACAAATCCCCTCAATTGGAGCGGGGAACAGATGGTTAAATGGTCTATACGTAGAGCTAGGAATGTGAAAGAACAACCACCCAGTGGGGATACCATTGGGATTGGTTGCCGAAGGTTGAGTAGCAAAACGACGGTATGCACTTGATTGAAATCGTCTCAAATAATCTTGAATATTCCCCGCATAGCCTAAACGGTCAGCGATATTTTCTAGCTGCGTAGAACTATTGCTCAACTCACTCAAAGATGCATAAAAAGGTCTAGGTCGTGGGTCTTGTAACCAACCTACATACCCGTTTGAATACCCATATACAAAGTCCGCAATATAAGGCACACTGTCAAGCGGTTGTGATGTAACCGGATTGCGAGGGCGGATAAGGTTTATTACCTCTGTGTTGGCTTGACCAGCATTTAATCCTAAATCTGCGTCAACAGCATTACCCCAACCCACTATTATGAACCCGTGTGAACTGATTGAACTTGGATCTCCTAAATAGTGAAACACATAATCGCCAGTTTCAAGTGCATCTAACGGAGCTTCTCGAAAGAGGGAATATAAGTAAGCTTGTCCGGTTTCTTTCAAATTCTCACGCCACTTTCCATTCTCCCCAGATCGGAACAGGTACATGTAACTTTGAAGACCGTCAGCCGCTGGTGGTGGAGTTCCTACAAGAGCTTGTGGTGTTGTAGCTCCCACAGTCCCTTCCGTCATTCCCGTAAAATATTCTATAAGTCCAAAATGATCACGCCAACTCAAGGTGGCTTCAAAGTTCAATGTTGTAGTATTTGGCTTGCAAATTAACCAGTCAGTATCATTCTGATGAGGGCACGTTTGACTGCTGGCATTCTCTGAAACCATTGGCAACTTTCCGCCGTGAAATATCATCTCGGATATAAAAGTTGCAGAACCGGTTCTTTGCACACAAAGTTCAGTATTCGCACCCACGTGGCTCAAAAATGAGTAATTGACTTCAGTTCCAACACCTCTTGGTACAGCAAGTCCAGTTATATTGCAACTATTTAATGTAGCTGCACCAACAGGGAATATATTGTTTTCGAAATTGTCACGAGTAGTGTTAATCGCACAACTTCCTGCGCCTTCTCGATTGTATTTGAAAGGCACATTGTTGAATAACATATTCGATGTAACTTGCTCGGCATCCCACTTAGCATTTTCATCGTCTGGATCAACTGACAAGGCATTTCCGTTCTCATCTCTGCCGTTGTAGGCAAACCCGACAATGCGATCAACCTCATCAATGATGCGGAGCTTCAAGGCGCTCTGAAGTTGAAAATTTATCGCCGTGGTAACGCCTCCTGCCACAAAATCAAGATTGACCAAACATTCAAGCGAGTAATTTTGCGCCTGACAGGCGGTGAGGGCAGCGTAGACAGCATCAAGTTGGCTTTCGTCCCATGCCAGCACTTGGGCTTCAAATTCAGGTACTACCTCATTTGGATCAATAATTGCTTTGATCGTGTACTGTCGGTAACGCAAACGTGCGGTATGTATGTACGTTTTGTACTGCTCGTGAATTTCCTGAGCCAGCACTACCTCGTTCAATTTAAGCGGCGTAATTGTTTCTGTCCGCGCCTCTTGCACCTTGGTAATGTACAGTTCCAGCTTTTCGCGCGCTTCATAGAGTTGTTCCAACGTGACTGTATTCGCGTCAACCATATCTGCTCTTGTTTTTGTTAGCATTTTTTTATTATGCTACTAATTGTAATAGCATTATTTGAGGAGGTCAACAACATGGATATGAATGCCGCACTTGAGGCACTTTTGCTTGAAGCTAATGAAGACAAAACCACGTTGGATACCATTATCGCTGAATTAGCCGGACAAACGGTTAGTCCCGTTGGCATGACCGAAACGGCTTCTTATAGTGTAGCAACCGGGCTATGGACACTGACTCAAGCCACCCCGAACGCGCAAGGCGTCTACGAAGGCGAATATGGACTCCCAAGCGCCACCGCCTGTTCGGTCATTAAAGAGATCACGGTCGTCAGTCATCATGCATTTGTATGAAATGGACGGTACTCCAATCCTCTCATAAGTCCGCCCTAGACCAATGATCAGTACGATCCTTAACCGGGTAGGTGTACACTAAGCGAGTCTGCTTCACCATCCAAATACAGGAGAGCGCCACGTTGGCCAACTCGTATGTGACGATTCCCACCGATTCGCCGTATTTTGAGCGGCGGTGGCTCGGCTTAGTGTTCGTTGGTATTTCGGTCATCGTCATCAGCCTCGATAACACCATCGTCAATGTCGCCCTCCCGTCCATCGCGCGGGAGCTCAACGCCAGCACCACCGACCTCCAGTGGATGGTCGATGGTTACGTGCTGGTCTTCGCCGCGCTCCTGCTCACCATGGGCACGCTCGGCGACCGCATCGGGCGCAAGCGCGCGCTGCAAACCGGGCTGGTGCTGTTTGGCGTCGGGTCGCTGGCGGCGGCCGTCGCGCCCAACATCGGCGTGCTCACCGGGGCGCGCGCCTTTCTCGGCCTCGCGGGCGCGTTGATGCTCCCCGCCACGCTCTCCACCATCAGCGCCACCTTCCCCCCGGTCGAACGTCCGCAGGCCATCGCGTCGTGGGCTTCGCTCTTCGGCTTGGGCGTGGGTATCGGCCCTGTGCTCGGCGGCTTTCTCGTGCAGAACTTCGGCTGGCACTCGGTGTTTCTCGTCAACATCCCGGTGATCGCGGTCGCGGTCATCGGCGGGCAAATCTATCTCGGCGAAACCAAAGAGCCGAACGCGCCCCCGCCGGATCTCGTCGGTTCGGTGCTCTCCATCATCGGCTTGGTCGCGCTGGTGTACGGCATCATCGAGGCGGGCGTCGTCGGCTGGACGGAACCCAATGTCGTGCTGGCGTTGGTCGCCGCCGTCGTCATCCTCGCGCTGTTCGCCGTGTGGGAGTCGCGCATCCCCAACCCCATGCTGCCGCTCCACTTCTTCCGCAATCCAGCCTTCACAGGCGCGAATGTCACGCTCACGCTGCTCACCTTTGGCCTGTTCGGCGCGGTCTTCTTCATTCCGCAGTTCTTGCAGTCGGTGATCGGCTATCCGGCCTTCCTCGCGGGCATCATGATTGTGCCGCTCGCCGCCTCGCTGACCGTCGCTAGCAACCAGTCGGCGCGCATCACCAATCGCCTCGGCACGAAGCGGACGGTGGTGCTCGGCATTCTCGTCGGCGCAACGTCGTTCCTCTTTCAGTCGATTGTCTACAGCACCAGCACGACCTATTTCCCTTGGGTTTTGCTGGCGCAGATCTTTCAAGCGGGCGGCATCGGGCTGGCGATCAGTCCCGCCACCACCGCCATTATGAGCTCCATCCCCGTGACCAAAGCGGGCGTCGGCAGCGCCATGAACGACACCACGCGTCAGCTCGGCGGCGCGCTGGGGATCGCGGTGCTCGGTGCGGTCGCGACGACCATCTACCTCAACGGGGTTGCGCCGCTGGCGAGCAGTCTCACGCCGGAAGCCTTCGCGGAAGTGTCGGCAGGCTTGCAGACGGCCATCAGCCCACACACCCTGTCGCTGATGGATCCCGCGCTGGCCGATCAAGTCGTGCTCACGGCGAAGACCTCCTTCATGGACGGCATGAAGCGCGCCTTCTTCGTCGCCTCACTGGTGATGTACCTCTCGGCCGCATTCGCGTGGTTCGTCCTGCCGGATGTCATCAAACGCCAGCAGCCCGCCGCCATGCCCGAAGCCGCCTCCTCCGAACCCACCGCCTGACATCTTTCTCCCCGTGAGCCGCCCCGGGGATGAGGCCGCTTTCTCCCCTCTCCTTTAGGAGAGGGGCAGGGGGTGAGGCCGCTTTCCCCTCTCCCATGAGACCGCCCCGGGGATGAGGCCGCTTTCTCCCCTCTGCCCTGTGCGCTTAACCGAGGGTGAGGTTGCCTGTCTCCCCTCTCCTTTAGGAGAGGGGCAGGGGGTGAGGTTGCTTTTCTCCCATTTCCCATCCGCCGCAGATGGGCGTATAGTGGATCGCACCACAAGCACACAACCCTATATCGCATTCGGAATGGAGGTCAGCTTATGAACCCGTCCCATCCGTTGTCCCGACCAGAGGCGCAGCTTGCGCGTGTCCTCAATGTACTGGCCGGTGCTCTCGTGCTTCTCGCCGTCGTGACTCTCGTGTCCGCCTATGTGAACACGCCCGGGAGCGCGCCGCTGTTCAATGCGCCGCCGTTCTGGGTCTCGAACAGCCTTACTGGGCTGCTGCTGGTCGCCTTTCTGGCATGGCTGGCCGCCGCCGATGTGCGCCGCTTCCGTCCGTTGATCCTCATTGTCATCGCTTCTTTGGTGATCGGCGCGGTCGCGCTCATCCTCACCCCGATCAATTTGGCACCAGCCAGCCAGCCTGTAAATCCAGTTTATTTACCTTTGATCCTCATTTTGATCGCTATTTTTACTGGCATTTGCCTCTATAATGCCCCACTTACTGCCCCCGATTGGCAGCCGTGGATTCCCGCCGTCCCGCCCACTTCAGCCGAGCGCACCCTGCGGATCGTGCTTGGCGTATTCGGCGTGGCTTCCCTCAGCGCCGCCCTCTTGAGCCTCGCGCTACCCTTCCTCGACCCGGCTTCCTCCCTCGTGATCAGCCCGGTGTTCCTCTCCGGCTCAACCATGAAATTCGCCGTGCTGGGGCTGCTCGCCTTGCCCATCGCCTACGATCCGCGCCGTTTCACGCAGCAAATCCCCCTGATCACCGCCCTGATCGTCGGGAATGCCGCCTCATTCGTCGTGATTGTGGCGCTCGTCTGGCTGGGACTCGCGCCGTTCTCGCCCGTACCGCTCACAGCGGCAGGCATAACGCTGGCGCCCAAGGTCAGCATGTTGGGTGCGCTCCTGCTTGACGGCGTGGTGCTTGCGGGCTTGCTGCTGCTCAACCGGCTGATCAACCGGGCGTTGTTGGCGCAGCTCAAGTTCCTCAGCCCGTCGGAGTTCCGCGCGCTGGAGGCGACCGTCGAAACGCTGATCGCCGGGGAAACCGCCGAACGCCTCCTGCCGCATGAGGTCGTCCTGCGGACGGACGGCTATCTCGGGTCGTTCCAGTCGAGCCGCCTCAATCTGGCGAAGCTGGCGGCGATTGGCCTGGGCTCGTTCCCGCTGATCTGGCTCAAGCCGCCGATCAACTACATGCGCCCGGCGGAACGGCAGGCATTCATCAACGGGCGCTTCAAAGAGGATGTCATCACGCCTAGTCCACTCTACCGCGGACTTGATGCGCTGGTACGCGCGGTCAACACGGTGATTCTGTTCGTGCAGGGGCGGCGGGCAGAAGAACTCGGCGCGGCGCTCAGCTTTACCGGCTTGATCGAGGCGATGCTGCGCTTCAACATGCAGTTGACCTACCTCGGCTACTACAGCCACCCGGCGGCGTGGCCGCGCGGGGAAGATGGCAGCGGTATCGGCTATGTGCCGTTCTCCGAGCGCCCGAAGGATTTTGAGGTGAAGCCGCGCCGACCGCATCCGCCGCTGGATGTGACCACGCCTGCCGTGCTGGAACGCGAGAACGTGGAGACGATCACCGATGCCGACGTGGTAATAATTGGTTCGGGCGCGGCCGGCGCGATTCTCGCCGAGCAGCTGCTCGAACGGGGGCGGCGCGTGCTGATGATCGAGAAGGGGCGCTACGTCCACCCCGATGATTTCAGCGAAGACGAAGTCGATATGATCAGCCGCCTGTATGGGGACGGCGCGCTGCAAATCTCACAGGCGCTGCGCTTCACGATTTTGCAGGGGAGCTGCGTCGGCGGGACGACCGTCGTCAACAATGCGGTGTGCTTCGATACGCCGGATCGCGTGTTGGAAAAGTGGAACAGTCATGGCGAGGTAATCGATGTGGCGCGCTTCAAGGAGTCGCAGCGCCTGGTGCGTGAGCGCATGCGCATCCGCCCGATTACGGCGGGCACGCGTCAGCCGTTGGACGGCGGCGTGCTCAATCACGGCGATGGGGTGGTGACACGGGGCATCAACACCTATTTCAAGAACAGCGGCTATCGCTACGATGTCGTTCAGGCGAATATTGTCGATTGTTTGGGCTGCGGTTATTGCAACATCGGCTGCAAGTACGGGCGCAAGCTTTCCATGCTCGATGAAGTGCTGCCAAGCGCGCAAGCCAAATACGGCGCGGACAATTTCCGCATCCTTTCCGAAAGCGAAGCCACCAAGCTGGTCGAAGAGCAGGGCACGGTGACCGAGGTGCAGGTCACTGTGCAGGGTGGGCGCAAGTTGGTGATCAAGCACCCGAAGACGGTGATCGTCAGCGCCGGCACGATTGCTTCGAGCTGGCTGCTCATGCAGAGCGGTATCGGCAAGGCGCAAAAGCTCCCGGTGGGACAGGGCTTGAGCTTTAACATGGGCAGTCCGCTGCACGCGCGCTTCGATCAACCGCTGCACGCCTATGACGGGCTGCAAATCGCGCATTACCTCGCCATCGACGCCCATCCCGGTTTCGTGTACGAGACATGGTACAACCCGCCCGTCGCGCAGGCGCTCGCCATGCCCGGTTGGCTGGATACGCACTTTCAGAACATGCAGCACTATGATCGCATGGCGGCGGTCGGCGTGCTGATCGGCACCGAGTCGAATGCGCGTATTGTCCCGGCGCTGGTCTCCGGCGGACCAGATATTGTGTTCCAGCCGACGGCGGGCGACCTCAAGAAGCTGCTCGACGCGCTGGTCATCCTCGGCGATATCTTCTTCGCGGGCGGCGCGCAGGAGGTCTATGCCTCGACGCGGCGCTACCAGACCTACAAGAACCGCGCGGCGGTCTTCTCCGCGCAGAGCGAAATCGACAAGCTGCGCCAGCTCGTCCAGCGCGACGAAGACATCCTTCTCGGCACGGGGCATCCGCAGGGTGGCAACCCCATCGGCGTGTCGCCCAATAGCAGTGTCATAGGTGAGGATTTTCGTGTCCACGGGTACAATAATCTCTATGTTTGCGACGCCAGCGTCTTCCCAACGTCGACCACCGTCAATCCTCAGCTCACGGTGATGACCATGGCACACTACGCCGCAGACCTCATCGCCCACTAAAACCACACAAGAAGGATGTACACACCATGAAGGTGATTCAGGTTGGGATCGGCAACATGGGTAACACCTGGTTGAATGCCGTTCTCAAATCGCAAGAGGTCGAGTTCGCCGGGTTTGTCGAAATTAACGACGCGATTGCCGAGGAGCAGGCGGGGAAATACAACCTCGACCGCTCGGTGATCTTTAAGACGCTGGAAGAAGCCATCGCCAATGTGCAGGCGGACGCGGTGATCGATGTGACGCCGCCGCGCTTTCACATGCCCGTCGCCCTCACGGCGATGAACGCGGGCTTGCACGTGCTGACCGAGAAGCCGTTCTCGGATACGCTGGAGGCGGCGCAGCAGATCGTGCGCAAGGCGCAGGAAACCGGGCTGGTGCAGATGGTGGCGCAGAACCGGCGCTATTATCCGTCCGTGCAGACGGTGCGCCGCATTTTGCAGTCGGGCGAGATGGGGCGCGTCACGGCGGTGACGGTCGAACACTACCGCCACATGACCTTTTCGAACAACTTCCGTCTGCACATGCAGTACCCATTGATCGTCGATATGGCGATTCACCATTTCGACATGATGCGCTGTGTTCTGGGCTGCAACCCGCTGACCGTGTACGGACGTTCGTGGAATCCGCCGTGGAGCCGCTTTGACTTTGATGCGTCGGCGTCGGTGCTGTTCGAGTTTGAGAACAAGGCCATCGTCAGCTACAACGGCTCGTGGGAATCGCAGGGCGGCGACACGTCGTACAACGGCAACTGGCGCTTTGACTGCGAAAAGGGCGTGCTGTGGATGCGTGATAATCAGGTCTATCGCGGTTATCCCGAAGCGTGGCACAAGGACATGGACGCGCCGCAAGAACCGCAGGACATGGACTACCTGCCGAACGCGCATCAGGCGTATTTGCTGCACGAGTTCTACGAAGCGGTGACGCAGGGCAAGCCGCCGATCACCACGGGGGCGGACAACCTGTATTCGCTCGGCATGGTTTTCGACACGATCAAGTCGTTCGAGACAGGATCGCTGGTGCGCTGCGGCACGCCGGACGTGTAGAACAACCTCACCCCCAACCCCTCTCCCAAGGGCGAGGGGAGACAAGCACGGTGTTCTTGTCCCTCTCCGCTCGGAGAGGGACGGCTGGCGCAGCCAGCAGGGTGAGGTTAGCTTTCTTCCTCATCCGCGTACGGAACCCACCCCTCGGTGTTGTACTCATCTTGCGGATCGATTTCGACATCCGGCATCGGCTCGAAGTTCGCTGGGTCGAACGGCGGCAGGACGGGGTAGGGCGCGCCGAGCGCGTCAAGATGCGCCTTCGCCGCTTGCAGACCCCACCAGTAGGCGTAACACTCTTTGCCATCCGCCGAAATGCCGTCGCACCACGCCAGCGTATACGCTTTGGTTGCTGCGTCAATCGCTGCTTTGGTGTTGCCCGCGTCGCGCTCGATCTGCGCGAGGACATTGAACGCATCGGCATGGAGCAGCGGGTACGGGTCGCGTTCGGCGAGTTCCCACACGCCGTCGAGATGTTCGCGCGCTTGAGCCGAATCACCGCGCCGCCGAGTCAGTTCTGCCAAGCCGATCAGTGCGGGGAGTTCCTCTTCGGCGAAATTAATCGCCCGCGCACGTGTCAACGCGTGATGCAGACGCTCGTCCGCTGTCGAGACATCGCCTAGACCGAGCGCAGCCTGCCCCTGACGGCACGCTGCGCGGATGAAATCAGCCTCGTATCGTAGATTTGGGGCTAATTGCCATGCCCGATCTGCGTACCGCCGTGCCGCCGCGTACTCACCGCGCGAGAGCAGCGCCCCGGCGAGGTGAGCATTCACCAGTCCTTCACCCTGTTGATCGGATTGCGCGATCCACAGGCGCAGTGGACGTCGCAGCGCGGTGATCCCGTCCGTGCCGCGCGCCGCCTGGACTAACCCCATATGTTGAAGGCTGATCGCTTCCTCGAATAGATTGTGTAGTTCTCTCGTAATGGCGAGCGCGCGCCGCGTCGCCCCCTCGCTCGCGTGTAACCCTCCGGATAATAGCAGTGCCTCTGCGAGATTGTTTGAGACTATCGCTATACTGTCCAGTTTGTTCTGTTCTTCACGGATTTTGATGTTCCGTTGGAAGAGCGGTGCGGCGCGTCCGGGTTGCCCGCTGGCACTATACCCTAGCGCCAGTGCGTTGAGCGTCCATGCTTGGGCACCCACATCGCTCAGGCGTGGGGAAGCTGTTTCACCGTCGGGGAAGAGCGCCATCAGGAGTTCTAGTTGTTGACGGCTGATACTCAAGCGGTACACAGTCGCGTGGCGAAGTCGATCATCAAACACGTTCAGTGCGTCGTCGTAGCGTCCCAAGCCGATCAGCGTGTGGTACAGCTCAATCGCGCCCGTCAGGTCGTCAAGGCTGTTGATGTCATTCTGATCGACGGTAGGCATGGCTTGAAAATGGGTTTCCAGTGTTGTGTACACGCCCGCTTTAGCCGCAGCGTCAAGCGCGTTCCAGGTCACCCCGCGCGTGATCGGGTGCAAGTCGTAACGGTTGGTACGTCGATCCCAGCCGACCAAGCCGCGATCTTCAAGCGTGGTTAACACATTGTCGAGATCGTTTTCGGTGGCGAACGGTTTTGGCGGAGGCGGTTCCTCCCCCTCCTTGAATTCGGGGAGGGGGGCAGGGGGTGGGGTCGATTCAACCAGCAGTGACGCCAGCGTGTCATACGAGGCGGGCATGCGGAACGCGGCGATGGTATGCAGCACGCGCTTTTCCGCGTTGGTCAACCCACGCAGCGCGTAGTCGAGAATGTGGGCTTGGGCTTCGTCAACCTTTGCTTTGCTGAAGAGGATCCTCTCAAAGTCGCGGTTGGCCGCTAACCACCTGTCTATGTCACCCGGTTTGCGTTTGTAGTTTGCGACTTCGCCAGCTAATGCACGAATCATTAAAGGGTGGCTGCCGAAACGTCGGAAGATCGGCAGCAGTACGTCGCGACTCCCCGTCATGGTCACGCCGTCTGCTTTGAAGGAGCGCCACAGGTTAAGCGCGTCGTCGTCGCCCAAACCGGGGAGGAAAATGGCGAAACTGCCCACAATCGGACTGCCCGTGACCGTTTGTAGTTCGGATGGATATAGGCGGGTGCTGACGAGGATACGGCTGCTGCGCACGGTCGCTAGCTTCTTGAGAAAAGCGCCCGCGCGCGGATCGGCGGTTTTGCGCAGTTTGTGCTGGCCGACGAACGCCTCGCCCGCGCTTTCAGGGAGACCAACTGCGCCCGCCACCCGGTTCGCTGTCTGGCGGTCATAGTCGCTGTCGGTCAGGTGGGCGGCGTCCATGCGCGCATAGGCGATCAACAGGCGCTCCAGCCCGTCGAGCACGAGCAGGAACGGTTCGCGGTCGAGGATCGCCAGCAGTTGCGTTTCGCGTTCGGGCGGTGTTAGCTTGGCGATCTCCTCTTTGGGGCGCTGGCTCACATACGCCAGCGCGCGGATGATGAAGTTCTCGTAATGCGCGTCGCTTTCGTAGAAGCTCCACCACAGCCGTCCATTCCATTTGGCCTCGCGTGGGGCGATGTCGTTGAACCACTTCCACGTCAGCGCGCTTTTGCCCATACCGCCAATCGCCACGATGTTGAGAATGCGCGCCTGACCGATGGCGGTAGTCGGGCGGGTAATCCAGTCGGTGAGCAGGTTGAGTTCCGCCGCGCGCCCGACGAAGTCGCTGGTGCTGAGCAGGCTGTAGCGGTGCGCGATGTATTCTTCGGGCGGCGCGGGGATGTCGCTCGGCGGGTGGAGCGTGCCCGCGGGGTCAGAGATGCGGTGCGGCGTCAGGCTGGTGATCACCTGCGTGCGGAGTTCGTCCGGTGACTTGAAGAAATTGACGATTTTGCTTTCGCCCACACGTTTCTTAAGCGCTTTCAGCAGTCCCTTGCGGCGGTTAACCTCATCCTCGTCGGTCGTGTCTTCTTCCATGTCGGCCGCTGTGATCGGATGTGCTTTGTCCATGAGGAAGATCAGGCAAGGAATGCCGCGTTGCAGCGCGTGGTTGAGTTCCATCTCGGTCACGGACAGCTTATCCGGGTTTTTGGGACTATCGGGCACATAGCCATAGCGATAGGCGAAGATGCCGACATAGAGTTCGGCGTCATCGACCATTTTCAGCGAGGCGTCAATCGCGTCGTCGTCGCTGGCAGGCAAATGTTCCATCATCAACGGAAACATCCCCATGCGCAGAACGGCGTCCATCACCTGTTTGCGATGTTCGGGGAGGTCGCGAGCGGTGCTGCTGATCATCACGTCGATTCGCTGTGCCATAGAGCATCCTTGCTAAGTCGGTACGCGTCCCATACGACCGATTATACAAAGAATCGCGCGGCAGCGAGCCCTGCCTTTTCCTTCACCCACAATTCATCAGGACTTCATCTTGTCCGCATAAAATAACAATATGTATTTCATGAAATGGGTGGGTTTGATGCGGAGAAGGTGGGTGATCGGGCTGCTTCTGGTGCTGGCGGCGTGCAATTTGGAGACCGCGTCTGCGCCGACCGCCACGCCGCAGATCATCCCGTCGCCGGTGCTGCCGGGGACAACCATTCCTACACCGACGCGCAATCTGGGAACGCCGACCAGCGGCATTCAGCTCACGCCGAATACGGCGGGTCTGGTCACGCGCCTGCCGAATTCCGGCGCGACCGATGCCCCCATAGCGAATGCACAGACGTTAGGGCAAACATGTCAGGTGTACCTCGTGTATTCCGGCGCTGACCCCGCTAACGTGATCAGCATGCGGGCGCGACCCAGCGCTGACGCGCCGCTGGTAATTCGCGTCCCCAACAACGCGCGCGTGTTTCTGGTGCCGAATGCGCAGGAAGTCGCCATGGAAGGCTATCACTGGCTGAACATCCTGTATGTGGATGCGGGGCAGAATCGCTATCAAGGGTGGGCGGCGCGCGATTCATTTATGCAGGCCGGGATACGCGACACCTCGATTGCCACGCTGCGGGGAACCGGAGAACAAGCACCGTGCTGACCGCTTTCGATTCCTGCGGTTTTTCACTATTTCTTGACAATCTGTTAAAGTCTGAGAACCTAAACGCACGAAACAGTGTTCCTAATTTAGTATACGGCAAGCAACTCTTAACCAGTTGAAAAGGGATCATCACGAGTGATGAACGATAACACCTTGCATATCCTACTCATTGTAGCCATCAGCTATCTCCTCGGATCGATCCCCACCGCGTATGTGATCACGCGGATCAACGGCAAGAACATTTTTGAAGTCGGCAGCGGCAACATGGGCGGCACCAATGTCATCCGGGCACTGGGCTTCTGGTGGGGGCTGCTGGTTATCATCGTTGATACCAGCAAGGGGGGCATTGCGATCATGCTGGCGCGGCTCATCATGCCGCAAAACGAAATCCTGGCCACGGTGATCGCCGGCTTGGTGGCCATCATCGGGCACAACTGGTCGCTGTTCGCGTGGGTCATCACAGGCATTCTGCGCGGTGGCAAGGGCGCGGCGACGGCCTTCGGCACGCTGCTGTTCATCATGCCGTTTCAAGTGATTGCGGGCTTCCTTGGTGTGGCCGGCCTGATCCTGCTGCTCACGCGCTATATGTCGCTCGCGGTATTGATCGCGTTCAGCGTGGCGACCGTGTGGGTGATGATGCTCATCTATCAACAGATGCTGCCGCCGGAATATGGTGTCTATATCAGCCTGATGGTCGTCATGGTCTTTCTGAAGTTTCGCGGTAACATTCAGCGCCTGTTGGACGGCACAGAGCGTCGTTTAGGTGAGCGCGCCTAAAACCCCGGACTTCATTGCTGGAACATGACGAATAAACTCGATTTCGACCGCGCCGCGCCGATTTTCGTCCTCACGTTGGTGGACGTCCTCGGCTTGACGGTGCTTTTGCCGCTGCTGCATTTGTATGCGGCTCGTTTTGGCGCCTCTCCGCTGCAAATCGGGCTGGTGCTTGCATCCTTCCCCCTCTCCCAGTTGATCGGCGTACCCTTGATGGGCGCGCTTTCGGATCGTTTTGGGCGTAAACCCCTGCTGCTCATCAGTCAGATCACCACCTGTATCGGCTTCATTATGCTGGGTGCGGCCACGTCGCTGGAGATGGTCATCCTCTCCCGCGTGATCGATGGCCTGTTCGGCGCGAATCTGGCGACCGCGCAGGCCGCTCTCAGCGATATCACCACAGATGAAACGCGCGCGCAGGGGCTCGGTTTGACCGGAGCGGCGTTCGGGTTAGGGTTCGTGTTCGGCCCGCTGATCTCGATCATCACGCTTGAAGTGAGCGATAACCTCGCGCTGCCCGCCTTCGTCGCGGCGCTCTACTCGCTCATCTCAATATTTCTCACCATGTTCATGTTCAAAGAGACGCTCCCAGCGGAGCAACGCGGGGCGCGCGGACGCACGACTAATGTGCTGGCGCTGCTTAAAAGTGGGCAGATCAATTTGCTGCTGCTGCTCATGTTCGCGCAGCAGTTCGCTTTTTTCGCGTTCGAAAGTCTGCTTGGCCTGTTCACGTTAAGTCGTTTGGGCTTGTTGGGGCAAGGCAATTCGCTGATTTTCATCGTGGTCGGTGTGACACTGGTGTACGCGCAAGTCCGCTTGATCGGACGCTGGACGCGCCAATACGGCGAACGCCGAGTCGTGCTGATCGCGCTGGCGCTGCTCACCGTAGGGCTGATTCTCGTCGCGCTCACGCCAGAGCAGCCGCAGCCCTTTTACGTTCGGCGCATCGTCGAGCGCGCGCTCATAGCTGACCCGGATGTGACCAGCACCGAGGCGGTGATCGGCGATATTTTGGTCGAACTGCCGCGCGATGGTAACAACGGGATCGGCGGGCTGCTGTGGGTGTTCATTGTGATTGTGCCGCTCTCGATTGGCGCGGGGATGATCCGCCCCAGCTTGAACAGTC
>CALKIA010000156.1 GCA_937988705.1 uncultured Chloroflexota bacterium | reverse complement strand
AGGCCGCCGAAGACGCGATTCAGGCGCATGGGGGCTATGGCTACACCAAAGAATACATGGTCGAGAAGATCAAGCGCGACGTACGCATCACGACCATCTACGAAGGCACCTCCGAAGTCATGGAGATGACGATCGCCCGCGACCGCTGGCAGCAGCACCTCAAGACGCGTGGCGGCTATTACAGCGACTGGGCGAACCGCCTCGACGAGCTGCATCAGCGGCAGCCGCAGAACGGCGCGAACTACGCCGCGCTGGCGCTGCGCGCGCTCAATGTCATCCTCGAACGCTGCCGCCTTGACCGGCTCACCCGCCAGCAGCATATCCTGTTCCGCATCGGCGAACTGATCGCGTGGGCGGAAACGGCCGCCGTGTTCGCGGAACGCGTGGTTGATCAGGCAACGGAAGCCATTCCGCTCGATGTGCCGACCCGGCAAGCGCTCAGCCGCGTCTACGGACGGCAGGCGGCGCTCAAGGTCGCCGCCGACGGCTTGAGCTGGACGATCGGTGCCGGTCAGACCGATACGAACCTCGCAAATTCGCTGAATCTGCCGGGGATTTACGCCGCGCAAGCGGGCTTACTGGAAGATATGGATTTCGCCGCTTCCCATTTGAACGCGGCGTTTGCGCAGTAGCAGGGGGCTAAACGCGATGAATGACTCGGCAAGCCGAGCAGTAGCAATAGTGGGGGTTGGGGCTATCTTGCCCGATGCCTCCGCCGCCGCTGACTTCTGGCAGAACATCGTCAACAAACGCTACAGCATCAACGATGTGCCGTCAGAACGTTGGGCGGTGCGGGACTATTACGACCCCGACCCCAAGGCGCCGGATAAGACCTACAGCAAAATCGGCGGTTGGGTGCGCGGCTTTGAATTCGACTGGAAGCGGTTCCGGATGCCGCCGAAAGTCGCCGCCGCCATGGATCCGGGACAGCAGTGGGCGGTGACTATCGCCGCCGAAGCGCTGGCCGATTACGGTTACCCCAATCGCCCACTCGATACTGAGAACACCGCCGTGATCATCGGCACGGCGATGGGTGGCGAACTGCATTACCTCACCGCCTTACGCATCGCCTTCCCCGAATATGCCCGCGCGCTGGAACAGGTCTCAGAATTCACGCAGCTCCCCGGCACTGTGCGGCAGGCGATCATGAGTCGCTGGCATGAAATCCTCGACGGTGTGATGCCCCCTGTCACCGAAGATACCATGCCGGGTGAACTGCCGAATATCGTTTCCGGGCGGGTGGCCAACGTGCTGGACCTGCGCGGCCCGAACTTCATCACCGATGCGGCGTGCGCGGGCAGTCTCGCGGCTCTCACCACAGCCATCGAAATGCTCAACGAGCATCAGGTCGATACCGTTCTGGCGGGCGGCGTGGATCGCAACATGGGCGTGTCTACGTTCGTCAAGTTCTGCAAAATCGGCGCCTTGAGCGCGACGGGCAGTCGTCCGTTCGGCGATGGCGCGGATGGTTTCGTCATGGGTGAAGGCGCGGGCATCTTCCTGCTCAAGCGTCTCGCTGACGCCGAACGCAGCGGCGACAAGATTTACGCGGTCATTCGCGGTGTGGGCGGGGCCAGCGACGGCAAAGGCAAAGGCATCACCGCACCGAATCCAGTCGGGCAGATACTGGCGATCAGCCGGGCGTGGGAAAACGCGCAGCTCGACCCCGCGAGCGCCGGCTTAATCGAAGCGCACGGCACGAGCACCCGCGTCGGCGATGTCGTGGAAGTTGAAAGCCTCGCCAAAGTCTTCGGTGGCGCGAAAACCCACAGCATCGGTCTCGGATCGGCCAAGAGCAACATCGGTCACCTGAAGGCGGGCGCGGGCGCAGCGGGTTTGCTCAAAGCGACCTTAGCGCTGTATCACAAAGTGCTGCCGCCCACGCTCAACAGTGAACGTCCCAATCCCAACATCGACTTCGCCCATTCCCCGTTCCAACTGATCCACGAAACCCGTGAATGGCCGAAGAATGGCACACCGCGCCGCGCGGGCGTCAGCGCCTACGGCTTCGGTGGCACAAACTTCCATGTCGTGCTGGAAGAACATGTCCCCGGCCTGCTCACGCAGTCGAAGCACTATCAAGGCGTGAGTGTTCCGCATTCCAATGGTTCGACCGGGACAAAACCAGCGGTAGGATCACCAATCTCCTCCTCGACGATCAACGCGGGCAGCAACGATGCGCCCGTGTCCGCACGTCCGGCGCAGCCGCTGCGCGGCATCCTCGCCCTCGGCGCGGACACGCCCAAGGCGCTGGCCGATAAGCTGGCGGATGTCGTCCAGCGCGTGGACGCGGGCTGGCTGCCGCCGCTTGCCTTCCCGAAAGCAACTGATTTGCAGGCGCAGGAACGCCTCGTCATCGATTACGGCACGCACGAAGAACTGACGGCGCGTCTGCACAGCGCCCAAAAAGCCGCCGGAACGGATAATCCCGCCGCGTGGCGCGCCTTCGCCGCGCAAGGCATCTTCCGGGGCAGTGGCAGTAGACCGGGCAAGATCGCCTTCATGTTTCCCGGTCAGGGCAGCCAATATGTGAACATGGGGCGCGAACTGGCGCAGGTGTCCCCCATCGTGCAGCAAGTATTCGCAGATGCGGATGCGGTCATGACGCCGATCCTCGGCAAGCCGCTCACCAGCTACATCTTTGTAGACAGTACCGATCCTGCGGCGATGATGCAGTCCGAAATCGACCTGATGCAGACGGCGATCACGCAGCCCGCCATGCTCACACTCGATACCGCAATCTATGCCCTGCTCCGCGCGTACGGTTTTGATGCGGATGTCGTGCTCGGCCACTCACTCGGCGAATACGCGGCGCTGATCGCGGCGGGCATCATGCCCTTCGCGCACGCCCTCGAAGCCGCCGCCGCGCGTGGCAGCGAAATGAGTAAGGTCAGCGTGGGCGACAACGGCAAGATGGCCGCCATCATCGCCCCGTACGAAGTCATTGAACAGAAGCTCAAGGAAATTGGCGGCTACGTCGTCCCGGCGAACATCAACAGCCGCAGCCAGTGTGTGATCGGCGGCGCCAGCGAGGCCGTCGAAAACGCGGTCGCCCTGTTCGAGAAACTGGGCTATCAGGCGCTGCTGCTCCCGGTAAGCCACGCCTTCCACACAAGCATCGTCGCCCCGGCGAGCGAACCGCTGCGCGTCGTGCTGAATCGGCTGGATATTCAACCGCCGAAGCTGCCGATTGTCTCCAACGTGACGGGTGATTTTTACCCGACCGACGTGGAAGCCATCAAGGATTTGCTGCAGCTGCAAATCGCGTCGCCCGTGCAGTGGGTGGCAGAACTGGAAACGCTTTACGATTTCGGCGTGCGTACATTCCTCGAAGTTGGCCCCAAGCGCGCGCTGCGCGGCTTCGCCGAAGATGTATTCGGCGGACAGGTGATCGCGCTCATGACTAATCACCCCAAGAATGGCGAACTGCCCAGTTTCAATCAGGCAATCTGCGGGCTGTACGCGGCGGGCTATTACGCTGCCGCGCCAGTGCCAATGGCGGCGTCCGCCCCCATCCAGAGCAACGAACCTAGACAGGTGGTCACAATGACTCAACAGAATCCCTCCTTGGATGCGCTCGGGCAACTGCTCGCGCAAGCCTTGCAGGGTCAGCAGAGTGCCCCGCGCCGCACTGATCGCAACGACCCGCCGCTGGGTTCGGTCGTATTCAGCGGGACGGGTTTGGGCTTGCCGGGCGCGGACAAGCCGATCATGGCGGAGGACAACGCGCTCCGCATTTTGCGCGGCGAGCAGTTCGTCGACCTCATTCCAGAACGCTTCCGCAAAGGGATGCTCAACAAGCGCATCACCCGGCTGGTCAAGAGCGCCGACGGCAGCGGACACTTCGAGACGATCAGCAGCCCCGACGAAGTGATCCGGTTGGCGGGCCGCGGCGGATCATTCGACCTCGCCGAAGAGTATGGCGTTCCCAGTGATCTGATCGACGCGCTGGACATCACCACGCAGTTGGCGATGGCAGCGGGTCTCGACGCGCTGCGCGAAGCGGGCATCCCGCTGGTGCAGACGTATCGCAAGACCACGACGGGCAAATTCCTGCCGGATCGCTGGGTGCTGCCTGCCTCGCTGCGCGATGAAACCGGCGTGATCTTCGCCAGCGCCTTCCCCGGCGGCGACCGCTTTGTGCAAGAATTCCAGAGTTACTTCGAGTATCGCAACCGCATGGAGCAGTTGACGATGCTGGAAGACCTGCGCAACCGCACCGACGATCCCCAGACGCTGCGCGAAATTAAGCGCCATATGGACTCGATCAACAACGAGCTGACGCGCCACCCCTACGAATTTGATCGGCGCTTCGTCTTCCGCATTCTGGCGATGGGTCACAGCCAGTTCGCGCAGTACATCGGCGCGCGCGGCGCGAATACGCACGTCAATGCGGCGTGCGCCAGCACCACCCAGGCGATTGCACTGGCCGAAGACTGGATCCGCGCTGGTCG
>CALKIA010000155.1 GCA_937988705.1 uncultured Chloroflexota bacterium | reverse complement strand
GATCAGCGAAGTCCGGCATATTTTCAAGCGCGGCGCGGTCGTGCTGCGGCCGGATCTGGTGGCGAGCAGTTAGCGGTAAGCACGGACACAAGCAAGGGGATGTGAAGGTGGTTAAAGAGTTGTTTTTCACCCACCCCCGCCCCGCCCCGAATTCAGGGAGGGGAGAAAAATTAACCCTCCGGTGCATGGTAATTCAGATAAACCTATCTTTCGCTAAAAGCTAACAGCTTCTCTCAAGGGGATGAGAACCATGATTGTCGTGATGAAGAAAGGCGCTTCGGCGCAGGATATTTCGAGTGTGGTGGGACGGGTGGAGCTGGACGGCTACAAGGCGAGTCTGACCGAAGGCGAAGAGCGCACGATCATCGGGTTGGTGGGCGAGAGCCCCACGCCGCTGCGCGAGGATAACTACAGCTCGATGGCGGGGGTAGAGCGGGTGATGCGCGTGTCGGTGCCGTACAAGCTGACCAGCCGCGAGTATCACCCGATGGATACGCAGGTCGCGCTCAACGGGGCACACGCGGGCGCAAACAAAGTGCTGGTGATCGCTGGACCATGCTCGGTGGAAAGCCGCGAACAGACGATTGAGATCGCGTGCGCGGTCAAAGAGGCGGGTGCGACGGCGCTGCGCGGCGGAGCCTTCAAGCCGCGGACGTCGCCGTACAGCTTCCAAGGGCACGGCGAGAATGGTTTGAAGTGGCTGGCGGAAGCGCGTGAGCGTACCGGGCTGCCGATTGTCACCGAAGTGATGGATCCCGGCTTGGTCGGGATGGTCGCGGAATACGCCGATGTGCTGCAGGTAGGCGCGCGCAACATGCAGAACTTCGTGCTGTTGAGCGAAGTGGGGCGGAGTCAGGCCACAGTGCTGCTCAAGCGCGGCATGGCGAACACGATGGAAGACCTGCTCATGTCCGCCGAATACATCCTCGCGCAGGGCAACCAACGCGTGATGCTGTGCGAACGCGGCATTCGCACGTTCGAGAAATACACGCGCAACACGTTCGACATCAACGCGATCCCCGTGCTCAAGGCGCGCACGCATCTGCCGGTGATCGCTGACCCGAGCCATGCGGTTGGGTACAGCGAACACGTCACGTCGATTGCGCTGGCGGCGGTGGCGGCGGGCGCAGATGGCCTGATCGTCGAAGTGCATCCGACACCCGCCCGTGCGCTCTCCGATGGCCGTCAGAGCCTCGACTATGACGGTTTCAAGCAGATGATGGAACGCATCCGGTTGGTCGCGCAGGCGGTAGGACGTTCGGCATGAGCGGTGGCTTTAGGAGCCGACACTTAACGGTCGTCGGATTAGGTTTGATGGGTGGATCGCTGGCGCGAGCGCTGCGGGAACGTGCCGAGGTCATCACGGGCGTAGATCGCAGCCCGGAAACGCTGAAATACGCGCTGGAAAACGGCATCATCGACGTGGGGACAGACGACCTGAAAGCGGGTGTGAGCGACGCCGATACCGTGATCCTCGCCGCGCCGGTGCGGGTCATCATCCAGATGATCGAAGGGCGCATCGGGTCGTATTTGCGCTCGAACACGCTGCTGATCGACATCGGCAGCACCAAAGCGGATATTTGCGATGCCATGGCGCGCCTGCCCATCGGCGTGCAGGCGATTGGCGGGCATCCGATGACGGGCAAAGAGTCGAACGGCGTCGAAGAGAGTGATGCCGCCCTGTATCACGGGCGACCGTTCGTGCTCTGTCCGTCGCGGCGGACGACTCCGGCGACACTGGCGCGGGCGCTGCTGTTGGTCGAGGCGGTGGGCGCGGTGCCGATTGAGATGGACGCGACGCGGCACGATCAAGCGGTGGCGGCGATCAGTCACCTGCCGTACCTATTGAGCGCGGCGCTGGTGGCGACGGTCGCGCAGGAGGGGAATCAGGATGATGCCGTGTGGCGGTTGGCGGCGGGCGGTTTCCGCGACACGTCGCGGTTAGCGGGCAGCGACCTCAAAATGATGGGGGACATCCTGAGCACCAACACGCGCGCGGTGGCGCGCATTCTGGCGCTGTTCCGGCGCGAACTGGCGATGATCGAAGCTATGTTGATTATGCAGGATGATGTTAAACTGGCGGAACTCTTGAGTCCCGCGCGGGAAGCGCGGTTAGCATGGATGCAGCGCGTGGAGGCGGCGAAAAATGGCAGCGGCAAATGATTACTTTGCAGTCCGACCGGGCAACGCGCTGAAAGGCGTGACAACCGTCCCCGGAGATAAGTCGATGTCACACCGCGCGGTCATGTTCGGCGCGCTGGCGCAGGGTGAAACGCATGTCAAGGCGTGGCTGCCCGCGGGCGATACCGAAGCCTCGCTCGGCGCGGTTCAGGCGCTGGGCGTGCGGGTGGATCGGCACAGCGCCACCGAATTGACGGTGCATGGCGGGCAACTGCATAAGCCAGTGCGCTCGCTGGATCTGGTCAATGCCGGGACGGGCATTCGCCTGCTGACGGGGATTATGGTCGGGCAGCCGTTTGCGAGCGTGCTGGATGGCAGTGAACAGCTGCGTCGCCGCCCGATGAAGCGTATCATCGACCCGCTGCGGTACATGGGCGCAGATATCGAAGGCACGAACGGCTACTGCCCATTGTATGTGCAGCCCGCCCAGTTGAAGGGGGTTGAGCACAGAATGACCGTCGCCAGCGCGCAGGTCAAAAGCGCGCTGCTGTTAGCGGCGTTGTTCGCGGACGCCGAAACGCGCGTGGTCGAAATTGGGCCGTCGCGTGACCATACTGAGCGGATGTTGAGCGCGATGGGCGTGGATATCGTGACGGAAGGCCATGTCGTCATCATCCAACCGCAGCCCGTGCTTAAGCCGATCAATTTCACCATCCCCGGCGATGCGTCGTCGGCGGCCTTCCCGGTGGTCGCGGCGTTGATCGTGCCGGACAGCGAGCTGCTGCTGACGAACATCAACCTCAACCCGACGCGTACCGGCGTGTTCGAAGTTTTGCAGGCGATGGGCGCGGATTTGACCATCACCGAGACGGGGATGGAGGCGGGCGATCCCGTCGGCACGATCCGCGCGCGGCACAGCCAGCTCAAAGGTACGCTCGTGGGCGGCGAAGTCGTCGTGCGCATGATCGACGAATTCCCGATCTTCATGGTGGCGGCACTGTTCGCGGAGGGCCGCACGATTGTGCGTGACGCGGGCGAACTGCGTGTCAAGGAGACGGATCGGCTCGCCGTGATGACCGCCGAACTCACGAAGCTGGGCGCCAACATCGTCGAGACGGAAGATGGCTTCATCATCGATGGCCCGCAGGGGCTGAGCGGCGCGGAAGTCTATGGGCACGACGATCACCGCATTTCGATGAGTCTGGTGGTGGCGGGGTTAGCCGCTGACGGCGAAACGACCGTGCTGGACGCGGAATGTGCCGCCGATTCGTTCCCCGGCTACGCGGAGACGCTGCGCAAGTTGGGCGCGGATGTGCGCTTGCAGGTGCTGCACTGATGGGCGAGAAGAAAGTCGCCGTCATCGGTTGGCCAGTCGAGCACAGCCTCAGCCCGGTGATGCACAATGCCGCGTTTGCGGCGCTCGGCATGACCGAATGGTTCTACGACAAAATTCCGCTCATGCCGGATATCGTGAAGCTCGGCCTGCGTGAACTGCGTGATCATGGCTTCATCGGCGTGAATGTGACGATCCCGCACAAACAGGCGGTTATGCCGCACTGCAAGCCGGACGCGACCGCGCAGGCCATCGGCGCGGTCAATACGATTGATTTCCGCAATAACGTCGGCACGAACACCGACGTGATCGGCTTGATGGACGATCTCGCCGCGCATGAGATTGCGGTGAGCGGCCAGACGGTGATCGTGCTGGGCGCGGGCGGCGCGGCGCGGGCGGCGGTCTACGGGCTGAGCAAGGCGGGCGCACGGGTGCTCGTCGTGAATCGCACGGCGGATAAGGCGCAGGCGCTGGTCGAGTCGCTCGGCGTGGCGGCGGACGTGCTGACGGCTGACGAGGCTTTTGCCACGGGCGGGCGCATCGTGATCAACTGCACGCCCGTGGGCATGCACCCGAAAATCGACGCCTCGCCGCTGGATCAGGTGCCCTCCGGTGTGACGCTCTACGACATGATCTATCGCCCGGCGCGAACACGCTTGATGGAACAGGTGGAAGGGGCGGGTGGACGCGCGGTCAGCGGCTTAGGTATGCTCGTGCGGCAGGGCGCGGCAGCATTTCAATTGTGGACAGGGGTGTATCCTCCGGTTGAGGTGATGCGGCAAGCGGCGCAACAAGCATTAAACGAAAGAAAAGAAAATGCTTAACGCAAAGGCGCTAAGGTGCGGCAATTTGTAGGGACGAGACATGTCTCGTCCTTGTGTTCACAAATTGAAAATGGACGAGGCATGCCTCGTCCCTACAAGGATCATGAGGTTTATTCATGCTGAGATTTTTGACGGCGGGCGAGTCGCACGGGCCGACACTGACGGCGATTCTGGAGGGCGTGCCCGCGGGACTCGCGTTGGACGCAGAGTACATCAACACGGAACTGGTGCGCCGGCAGACCGGCTACGGGTCGGGCGGGCGCATGAATATCGAACGCGACGAGATTCACATTTCGTCCGGAGTGGCGGCGGGCATGACGACGGGCGCGCCGCTGGCACTATGGGTCGAAAATCGCGATTACAAGAACTGGCGCGAAAAAGATATTCCGCCGATGACCACGCCGCGTCCCGGTCACGCTGACCTCACGGGCGCGATCAAGTATGGCTACCGCGAACTGCGCATCGCGCTGGAACGCGCCAGCGCCCGCGAAACGACGATGCGCGTGGCGGTCGGCGCGGTATGCAAGAAGCTGCTGGCCGAATTCGGCATTGTGATCGGCGGGTATGTGGTGCAGATTGGCGGCGTGAGCGTCACCCTTGATCCGGCGTTGGCGTACGAACAGCGGTTCACGGACGCGGAAGCGAGCGACGTGCGCTGTTCCGACCCGGCGACGGCCGAACTCATGCACGAGGAAATCCGGCAGGCGAAGATCGCGAAGGATACGCTCGGCGGTGTGATCGAAGTCGTGGCGCTGAATGTGCCGCCCGGACTCGGCTCGCATGTGCATTATGATCGGCGTTTAGATGGCAAGATCGTCGCTGCGATGGTCAGCGTGCATGCCATGAAGGGCGCGGAAATCGGCCCGGCATTCGAGAACGCGGGCAAGCGCGGGTCGGAGGTGCATGACGAGATCGAGGTTGATGAAAACGGCGTCCTCCACCGTACGACCAACCGCGCGGGCGGGCTGGAAGGCGGCATTACGACGGGCGAACCGATTGTGTGCCGGGTGGCGATGAAGCCGATTTCGACGGTGATGAAAGCGCTCGAATCGGTCAATCTGGCGACGGGGCAGGCTGAACAGACGACGTATGAGCGCAGCGACTTCTGCGCGACCCCGCGCGCCGTGCCGATCCTCGAAGGGATGATGGCGTTCGTCATCGCCGACGCGCTGATCGAAAAGCTCGGCGGCGACAGCATCAACGAAATGCAGCCGCGCTTCAACAGCTTGCGCCGCGCGCAATTGAGTGATTTATTGATGGATAATACGGAGTGGCGCTTTGGCTATCCCGAATGATCGCAACCTTGTGATCACGGGGTTTATGGGGACGGGCAAGACGACCGTGGGGACGATCCTCGCGCGGCAGTTAGCGCGGCCGTTCATCGATACGGACGGGGAGATCGTCAAACGGGCGGGTAAGTCCATCCCTGAGATCTTCGCGCAGGATGGCGAACCCGCCTTCCGCCAGTATGAGCGCGACCTGGTCGCCGAACTGGCAGCGCGGCGCGGGCTGGTGATCGCGACGGGGGGCGGCATGCTGGTCAATGCGGAGAATCGTGACCGGATGCTGCGCTCGGCGCTGGTCGTGTGTCTCGATGCGTCCGCTGAGGTCATCGGGGCCCGCTTATCGCGCGAGAGCGGACGGCCGCTGGCGCAGCATTGGGCGGACCTGCTCGAACAGCGGCGGGAAGCTTATGCCGCCATCCCGACGCATGTGAATACGGCAGAGTGCACCCCGGAACAGGTGGCGGAGAGGATCATGGGCTTATGGCAGACCGAATCGACGTAAAGACGCTGGATGGCAGCTACCCGATCCTGATCGGGCGCGGATTGCTGAGTCACATCAGTCCGGCGGCACTCGGACTTAATGGGCAGGTCGCGGTGGTGTCGAATACGACGGTCGCGCCGCTGTACGGTGAACCATTGGCGTCGGCGCTGCCGAATCCCACCTTGATCACGATTCCCGATGGCGAGCACTACAAGACGCTGGAAACCGTCGCCCGGTTGTACAGCGAGTTCATCGCGGCGGGGCTGGACCGTTCAGCGGTGGTCGTCGCGCTCGGCGGCGGTGTGGTGGGCGATACGGTGGGCTTCGCCGCGGCGACGTACATGCGCGGCGTATCGTTCGTGCAGATGCCGACCAGTTTGCTGGCGATGGTCGATTCGAGCGTGGGTGGCAAAGTGGGCGTCGATCTGCCGCAAGGGAAAAACCTCGTCGGCGCGTTCAAACAGCCGGAGCAGGTGATCATCGATCCCGATGTGCTCGATAGCTTGCCGGAACGTGAGTGGCGCTGCGGGATGGCGGAGATCATCAAGCATGGGCTGCTGGCTGACGAAATGCTGCTGGAACTCGCGCCGAGCTATCGGGACAATATCGACGAGATCATCCGGCGGGCGATTCAGGTCAAGGTGGCGGTGGTCGAGGCTGATCCGTATGAACGCAGCATCCGCGCCCATTTGAATCTCGGCCACACATTCGCTCACGCCGTAGAGCAGGTGAGCGGCTACACCTGGCTGCACGGCGAAGCGGTCGGCGTGGGCTTGATCGCGGCAGTGGTACTGTCGGCGCAGCTGCGGCTGTGCCCGCCCAGTCTGATGGAGCAGGTCGAAGGGTTGGTCGAAGATGTCGGTTTGCCGACGCGCATCGACGATCTCGATCCGGAGGCGATCTGGGCGGCGATGGCGACTGACAAGAAGTGGAGCAGCGGCCGGTCGCGCTTCGTGCTGTTGGAAGGCATTGGCCGACCGAAGATTGTGAGCGATGTCCGCAAGGCGGATGTGATCGCCGTGCTCGAACACATTAGAGACAAAGATGCCACCCAGCGCCGGAAAGATATTCGGCGGCTGCGGTAGACAAGTTTAACGTGCGTTATGGGTAACGCTGCTCTCACCCCACCCCCGCCCCTCCCCGAATTCAGGGAGGGGAGCAAACAAAAGCTTTTTTTCGCTGCTGGCGTGGGAGGGGTTTAAGCGCAAATGACGTTTTCATTGAGGAATGCGATGAAGAAGAAGATCCTATTACTGCATGGGCCGAACTTAAATCTGCTCGGAACGCGTGAGCCGGATATGTACGGCAAAATGACGCTGGAAGAGATCAATACCCGGGCTGCGGATCACGTGCGCGGGCACGGGATCGAACTGCGCGCGGAGCAGTCGAACCACGAAGGCGCGCTGATCGACATGCTGCACATCGCGCGCAACTGGGCGGATGGGGTGGTTTTTAACCCCGGTGCGTATTCGCACACGTCGATTGCGCTGCGTGACGCCGTGAGTGCGATCAAGCTGCCCGTGATCGAAGTACATTTGTCGAATATTCACGCCCGCGAGGAATTTCGCCACAAATCAGTGATCGCCCCTGTGTGTGTTGGACAAATCTGCGGATTTGGTTGGCGCAGCTATCTGCTGGGGCTGGATGCGATGCTGGGGCAATTGGGTCTGCTCGATACTCTGTAATGTATTGCCAAGCGGCATTATGGCAAATTTAGACAAGATCACTATAAGTCCCGGATCGGCTGTTTTGTATAATTCAGACAATTTCTAGTAATGTCCGGCTTTGCCGCAGCGGTTGGGCCGGGATTCAGACTTAAAGATGAAGAGGATTTGGCCCCGATGATGACGAAAGACGCGGTACTTGCCGCCATCCAAGAACATCAGGTGGAATTTGTCGTCCTGTGGTTCACCGACATCACGGGTATCGTCAAGAGCATTATCATCCCTACGCCGAAGATTGAGCGGGTGATCGAAGACGGCCTGCACTTCGATGGCTCATCGATTGAAGGCTTTGCCCGCGTCGCGGAAAGCGACATGATGCTGATGCCCGATCTCAATACGTTTGCGGTGCTGCCGTGGGATAATCCGCGGACGGCACGGTTGATCTGCACCGTGCGCACGCCGGATGGTACCCCCTTCATCGGCGACCCGCGTAACATGCTGATCAAGGCGCTGGAGAACGCGTCGGCGTTGGGCTACACCTTCAAAACCGGGATGGAACTGGAATTCTTCCTGTTCCGCCGCCATGCGGCTGATTTGCTACCGCTCGAACCTTACGATGACGCCAGCTATTTCGATATGTCGAACAGCGGTGTGCTCGGGGTACGGCGGAGTATGCTCTCCACCTTGATGGAGATGGGCATTCGCGTTGACTCGTCGCATCACGAAATCGGCGCGGGGCAGCAGGAAATCGACTTCGACTACAACAGCGCGCTCATCTCCGCGGATAACTTGCTGACGGCGAAAGTCGCGCTCAAAGCGGTCGCGCTGCAGAAGGGGCTGCACTGTACGTTTATGCCGCGGCCGTCGGCGAATCTGCCGGGGTCGGGGATGCATACGCACCAGAGTCTGCATGATCTGCGCACGGGAGAGAACGTCTTCGCGGACTCGGAACACGAGTACGGCTTATCCGAAACTGCGCGCTATTTCCTCGCGGGGCAGTTGTGTCACGCCCGCGCCATGTGCGCCGTGCTCGCGCCGCTGATCAACTCGTACAAGCGCTTGAGCGTCAGCTTTGAAGCGCCGAAATACGTGACGTGGGCGCACGTCAATCGCGCGGGCGCGGCGCTGATCCGCGTGCCGCACATTTCTCCCGGCAAAGAAGAACATACCCGACTGGAACTGCGCTGTCCGGACCCGAGCACCAACCCATATCTCGCGACGGCAGTTATGCTGGAAGCGGGATTAGACGGTATCCGTCAGCAGATGTCGCTGCAAGACGCGCTGGAAGAATCGCTCACCAAGCCAGATCGGTCGCGTCTGCGCTATACCGAGACGCTGCCCACCTCGTTGGCCGAGGCGCTCGACGCGCTTAAGTCGGATGATGTGATCATGAATGCACTGGGGCATTACATCGGCGATCGCTACCTCGCGGCCAAGCAGCAGGAGCTGGACGACTACAACCGTCAGGTTACGCCGTGGGAACTGGATCGGTACATCAACCGGTTCTAAGCGAGTACCCGACCTTTACAGGCATAGGACGAGGCGAAGAGACCTCGTCCTGTTTGATTCGCGCTGACAGGAATTATGTCCGCTTTCCCGTCCGATCATTAAACCCGTGTTATACTTCCCGTCTCATTGGAACATGGGTGGTTGCTGGCCCAATGTGGCGACAACCACAGGATACACCGGAATGATCACCAGACCAAAGCTGCTTCTGATCCTCGGCCTCGGCTTACTCGTGGGCGGGCTAGCGTTGTTGAGCGCGGGCGCGTTCCCGGCAGTCGCTCAAGATGTTACGCCAACGGCCACCCCGGAACTGCCCTACATCGCTGCCCTGCGCGCGACGCTCGCCGCCCGCCCCACATCCACAGCTCCGGAAATCACCGCCGAACCTATGGAGCCGGCGGGACACTCCTCCGCCGCAGATGCGTACTGCTTGCTGTGTCACCGCCAATCAAGTCAAACATGGGTGTTGGCGAGCGGCGAGACACTCAATGTCACCCTTGATGTTAACGTCATCGCGCGCTCGGTACACGGCGACGAGAATAGATGGGGCGCGTTAGCGTGCGCAGACTGTCACCCGAACTGGCGCTATCCGCACCGTTCCTTTACCGTCCGCAATTTGCGTGAGTTCCGTGAGGAACGCTACGCTGTGTGTCAGGACTGCCATGCGGTACAGGCTACCCGCGTGCAATCCAGTGTTCACGGCGAACTACTCAGCGACAATCATGTGGAAACGGTGACGTGCGCCGATTGTCATGGGGGACACGACATTCAGCCGGCCAATGAACCACGTGCGCAGATTACGCAGATCTGTGGACGCTGTCATGCCGATATCTTCGCCGATTATACGCACGACCTTCACAATCTCACGCCGACGGGGGAGAACGACGCGCTGGTCTGCACCGACTGCCACGGCGTGCATGACATCGGCGCCCCCAATACCAGTACGTACCGCAACCGCTCACCGGGGCTGTGCGTGGACTGCCACGTTGACGGGTACATCGTGGGGAAGCCTAGCAGTCCGTGACGCTCGACCCGCTCCGAATTCGGTTGAGGACAGAACACTGTTAACAAGCGCGCACTGGTAGGGACGCGCTTCTGTGCGTCCGTAGTCAGCGGACGGCCAGAAGGCCGTCCTTACACGCTGTTGGTTGAGGGGTTACCCGTTTTTGAGGATGAGATTGTGGATGCGCGCGAGCGCGGTTTCGCCGTACTGCGTTTCCACCACCAGCGACACGCTGCAATGCGATGGGGCTTGCGATAAGGCCAGCAGCGGCACCCCTTCCAACGCCAGCAGCACATTCGCGGTGAGCGTGTGAATTTCCCCGAGACGCGTGCCGATCACCGTCACCACCTGCACCGGACGCATGCTCCAGCCTCCCGTGAGTTCCTCGGTCTGGTTCAACGCGACTTGCAGACTGTGCAGGGCATCTGGCCCGGCCATTGTGGGAATGACGAAGCAGATGAAACTGTGTGACGACGACTGCGACGTGATCGTGACGTCGGTGTGACTGCCGGTCAGGTCGGAGAGTAGGTTGTCGACGACCTGCGCGAGCCGGGCCAGCGACCCGTTGTGCGGCGCGGACATGCCCAACCCTTGAATAGAAGTCACCGCGCGAATGGCGGGCAGCATCGCCGCCAGTTTGTCGCGTACCAGCGTACCGGGCTGCTGCGGCGTGTAGACGTTGCGCACGCGCAGCGGAATCGACTGCTCACGCAGCGGATGAATCATGCGCGGGTGCAAAATGCGCGCGCCAAAATACGCGAGTTCCGCCGCTTCATCATACGAAAGGGTGGGGATCACCCGCGCATCATCGATTTCGCGCGGATCAGCCGTCATCAGGCCATCGACATCCGTCCACACCCACACCTCACGGGCATCACTGCCCACGCCCAACACCGACGCCGTGTAGTCACTGCCGCCGCGCCCAAGCGTCGTGGGTTTACCCGTGACGCTGGAGCTGATGTAACCGGTGACCACGGGGATGATCCCGCGCTGGAGCAAGGGCAGCAGATGAGTGGCAATCCGTTCGCGGGTGAGCGCAAGATCCGGGATGGCATTCCCATAGGCGTTGTTGGTGATGATCAGGTCGGTGGCATCGATGGCGACACCGCGCAGATTGTTTTGACGCAGCAGCGCAGCGACAACGCGCGCGGCGAGGCGTTCGCCAACATGGACGATCTTATCGGCGACTTCGGGTCGCAGCGCGTCGTCGTGGTGTTCCGCGACCGTCTGACAGCTGCCGAGTAGATCGTACAGCAGACGATCTAGATCGGTTTGCAGGGCGCTTTTCTCGGTTGAACCGAGCGGCAGATGCTCGATCAAGGCGAGATGACGCGTGCGCAGGGTCGCAACAATGCGGCGATACCCCCGCTGATTGTTGAGTTGGGCTAAATGGGCGGCTTCGATGAGGGCGTCCGTGACGCCCTCCAATGCAGATACAACAAGGATTAAGTTCGTCCAGCGTTCATGTTCATACAGGACGATGCTTAATACCTGGCTTAACCCGGTTGTCATCCCGACGGATGTACCGCCGAACTTCATCACTAATGTGCTCATCGACGCGCGATCTACTGGGTGAAATCTTTAGGTTAACAAACTAGCACCGTGCCGAAATTTTGTCAACTCTTTGCGATTGTGGCGTTGTCGCCTATGATTAGTGGTGGATGTGTAACGTATTTTTACTAGGTATCCCAATGACAGACCAACCTGTTACGATGCAGAAAACAGTGGCCGGTGTGCGATTTCATCGCGTCGGCAAGCTGTATCACTTTGATTTCAGTGAATTTCCCGACCTCAAGGTCGGCGATTACGTGATTGTTGAAACGGCGCGCGGGCGTCAAATGGGCGAAGTGATGAGCTTCAACGCCATTGAGGAGGATATGCGTGATTACAAACCGATCATGCGTCTGGCCAGCCCGCGCGATTTGATCCTGAAGCACCATTGGGAATTGCAGCAAGACAGCGCGCTGGACGGCTGCCGGCAGAAGTCGGCAGAACTGGGCGGTTTCACCGATGTCAAGTTCATCGCCGCGCTCTACAACTATGATGGCACTTTGCTCACCTTCCTGTACACCGCCGAAGACAAGGTGAACGTCAGCAAGCTGTGGAACGAACTCACCCGGGCCTTCCCCGCACAGGTAGAGATGCGGCAGATCGGCCCGCGCGATGTCGCCAAACTGCTCGGCGGTTACGGCGCGTGCGGCGAACTGCGCTGCTGTTCGACGTTCCTGACGGATTTCAGCCCGATCTCGATCAAAATGGCGAAGGCGCAGGGCATTTCGCTCAACCCGTCCGAAATCACGGGGATGTGCGGACGCTTGCGCTGCTGCCTCGTCTATGAATACGAACAATATGTCGAAGCGCGGCAGAAATTACCCAAGAAGAACAAGCGCATCGGCACGCCGTTTGGTGAGGCGAAAGTCGTCGACGTGTTCCCGCTGTCCGACTCAGTGCTGGTATACATCGAGGAACACGGGCTGCAAACGATCAAGCGGGAGGAAATTGTCCCGCTGGAAGAACTCGAAGCGCTGGCGAAGAAGGCGAAAGAACCCTGTACCGTCCATGGAGACGAAGGCTGCGACTGCGGCGCGAAGCCGCCGAAGGTGAAAGCCGAGGTCGATGCAGTCGGCGGGGAAACCGTCACCACCGAAGCGGATCCCGAAGAGGACGAGGCCTCGACGATGCGCGGAGTCGCCCGTTCGGAGCAATCCGCGTCTGACCAGTCGCATCGCCCGCGCCAACGCAAGCGCGGCGACCGCAAGCGTGGAGAGAGTGGGGATCGTCCGCAGTCGCCCACTCAGGGGGCGCAGGCCGAAGCCAAGCCGCAGGGGGAACGCAAGGATCGCCCGCCGCGCAGTGAACGTTCCGAAGGTGGTGGGCAGCGCCGCAAGAAGAATCGCTCGGATCGCCGCCCGAAAGGTCAGGAGACCAGCGGCGGCGGCAGCCCGGAATCCGCGGAATAGTCCACCTCGCTTCACCCCTCAGATGGGATGTTGCGCCACCCCCTTAAGATACGGTATACGTAGGGGCGGGATATGTGTCCCGCCCTTGTAACCGGCGAGGCGTGCCTCGCCCCGACCAACAGACGGAGCTGTGCATGGCAGCAGATGGAGTCAAACGGGTGATGGGGGTGTTCGCACACCCAGATGACCCTGAGTTTTTCGCGGGTGGAACGTTCGCGCGCTGGGCCGCTGAAGGTGCGGAGATCATCTTCGTCCTCGCGACCAGCGGCGACAAGGGCAGCAGCGACCCCACCATGACGCACGCGGCGCTCGTCGCCATGCGCGAAGTGGAAGAACGGAACGCGGCGACGGTGCTCGGCGTGAAAGAGGTCGTTTTTTTGCGCTATCCCGACGGCGAACTGACGCCGTCGCTCGATTTGCGGCGTGATATCGTGCGCCAGATTCGCCTGCATAAGCCGGATACGGTGGTGACCTGCGATCCGACGGTGTTCTGGTTCGGGGATCGCGGGCTGAACCACCCGGATCACCGCGCGATTGGCGAGGCAACGCTCGACTCGGTGTACCCGACAGCGCGAGATCGGTTGAACTTCCCCTCGTTGGAGACGGACGAAGGCTTAGAACCGCACAAAGTCAAGCACCTGTACATCTGCGGGACCTACAGCGGCAATATCAAGATGGACGTGACCGATCATCTCGAAACGAAGATCGCCGCGCTCCGTGAACACAAGAGTCAGATCGCCGATATGGAGGCGATGGCGGAACGACAGCGGGGTAACCGCGATCTGGAAGCGCCGCCCGATGCTCCGCGCTATATGGAAACCTTTCGTGTAATTACCTTTGATCGGTGAGGACGATGACCATTGACTTTAAGGCTCAAGCAGAGGCGCTGCGCGAAGAACTGATCGCCCGGCGGCGCGATTTTCACCAGCACCCGGAACTGGCATTTGAGGAGTTTCGGACGGCCGGGATCGTCGCTCAGGAGCTGCAAACGCTCGGTTTGGAAGTGCGGACGGGCATCGGTAAGACGGGCGTCATCGGCTTGCTGGAAGGCGGACGCGAGGGTAAGACGATCCTCGTGCGCGCCGACATGGACGCGCTGCCGATTCTTGAGGAGAATCAGACGGATTTCACCTCGACGGTGGCCAACAAGATGCATGCCTGCGGTCATGACGGGCATACAGCAATCGCTCTAGGCGTGGCGAAACTGCTCGCGCAGCATCGCGACGAGATCGCAGGGACAGTCAAATTCGTGTTCCAGCCCGGCGAAGAAGTCGGGCGCGGCGCTCAGGCGATGGTCGATGATGGCGCACTGGAAGACCCGCGACCGGATGTCACGGTCGGTTTGCACCTGTGGAACAGTATGCCCGTCGGCAAAATCGGCGTGGCCGATGGCCCGACGATGGCGGGCGCTTCGATCTTCGACATCAAGGTGACGGGCAAGGGATCGCATGCCGCTCTACCGCATCAGGGCATCGACCCGGTGGTGTGCGCGGCGCAGATCGTGACGGCCTTCCAGACGGTGGTCAGCCGTTCGGCAGATCCGTTGGATACGCTGGTCATTTCGGTGACGCAGATCCGCGGCGGGGATGCCTACAACGTCATCCCACAGTTTGCCGAAATGCACGGCACGATTCGCTTTTTCCGCAACGAAGTCCGCGACCTCGCGTGGGAACGGATGCGCGAAATCGCCGTGAATATCGGTTTCGCCATGCGCTGCGAAGTCGAAATCAACTTCACCAATCTGACGATTCCGGTCATCAATGATCCGGAAGTGGGGGCGAAACTGCGCCCACTGTTTGCTGAGATGCTGGGGGCAGACGGACTCGACCTGACCGCGCGCACGATGGGCGCGGAGGATGTGAGCCTGTTCATGAACGATATTCCCGGCCACTATTTCTTCGTTGGGGCGCAGGACATGACCGCCGACGCATACTATGGTCATCATCACCCGAAGTTCTCGATTGACGAGAACGCCCTGCCGCTCGCTGTGGCGCTGCTGAGCACGGCAGTCGCCGCGTATGTGCTGCCGGAGTGACAATGCCCAGCGTGAACGTGCTTCGGTGGATTAATGGGCGCGGGTGGCTCGTGCTGGCGGGTGGCGCGGACGACGATGTGCGCGCGATGGCGATCAACCGGTCGAGCGCGGATGGCGGCCTCGCAGTGATCGCGCTCGATGGATCGGGCGATCTGCTCAGCGATGATCTGGGCGATCTCGGCGCACCGTCCAGCTACGCTGTGGATGTGTTTACCGAGGACGACGACGCAGTTGAGTCGAAGCTGGCGGAAGCGGGCGTCGTGGTGGTGAGTAATACGGGGTCGGCGAATGAAGCGCGATCGACGCTGCGCGGCGCGGCGATCACCGGTATTCAGCAGGCGTTCGAAAACGGCGCAGTGATTTTGCTGGAAGGCGAGACGGCCGCCGCGTTTGGCTCGTGGCTGGTGCCTCTGGGCGATGGTCTGGAATGGGTGGAAGGGGCGCTCATCCTGATCGGCGTGCAGAACACGGCCGCACGCGCCAAACCAGTCTTCGACCTGCACCCGGCGGCGGTTGCGCTGGCGATTGAACCCGGTTCGGCGCTGGCGCTCGGCCCGGATGGTCAGATTGAACCCTGGGGCCGGGGTCAAGTGACGATTGCCCTTGGATCAGCTTTTCGTACATAAAAGGTAGTAGAGACATGCCTGCAACAGTAGTGATCGGCGCTCAATGGGGCGACGAGGGGAAAGGGCGCGTCGCCGATTGGCTGGCGGCGCAGTCGGACGTCGTGGCGCGGTATGCGGGCGGAGACAACGCTGGACACACCGTGTACGTTGGGGAGCAGGTGTTTAAGCTGCATTTGATTCCATCGGGCATTTTGCGCGAGCAAGCGGTGTGTTTGCTGGGGAATGGCACGGTCATCAATCCGGTGAACATGGTCAAGGAAATGGAAGGACTGCGCGCGTTGGGGGTGGACGTGAGCCCCGGTCGCCTGCTGATCAGTACGCGGGCGCACATCATCGCCCCGGCGCATATGGCGCTGGACGCAGCGGGGGAAAAAGCGCGCGGCGCGGACAAAATCGGCACGACGCTGCGCGGGATCGGCCCGGCGTACACGGACAAGACCAACCGCTCGGGTTTGCGCGCAGGGCAAATGGCCGACCCGGAAGCGTTCGCGGATGCGCTCTACAAGCACACAGGTGCGGCGAACGAACGCTTAGTTCGTGACGGCCATGAGGCGCTCGATCCGCAGAAATCGGCGGAAGAGTACGTCGATGCGGCGTACAAGCTGAAGCCGTATCTGGCGGATACCTCGGCGTATCTCAATGCGCGGTTGCGCGAAGGTGCGCTTATTCTATGCGAAGGCGCGCAGGGCACGATGCTCGACATCGACCACGGCGATTACCCGTTTGTGACCAGTTCTTCGCCGACCGTCGGCGGGGCGCTGACCGGCTTGGGGATCGGCGCGCGCTGGGTTGATCGGGTAGTGGGCGTGGCGAAAGCCTTCAGCACCCGCGTCGGTTCCGGGCCGTTCCCGACCGAAGTCGAAGGCGAACTCGCGTCCCGTTTGCGCGGGACAGGCGAAAACTTCTGGGATGAATTCGGCACGACGACCGGACGCCCGCGGCGCTGTGGTTGGCTGGATATGCTCATCCTCAAGTACGCGCGTGATGTGAATGGCTTCACCGAACTCGTGCTGACCAAGCTCGATGTGTTAAGCGGACTGAAAGAACTCACCATCGCGGTCGGCTATGAGATCGATGGTACAATTCTGGATGGTATACCGGTGACGACGCTCGATCAAATGCGCGTCAAACCCGTGTACGAGACGCTCCCCGGGTGGGATGAACCGCTTGGTGCGGCGCGTACCTGGAACGATTTGCCCAAGGCGGCCTGCGGATATATCGACCGCATCGCCGAACTACTTGAAATTCCGATCAACACAGTGAGCGTTGGCCCGGAACGCGATCAATTAGTCCAACGATAAGTCAAACGTATGCAGCAGGATGGAACATATCGGTACATGATGGACGCCCCGGTCAGCGAACCACCGCAGCGGGTGGTTTCGCTTGTGCCGAGCGTAACCGAGTCGCTGTTTGAACTTGGCGTGGGTGCGCGGGTTGTTGGCATCACCGATTATTGTGTCCATCCGGCTGATCAAGTGGCGCACCTGCCACGCATTGGCGGCACGAAGAACGCGGATATCGCGCGCATCAGTGCGCTGCGGCCGGATCTGGTGATCGCCAATCAGGAAGAGAACAGCCAACAGGATGTGCTGGCGCTGCAAGCCGCCGGGATTCCTGTGTGGGTGACGTTCCCGAAAACGGTACGTGAAGCTTTCAATCTGTTGTGGAACATGATGCATGTGTTCGATGACACCTCGATGGTCGAGCGCATCCGGTCGACAGAGTGGCTGTGCGACTGGCTAGAACGCATGGAACACCCCGAATGCAAAGTCTTCGCACCCATCTGGCTCGATCCACTAATGACGTTCAATGCCGACACCTTCGCCCATGATCTGCTGCGCACCTGCGGCGGCACCAATGTGTTCGCCGAGCGCGAACGCTTGTACCCGCTGGCGGCGGATCTCGGCCAAGCTGAACCATTCAGCCCGGATGACCCGCGCCGCGCAGCCCGGGATACGCGTTATCCCCGCGTGACCCTCGCGGAAGTTGAAGCCGCGCAGCCCGACGTGATTCTGCTGCCAAGCGAACCGTTCGCCTTTGATACGAGTCACATTCCGCTGTTTGCTGCACTGGACATTCCAGCAGCGCGCAACCAGCAAATACATCTGGTCGATGGTTCGCTGCTGACGTGGCACGGTACACGGATGGCGCGAGCCTTGAATACGCTACCGCATCTCTTGTGCCCAGCGAAGAGTGAAGTCTAGACCATGCCCAAAAGTAGTTGGACTGAAGTTGTCGGCGTCATCGCCCACGACCTGAAAACCCCGATCACCTCCGTCAAAGGCTATCTGGAACTCATTGAACAGGCAGGCACGCTCAACGAACGGCAGCAGCAGTTCAGTGAGCGCGCCTTGAACAGCCTGAAGCATATGGAACAACTCATCGCCCTCCTGCTGGAACTCTCATGGATTGATGCGGATCGCCCGCTGCAATGCGACGATTGCGATTTGACGGCGCTTCTCAACCGCGTCGTGGTAGTGCTGGAAGATATGGCCGCGCGGCGTGAAGTCACCTTTCATCTGGACATCGAACCGGAACTCGGCGTGATTCCGGCGGAAAGCCGCCGTCTGGAACAGGCGATCCTCAATCTGCTTAACAATGCGATCAAATACAACCGGCAGGGCGGGGAAGTCTGGGTGACCGCGACCAAGCGCGACACTCAGGTCGACCTGACCATCCGCGATAATGGGGTGGGCATTGCGCCCGAAGATCTCCCGTTTATCTTCGATCGCTTCTACCGGTCGCAGAGCGGCGCGCATATCGAAGGGACGGGGCTCGGCCTGTCGATCGTCAAAGCGGTGATCGAAAAGCATGGCGGGACGATCACGCTGGAGAGTGTGCTGGGTGAGGGGACAACCTTCTTCGTCATATTGCCGAAGGAGCGCGGCGCGAGCTGCGAGTAATCCCCAGAACGCCTTATACGTGGGAGAGGACGGCTGGTGCAGCCAGCCGAGGTAGCTCAGTCGAATAGTTGTCGGTTGAGGGATGCCTTCTGCACAATGTTAAAAGTGCCCGGTCCTCAACCGAATTCAGGGAGGGGAGAAAAACGGGTTGTCCCTGACACCATCTTCACAGTCGGTGGCAAAAGCCAGCCTGACTCCTGCTTGCAGGTCTTTGTTCCAAACGGTACAATCAACAAGTTCTTCTCAACAATCCAAATAATGGAGGCGTAGTGTGAAGCGGTTTGGCTTAGTGATCGGTCTGCTCCTGCTTCTCCTGATCGGTGGCGGATTGACCTCGTTGTTGATTGCTAATGATGGCGGCGGCGTTCTGCCCGTGCTGCAGATCGTTGGCAGCCCAGAGGCGTCCAGCACCGTGATGACGCAGTGGAAAGCGAATCAGTTGTTCGCGCTGGTCAGCTTCCTGCTCTTTAATCTGGTCGGGATTGCCGTGACGCTGGCGATCATCCTGTGGTTTCTGGATCGTGGCACACGCCGAGCCAAAGCCGAAGGCGTCGCGGCGGCAGCAGCGGCCAAGCAGCAGCAGTAACGCGGGGTTGGGCTTGATGGGTACTGGGCGGCATGCGTGCTGCTCGGCAGACGTGTGTACATTTCCTTAAGTTCGGATTTCTGGCAGTTTGCGGGTTAACTGGTATGCAAAGTCGTTTATTCCCACGTTTAGCGTTAGCGACGGCACTGTTGACGGTTGGTTTGATCGTGTTTGGCGCAGTTGTGCGCGTCACCGACTCCGGTTTGGGCTGCGGCAATCACTGGCCGCTGTGCAACGGCACGGTGATCCCCCCGCTGGATAACCTCACCGCATGGATCGAATGGCTGCATCGCTTGTTCGCCATTTTGATCGGGCTGATGGGCTTAGGCACGCTGGCCGTCGCCCTGCGGGCGTATCGCACGCGGAATCGCGGCGTACTCACCTTCACGGTGATTGCCGCCGTGCTGTTCGTCGTGCAAAGCGGCCTCGGCGCCATTGTCGTGATTTTCGACCTGCCGCCGACCTTTGTCACGCTGCATCTGGGCACGGCGATGCTTCTGCTCGGGGCGCTACTGGTCGCCGCGATCATCGCGACGTATAAGCCAAAGTCGGGCAGTCCGCGCGACAACTTCACCACGCTCACGTATACCACCACGGCCTTATCACTGGTCATCATTTTGACCGGGGCGCTGGTGCGCGGCAGCGGCGCGACCCTCGCGTGTGTCGATTATCCGCTGTGCAATGGCTCGGTGCTCCCGCTCGATCAGGGCCAGCTGCAAATCATCCACATGACACACCGCTATGCGGTCGCCGCGCTCGGCATTTCGCTGGCGCTGCTGGTGTGGTCGGCGCAGCGTACCCGTCAGGAAGCGCGCGTGCGCACACTGGCGCTGCTCGCGCTGGTCATGTACCTCATGCAGGCCGCGATCGGTGCGGCTTTCGTCCTCACGGCGGCACAACCCCTCTGGGGCGCGGCGCATGTCGGGTTTGCGGCGGCCACCTGGGCGCTGCTGGTCGCCCTGAGCGCGTTTGAAACCCTCAACAGTCGTATTGTTAATCAGCCGGAGTCTGAATGGCAACCGTCTTCCCAAGCGAGCCGATGAAGCCGACGAGTCTCGGCGACACCGTTAAGATTTATCTTGAACTGACCAAGCTGCGGATCGTTTTGCTGCTGGTGTTCACCACCGTGACCGCCATGTTCATCGCTGCCGAAGGCGCACCCCCATTTGCACTGCTCGTCCCGACCATCCTCGGCGGGGCGCTGGCCGCAGGGGGATCGAGCGTCATCAACCAGTACTATGACCGCGATATGGACGCCAAGATGACCCGGACGGCGCGCCGTCCGATTCCGTCAGGGCGGGTGTCACCCAACAACGCGCTGATCTTTGGCGTGGCGCTCATTGTCTGGTCAGTCTTCATCCTCGGCGTGTTCGTCAACTGGCTGGCGGCGGGATTGGCGTTCGGCGGCGCGGTCTACTATGTGATCATTTATACGGTGCTGCTGAAGCGCAACACCGTCCTGAACATTTTGATCGGCGGCGGGGCAGGGGCGATGCCCGTGCTCGTTGGTTGGGCGGCTATCACCGGATCACTCAATTTTGAGGCGTGGATGCTGTTCGCGATTGTGTTCTACTGGACGCCGCCGCACAGTTGGGCGCTGGCGCTGCTGGTCAACACCGATTATGCGCGCGCCAACGTCCCCATGATGCCGGTTGCGCGGGGCGAGGCGGTCACGCGGCACCAGATTTTGCTGTATTCGATCATGCTCCTGCTGATCAGCCTGCTGCCGTTCGCTTTTGGGACGCTCGGCGCGATCTACGGGATCGGGGCGCTGCTGCTCGGGATCTCGTTGATCCGGGCCGCTATACTTCTGATTCGAGAGAAATCCGGCGCGGCGGCGCGCGCGGCTTACAAAGCGTCCACCGCTTATCTGGCGTTTTTGTTCTTGCTGATGATCATCGACAAGGTGATTCTGTAGCCCTGCGCCAGGCGAAAACGGACAAGGCGGGCCAGTAAGTGCGTAGAAAAGCACGTTATGGGGCGAATTTCATCGAAAACGGACAATGCAAGCGTTGTCCTACGAGATAAAGTTCTTTCCACCCCACCCCTCCCCGAATTCAGGGAGGGGAGACAGCTGAAACCTTTGCTTGTCTCGCTGGAATGGGAGAGGGGCGGGCAGATAGGCTCGCCCCACAGGGGATGAGTGTAGTTGCGTCCATGTGCAAGCCTTTGATCCGCATCTAGGTGGGAATGGGTTGTGAAAAAGTATCGTGTGGGCTGGGCAGTGGTCGTTTCGGCGGCGCTGCTCATCGTCGTCCTCGTGATTTTCCTCGTGGAAGTGTTCAGCTTCGATCAGGGTTCGGTCGGGATTGAGCCGGTGAGCGCGACTGCCTATCGCGAGCGCGTGGCGGCATTGCTGGCAAACGCTTATGCCGCGAATGCCGAAGCGGCGATCCAGAAATATGGCTGCCCGGCCTGTCACCGGCAGGGCGCGGCCAACGGGATCGCGCCAGCGTGGGTGGGCGTGGCCGAGCGGGCGACGACGCGGCGCCCGCCGATGCCCGCGGAGGCTTACCTCTACGAATCGATCATCCACCCGGAAGCGTATCTGGTCGATGGTTACCCGAACTCGATGGTGCCGAACTTCGGCAGTCGCATCAGCGATCAGGAATTGGGCGACATCATCGCCTATTTGCTCACGCCGGACGCGCAGTAGATGAATCTCGATGCGTTCACGCTGTCCGCGCTGGTGGACGAATTCATGGACACGCTCGTCGGCGGGCGCGTGCAGGATTCGCTCGGCGTGGATGAGGATAGCATCGGCCTTGAAATCTACGCCAGTCATCGCCGCCAGTATCTGTACCTGAGCGCGAACCAGTCGACGCCGCGCGTGCAGCTTGTCCCAGATCGACTGCGCCGCGGCGTGTCCAAGCCGTCTACGGTCGGGTTGTTGATCCGGCGCTACGTGGAAGGCGGTTTGATCGCCCACGTTAGCCAACCGCCGTGGGAGCGCGTGCTGCAATTCGATGTACAGGGGCCGGAAGGTGATGTGAGCATCATCATCGAACCGATGGAGCGGCGCAGTAATTTGCTGCTCGTGCAAAACGGCATCATTCTGGACTGTGTGCGGCGCGTGGGCGCGGACGAGAACCGCTACCGCGTCAGCCTGCCAGCGCACCCGTATGTCCCGCCGCCGCCGCAAATCGGCAAGCTCAACCCGCTCACGCTGACGCTGGAGAGTTTGCTCGGCATCTTCGCGCAGAACGATGACCCGAAGAAGAAAACCCATCAACTACTGACGGCGCGGCTGTTAGGCGCGAGTCCGCTGGTGGCGAAAGAAACCGTCTACCGGGCGACCGGAGCAACCGAAACGAAAGCGGCAGAGGCTGACCCGGAAAAGCTGCTGGCGGCGCTGCACAGCGTGGTCGATCCACTGGGGCGGCGTGAGTGGCAGCCCGGCATAGCCGACGGCGAACGCGGGATCACAGCGTTCAGCGTGTATCCGCTGCAAGCGCAGAGCGGTTGGCGACGCGTCGAGTCGGTTAGCGAGGCGCTCACGCTGTTCTACAGCGCGCCCGTCGGCGAGGACGCCTATAACGCCGCGAAGAAGCCGATTCAGGATGAAATCGCGGAAGGCGCGGACAAAATCGCAGGGCGGCTGGCTTCGCTGCGTCGTTCGCTCAAAGATGAGTCGGAACGTGAACGCCTCAAGCAGAGCGGCGAACTGATCCTCGCGTACCAGTACGCGATCGGCAAAGGGCAAACCGAACTCAAGGCCCAGTACGACCTCGACGCGCCGGAACTCAGCATCCCGCTCGACCCCGAACTCACGCCGCTGGAAAATGCGCAGCGCTACTTCGACAAGTACAACCGCGCCAAGCGCGCGCTCGAAGATGTCCCCGGTTTGATCGAAGAAGCGGAACACGATCTCGATTTCCTCAAGCAGTTAGCTACCGACGTGCAGTTGGCGGCCAATTGGGTGGAAATCGACGAAGTCGTGCAGACGCTGCAAGCCAAAGGCATCTGGCGCGGGAAGCCGCAGCAGAAGATCGGCGGGCAGAAGTCCGCGCCGATCCGCGTGGTGACCGGAGACGGTTTCGTGATCTGGATCGGGCGCAACAGCCGCCAGAATGAGATCGTCACCTTTGACAAAGGCAGTCCGATGGACTTGTGGCTGCACGCGCGGGGTGTCGGCGGCTCACATGTCATCATCAAGTTTGACGGGCGGCCGATCCCGGAGCGCGTCATCGACGGGGCGGCGGCGCTGGCCGCGTATTACAGCGCGAGCCGGAGCGAAGGCAAAGTCATCGTCGATGTGACCGAACGGCGCTATGTCCGCAAGATCAAGGGCGGCGCGGTCGGCATGGTGACGTATCGCAATGAATCGACGCGCACCGTCACTCCGCAAGCAGAACCGGAGTTCTGAGGTGTTCAGAACACAACGCTAACCTCCGCGGAACGCAGACGGTGCTGGTAGACGATAAGCGCTAAGCCGACTACGCCAATGAACGCGAACATGATAATCCATAACCACGTTCCCGCTTGCGACCAATTCACACGCTGAACTGCGCTGTCTACGATGACCAAGCCAAGAATGGGGAACACCCCGCCAACCAGCTGAGTCCAACCTAAGGCACCCAGTTCGACCGAAGATCCTTTGCGAAAGAGCAGCAGCGAACCGAGCGCGGGCGTTAAAAAGGCGACGCTGTACATGCGCGCATGAAATTCATCTAGTCCCCAAGGCCAGAAGCTGCCAAACGCGACGGGCGCAGCCAACAAGCCAAGGCCATTGATGCCGATCACGACCGATTGAACAAGCAGGAGCCCGCGTAAGAACGAGGGAACCGGTACCGAATCGGCGGGCGGCAGACGGCGATATAACCAGAGATGTAACGCGCAGTTGACCGGGATTCCGACATAAAGTATGAACCATAGAAGGGTAGAGGGGCTGTTGGCCAAAAAACGATCCAGGTATGCCAGCGATACGAGCAGAACCACGGTTGTGAAGATGAAGATCATCGGGACGATGACCCGCGTAGGCGACCAACGTCCTTTCCATGCCAGCATCACGGCTGACATGAAGGACGCAAGGTAGATTGCGCCCATGAAACGAGTGTTGAAGGGGGCAAGCTGCCAGGGCCACAGCGGACCCAGCAAGGTAGGCAAGAAGAACAGCCCGACTCCAGAAACAAGCACTACCGCCGATTCAAAACCGGTGATCCAACGCAGCAGTGGCGAAATTGCTGGATTGTCGAACGACGTTTTTATCATTATGGGTGTCCATCGGGTGTAGTTAGCATCGAACGAGATTGCATTGAACCTAGAAATCCCAGACCGAGGGCAACCAGCGCTTCAACACCATGCAGCCAGACATCATGTCCATAAATGGGCATGTAGCCGCCTAATATATTGGCAGTCGGAATCATGCCCAGAATAGCTAATAGCGCCAGAATGATGCCAAAGCCCCTCATGAAGTTACGCAGCGGGATTAGGTCGCGATAGGCCAGTAAACCGAAAACCCCGATAGCGAGGTGGAACAAATTGTGAATGAGGTTGATCGGGAATAAGCCGAGCAGCAGCCCATAACTTGTATCTATGATCAGTGTGGGAGCGTCTATTGGGGCTGGTGGCGTAACAAAACTTACAAAACCGCCGATCCCGGCTAGGGTGAACGCGACTCCAACCAGCAAAGCATAACTGCGCGTAAACTGATACCAGTTCATATTAAAGTTTCTCCTGCATCTGGCAATACTTCAGAAGTATAGGTTGATCACCTAAAATCGGATAATGTTTCGCTGACTGAGGTATATACTTGTGTTAATCACCTAATTCGTTACTTCTAAGGTCGGTTATGCCCAAACAACCTCTCATCTCTAAAGGCAAAGTTAAACTTGCCGAATTTAGCCCCATCGACACTGACGGCTACACCAAAGAAACCGGACGCGCCGAGGAAAACAAGCTGGAACAGCGCCTGGTCGAAATGCAGGAACGCCTGTATGCCAGCAGCAAGCAAGCCCTGTTGATCATTCTGCAAGGCATGGATACGTCCGGCAAGGATGGCGCGGTCAAGCATGTGTTCGATGTGGTTAATCCGAATGGCATCCGGATTGCCAATTTCAAAGCGCCGAGCCTGGATGAATTGGCGCACGATTTCCTCTGGCGCGTGCATCGCGAAGTGCCGCCGAAAGGCATGATCGGCATTTTCAACCGCAGTCACTATGAGGATGTGCTCGTGGTGCGCGTCAACGGGATCGTGCCGGAATCGGTGTGGAAAGCGCGCTATGAGCAGATCAACCAGTTCGAGAAGCTGCTCAACGATACGGGGACGCGCGTGCTCAAGTTCTACCTGCACATCAGCAAGGATGAGCAGAAAGAGCGCCTGCAAGCGCGCCTTGACGACCCGACGAAGCATTCGAAGTTCAACACGGGCGACCTTAAGGTGCGCGAACAGTGGGACGACTACATGAGCGCCTACGAGGATGTGCTGAGCAGATGCAGCACGACCCACGCGCCGTGGCACATCGTCCCGGCGAACAAGAAGTGGTATCGCAATCTGGTAATCACGCGGACGGTCGTCGAAACGCTCGAATCGATGGACTTGAAATTTCCCGAAACTACCGAAGATTTGAGCGCGGTGGTCATCCCGGATTAGCCAATGTCCATTACACACCCCTCACCCTGCTGGCTGCGCCAGCCGTCCCTCTCCCACGTAAACGGGGAGAGGGACAAAAGCCATTGCTCCTGTCCGGAGTAGTTTTTTGACTGTCGGGACGAGACACACAGGTGTTTAAAAAGGTCGTTTTTCGACCCCACCCCGAATTCAGGGAGGGGAGACAACCTTGTCTCGGCCAATCCAAGCGGGTTGACTTAGGGCTGCGGATTCATCGTATCCACTCGGTATGTGTCTAGCGGTGCATGAAGCGGGAAATTGGTTCAATTTGTGGGTCTTGCGGACGCGATGAATCGCGTCCCTACGAGAAAAACGATCACTGGGTAGGGACGCGCTACGGCGCGTCCGCCGTTTTACGCCGTGATGTTCACCACGCGGCGCGCGGCGTCCAGCACGGAGCCGACCGCGATTTCGCGTACACAGGGGTGATTGGCCGGATCGTCACCGCCCCAATCGAGGATGCGGCACGGACGACAGCCAATGTTCGACGTGAGGACGATGTGCTTATCAGCTGGCCCCCACTGGCGGAACTCGACCGGATCGGCGGGACCGAAGAGCGTGACCGTCGGTGTACCGACAGCCGCCGCCAGATGCAGCGGCCCGCTGTCCGCGCCCAGCACGACCAGCGCCCGCTCATAGAGCGCCGCCAGTGAGCCGATTCCCGTATCACCCACCATCACGCAGGCGCGCTGGCGCATTTGACTGATGATCTGCTGCACCAGCGCCAATTCGTGATCACCGCCTGTGAAGACCACCGTCGCGTCCAACTGTTCGCACAGCGTGTCTGCGACCGCCGCCCATTTCGCTTCATCCCAACGTTTGATCATCGCTCCCGCGCCCGGATGGATGGCGAACAGCCGCTCTTTCACGCCCCACTCGCTCAAGTAGCCGTCCACCCAACTGCGATCGGCTTCGGCGACGGGATAGCGCAAGATCAGCGATTCGGCCGGAATGTTACCGATGAGACATTCGACCAACTGGGCGCTTTGCAGCACGGCGTGCTGCAGTTGATGTGGAAGGGCGTGGGTTAGAAAAGGGGCGACATCCGGCAGATCATAGCCAATCCGTTGCGGAATCCCGGCGGCATGAGCCAGGAACGCTCCCCACCAGTGATCCGGGCGGAAGATGATCGCGCTGGTGTAGCCGATACGCCGTAAATAGCGGGCCGATTCGATGAGCAATTCGTACGGCGAGCGCCAGTTCAGCTTGGATTGGCGCGTGAAGCCGGGGAAGGGCAGGGTGAGCACGTAGTCAATCTCGTCAAAGTTGGCGATTACATCCGTCGACCAACTGCCGACGAGCGCGTGGATCTCCGCGTGCGGGCGGGCACGGCGCAAGGCATGAATCGCGGGCGTGGTGAGCAGCACATCGCCCACATGATCGGGGCGAATCAGCAAGATACGTTCTTTATCATGCGGCTTCTGCTGGGGGAGCGGCAAATGGCCGATCGCCTGCAGCGCCAGCCGCCGGATGTGATGCTTGGTCGGCATGGAGTGGAAGGCCGCCGCCATGGCGCGATTGCGTAAGACGAGCGCTTCTCTATCCAACGCCGATATCCTTGTAGATCGTCAACAGACAAGGGATGAGCGCCGACCAGTCGTAGTGTTGGCGGACGACTCCCCGCGAGGCTGCACCGAGGCGGGCGCGTTCGACCGGATCATTCAAGAGGCGGATCACGGCGTCGGCGAAGGCGCGTTCGCTGTCCGCGATGAGGAGGTGCTGGCGGGTATCGTCACGCAAGCCGGCGACCGCTGGATTCGTCGCTACGACCGCGCAGCCCGCGGCCAGCGCTTCGAGAATTTTCAAGCGCGTGCCGCTGCCCATGCGCAGCGGGGCGACGTACACGCTCGCCGCGTGCAGGAAGGGCTGAATTTCGGCTACCCACCCGGTGACCTCAATATGATCGAGCGAGCGCAGTGCGTCTAAACTGGCGTGCGGCTTCTGCCCGACGATGTAGAGACGCGTATCCGGGAGACTGGCGAGGATCAGCGGCAGCACGTCATTGGCAAACCACTGCATCGCGTCGACGTTGGGGCGATAATCCATTTTCCCCGTGAAGACCAGCACGTGATCACCGAGTTCGAGGCGCTGCTGGGGGGGCTGTGTGTAATCGCCGACGAAAATACCGTTGGGCAGCACATGGATTTTGCCGTCCGCACGGAACGGCTTAAGGGCGGCGGCGTCTTCTTCCGAGACAGCGATCACGCCATCGGCGGCCGCGCAAATTTGCTTTTCGAAGCTGAAGATCCGAGATGCTTGCACCTGCGAATACGCGGCGGCGGCCAGACGTTTGCGGCTCTTGGTCTCAACCTGCGCGATGACACGCTGGAGCGCATATTCGGCGTTGTGCGCGTCGTAAATCAGCTTGGCCTGCGGCTGGAGCTGGCGTACCAACGGCAGATAAATCGCCATTTCCAGCCCCTCAAACTGGATGAGGTCGAAGCGCGTCTGCGTGAGTAACTGGACGAGTTGTGCGCGCGATTCGGGCGTTTCCAGCCGCCGCGCCAGATCGGGGTGGCCGGACAGCATCAGATCGCGCAATCGGCGGGCGGTGGTTCGGGCGGGTGCCTTGACCGTTACGATTTCAGCGCATAACGTGGAGAGCGGCGTGCCGTCAGCGGATTGTTCGCTGAAGCTGAAGAGCGTAATGTGGTGTCCCGCTTCGCGCAGACCGCGCAAAATGCCGTAGTTTCGCAGCGCCCCTCCTTGATGCGGGGGATAGGGGAGCGCGGGGGTGAGCAGTAGAATGTGCATTACAGTACAGACCTGCCGATCACAGTAAAGCTTTGTAGACCGATAACACGATGCGCGCCGTTGTTTCCCATTGAAAGGTGGCCGCGCGGCGAAACCCTGCTTGGCGCTGCTGTTCGCGCCACGTCTGATCGCTGAGGGCGCGGCTGATAGCGCCCGCGATGTCGGCGGTGTCGTCCGGGTTGACTTGCAAGCCGACCTCGCCCACGACTTCGGGCAGCGACCCGCGATTGCTCACGATCGGGATGGTGCCACAGGCCATCGCTTCGAGCGCGGGCAAACCGAAGCCCTCATAGAAGGAGGGTGTAAGCAACAGTGATGCTCCACTGTAAAGCCCCGGTAAATCCGCCTGCGGGATCTTCTCGCGCCACAGCACGCGTTCACCCAGCTTCAGGCGCTCGATCTGCTGCATGGTCTCCTCGAACAACCACCCGCGATTGCCCGCCAGCACCAGCGGCGGCCCGTCAGCGGGGAGCTGAGCGTAGGCTTCGATCAAACCGGCGATGTTCTTGCGCGGCTCGAAGGTGCCGACATAGAGTAAATACTCCGGCGGCAGGTTCAGCGCAGCGCGTACTCGCGTGATTTCGGCGGGGGGCTGCGGCTGAAACTGTTCATCCACACCGAGCAAATGCACGGTGATCTGCTCTGCCGGCACGTGGAGCAGGGTGATCAAATCGCGCTTGGTCGCCTCACTGTCCGCGAAGATGTGATCCGCTTGCTTGACCGCCGCGGCGATCTGACCGTTATAGTAGCGTAGGCTGTCAGCGGTCAGGTACTGCGGATAGAACAAGAAGTTCAAGTCATGCACGGTGATCACATGCCGTCGCGCACCCCGCAGCGGTGGGATGAAGTCGGGCGAATGCAGTAAGTCCAGACCAAAGCGGGCCAGCTCAACCGACAACGCCAGCCGTTCCAGCCGATGATGGCACGGCGTCCACAGATCCGCCCGTCGGAAACGTGGCACCAGCGCTTCGCGGGCTTTGCGGCTGTGAAAGACGACATACGGGTGCTCAAAATCCAGCCGTTCCAGAGCCTCGATGAGGCGCACAATGTACGTGCTGATGCCGCCAGTGCGGTAGTAGGTCAAACGCGCATCAATGCCGATCATAACGGGGAGTATAGCCGCCGGACGGGTGGATGTCCAGTTAGAGCCAGCGATCAATGAGGGCGGCGACGGTGCCATCCGCGAAGAGTTCGGCCAGCGCGCCATCAATTTGGGCGGCGACTTCGGGGCGGTCGCCACGCGTGACCAGCGCGTAGAGCGTGTCGGTCACGGGGCTGGAGGCGGCGCCCCAATCGGCGTGGACGCGGAGGTACAGCCGCGCCGTAATCGCATCGACCAGCGCGGCCTCGGCGGCACCGCTGCGCACCGCCTCCAGCGCCTCGGCAGGCGTTTCGAGCGGCAGCAGGTCAAAAGGCTGCACCCGCCGCAGCCAGAGCCGCACTTCGCTCTCGGCCGTCGAACCATATTCATAGGCCAGTCTATGACCCGGGAGATCGCGCAGGGAGGTGTACGCTCCCGTGCTGACCAGCACAAGCCCCGCGTTGAAATAGGGCTGCGTGTAGTGAACCGCGCCGCTGCGCGCCAGATCAATGGGCAGCGCCGAGATCAGCACATCTACTTGATCAGTGGTAAGCGCGTCGAACAGCCCGTCGAAGCCGAGATTGACGAAACGCACCGGCAGGCCAAGGCGTGCGCCAATGGCGCGGGCGAGATCAATTTCGAGGCCATACAGATCATCGGCGGTGGCGACGGCGAACGGGGGATAGCTCGCATCTACGCCGACGCGAATCTCCGCTGTGCGAAAGACTTCGTAGACGTTGGGTTCGGCGCTCGGCTGCGTGATCAGCACCAAGACGAGCGCGGCGATGAGCAGGAATGGGGTGAAGCGGGCGAGGGGTATCATGGAGCCTCGCTTCCAGTGCTTGACCGCATGGCGTAGGGACAGCGCCTGCCTTGTCCGTTCACAGCGGACAAGGCAGGCCTTGTCCCTACAAACACCGTGATCTTTTTGTAAATTGAATTGTCGTGTCCGCCTGAATTGTAAGCAGCGGACGGCCAGAAGGCCGTCCCTACCCGGTATCGACTATGAGAATTGGGCTGCGAGATCCAACAGTCGTTAAGTTGAGCGGACGAGGCATGCCTCGTCCCTACACCATTTTCCCGCTTGGGGACGAGGTCAGTATTTTCCCAGCCCCGCGCATAGGCCTGCACCGCGTAGTAGATCGGGCGCGGCTGGAATTCGGTGTTGGCGAACGTGAAGTTGTCCGGGTAGCTGAAGGTCGGGTAAGGGTAGCGGAAAACCCACAGACAGGCCTTGGCGGCCCATTCCCAGTCAGTCTCGATCATGCGTAAAGCCTCCAGCGTGTAGGTGACGCGCTGCGCGGCATGTACGGCCTTGGTCCAACGCGGATGATCGTTCCAGCCCATTTCGGTGATGTACACCGGCGTGTCGGCGTCGGCGTGGCGCAGCATCACATCCCGCAGCAGTTCGGCGCGGCGAAAGTTGAGCGCGTCCGGCTGCGGTTCGGCTTCAGGCGGCTCGGTAAAACCATAGGTATGGACGGCCAGCGCGTCGAAGTAATCCGCCGCGCCGTTCGCGTAGAGGGCTTCGAGATACAGAATATCGTTCAAGCCATTGGGACTCCCCGGCGGTTCGAGGGTGGGCGCGAGCCCCGCGGCTAGCACGACCGCATTGGGATTGGCGGCGTGGATCGGTGCGTAGACGGCGCGCAGTAAAGCGACGTAGCCGGTCGGGTCGACCTGCTGATAGCCCCACTCAAACGCGAGATTGGGCTCGTTCCAGATGATCAGGTGGTCGATGCTGCCGGCATAGCGCGCGGCGAAATCGGCGGCGAACTGCGCGAAATCCGGGAAGCGGTCGGCGGGGAGGGTGTTGAGCGTGCTGCGTTCGGCGCGTGGATCGTCAGCCGTTTGCCGCGCCCACCCCGGTACGAGGCCGAGACGGGCGATGATATGGATACCCTGATTCCGGGCGTGGCGCACGATGCGATCCGCGCTCGCCCAGTCGTACTGATCGGGCGCGCGTTCGATGTACGCCCACGGGAAGAACTCGACGATAGTATTCGCGCCCATCTCACGCACGAGCTGCAAACTGCGCTGAAGCTTCCACTCTTCGACTTCGTCAATGAGGCGGGTGTGCAGACAGACCTGAGGATGCAGCGTCTCGACGATGCGATCCGGCACTTCCAGCGCGGCGCGTGGGGGGGCGGGAACCAGCGCGCCGACCGCCCAAACGGCGATTGACAGGCGGATCATCCATGCGAGAAGGGATAAAAGGCGTTTGATCCATTTCACCATACCTGAGTATGATAGCATGATGGGACGCTTACAAGACAGAGCTTATGAGCCATATTTTCATCAGTTACAGCCACAAAGACAGTGATTACGCGAATCAGCTCGGCGCGTCGCTCGAAGCGTCGGGCTTTCAAGTGTGGATTGACCGCCGCATCGATTACGGCGCGGAATGGTCGGATGTGATCGAGACGCACCTGAACGAGTGCACGGCGTTTGTGCTGATCATGTCGCGGAATGCGAAGAGCTCGACATGGGTGAAAAACGAACTGAGCCGCGCGCAGCGCCTGAACAAGCCGATCTTCCCGATCTGGATTGACGGCGATATCTGGTTGGCCGTCGAGTCGCTTCAGCATTTTGACGCCCGCAATGGGGGAACGCCGCCGGAGAAATTCTATCTCCAACTCGCGCAGATCGTCCCGCCACAGGTCGGCACTGAGGCGGCGCTGCCCGATTTCGAGCCGCCGAAGCTGGCGCTGCCCGAACCGTTCGAGTGGTGTGCCATCCCGTCGGGCACGGTCACACTGAGCGAAGGCGAGCGCACGACTGTGCTGTCCGTCGCGCCGTTCTATATTGCCAAGTATCCGATTACCAATGCCCAGTTTCGGGCGTTCGCCAAAGCGACCGGGACGGAGGTCAAGCCGTCGGCGTTCGCCGGGGATGATGTGCCGCGCACGAATGTCACGTGGACCATGGCGAGCGATTTCTGCCGCTGGCTGACGCGTGAATGGGGTGACGGCATCATCTGGTTGCCCGACGAATCGGAATGGCAGCGGGCGGCGCAGGGCGATGATGAGCGGCGCTATGCGTGGGGTGACGAATTCGATGCGGCGCGCTGCAACACACGGGAGAGCACCCGG
>CALKIA010000154.1 GCA_937988705.1 uncultured Chloroflexota bacterium | reverse complement strand
AATGGCATTGACTGTAGCGACCGCCGTATGCGCGACCGTGATCACCTCGTCACCCACACCGATATCGAACGCCCGCAATGCCAGTTCAATCGCGTCGGTTCCATTCGCGACTCCGACCGCATACCGGCCTTCGCCATGATAGCGGGCGAAATCGGTTTCGAATGCCTCGACTTCGCTGCCAAGAATATACCAACCGCTGCCGATAACTCGCGCGGTAGCCGCTTCCAGTTCAGCCGACAACTCATGATTCACGGCAAGCAAGTTATTAAAAGGAATATTCATCCGAATGGATCGTCCGTAAATGCTTTAGGTTATTTGTTACTTTATCACGCAGGAGAGTTCTGTTAACCCTTGAGATTATGCGGGGCTCATAGTTGCGCAGACACTGGCTTAGGACAGCAGGAGCAGACCCGTAGGTCTGCTCCTGCCAATCAGTTGTTTAGCGACGTTAGACCTTGATAATGCTGGGCAGCACGACGGGGTTAGATTGGGTAGCGCGGTAGAAGAAATTTTGCAGCATATCGCGGATGTTCTCAATCGCCACACCACGGCCAAGCTTGATGTGCTGCTTAATTTCCTTGCAGGCCGACTGCAACAGATCGTCCGCCCCGTTTACGGCCACAAAGCCCCGGCTGATGATTTCCGGCTCACCCACCAGCTTATTGTGCGAATTGACGCGGATCAGCGCGACGATAAAGCCGTCCTGCGACAGGCGCTGGCGATCCTGCATAATCATTTCGCCCACTTCGCCAACCAGATGACCATCGACCAGCACATTCGCGGCCTTCACCGGCTGGTCCAGCCACGCTTTGGCGCCATCTGTCGCCCAGACATCGCCATTGTTCAGGATGAACGTGTTCTTGGCGGGGACACCCAGATTTTCGGCCATTTGCGCATGCAGATGGAGATGCCGGGCTTCGCCATGCACAGGGATGAAGTATTTCGGCTGAACCGTCTGCAGCATGATCTGCATTTCATCGCGGCTACAGTGTCCAGAAACGTGAACGGTGGCCAAACTGCCGTAAATCACATTGGCGCCGCGCACGAACAATTTGTTGAGCATCCGCCCAACTTCTTCTTCGTTGCCAGGAATCGTCCCACCAGAAATGATGATGGTATCCCCTTTTTTGACCTGAATTTCTCGGTGCTCGCCTTGCGCCATGCGGTTTAGCGCCGAGCGCGGTTCGCCTTGAGAACCTGTCGAGAGGATCAGCAGTTTCTTATCCGGAATCTTGGAGTTGATTTCGACTAACATCCCATCCGGGATTTTGAGATAGCCGAGTTCACGGGCCAGCGCGACGTTTTCTTCGAGGCTACGCCCCGTGAGCGCAATTTTACGCCCATGTTTTTTCGCGATATAGATGATCTCTTGCAGGCGAGCGAGCAGCGACGCGAAAGTCGCAATGATGATGCGTCCCTGAGTCGCTTGAGAAAACAAGCGATCCAAGTCATCGGCGACGCGTTTTTCGGTCGGTGTCCGCCCCGGTTTATCCGCGTTAGTGCTGTCGGCCAGCAGCGTGAGAACGCCATTCGGCGTCAGTTTGACCAATCGGGCTAAGTCTGTCGTTTCGCCACCCGACGGCGTTTCATCGAGTTTGTAGTCGCCCGTATGGACCACCGCCCCCACCGGCGTATCGATCACCAGACCGACAGCACCCGGAATCGAGTGTGCGACGGGAAAGAGGCTGATCTTGAACGGTCCCATTTGGAAGCTGTCCGTATTTTGGACAACCTGAAAACTCGCCTGCTGCAGCAGGTGGGCTTCCTCAAGCTGGCGTTTAACCATGCCGACCGTCAAGGCTGTGCCATAAATGGTAGTTTTCACCTGTCGGAGCAGATACGGTAGACCACCAATATGATCCAGATGACCATGCGTGAGGACAATTCCGCGTAGACTTTCCTGATTTTGCACTACGTAGTCAAACTGCGGCAAGACGAGGTCGATGCCGTACATGTCACTTTCGGGGAACATCAGGCCACAATCGACCATGATCATATTACGTCCGTATTCAAGAACCGTCATGTTCTTGCCAATTTCCCCCAGGCCACCCAAGGGAATGATGCGTAGTTTCTTCGCCATGCGTTTGTTTTACTCTCAGATGTGCTGGATTTACATTGACACCTCCCAATAAGCAGCACAAAACTCCGGGAAATGGATGGTTCTAATCATTTCCAGCGAACTCAAGATTTAGCACAAACGGTGGCGATGCGCGGAAGCGCGGCGCCGAACCGACAAAACTGTAAATCAAAATTCACTGTGTTTGAAGGTAGGTAAGAAAGTAGCTTTGCAGAGCGGAAAGAGGATTAATTTCCACCATCATACACGAGATTGAGTCAAAATTGAAGTCTCAATTTTGAAACGATCAGGGGAACCACCGGCAAACCGCAGGTATTCGGTCTGTGCTTTGAGATTTTCGACAGTTATAATCTACTCCTCCAACCGCATTATCAGTCACCTCTAGGGATGTCAGGAGTCAGGAAAATGTCTGTACGCTTGGGATAAGCCATTACTTGCAGCGAGGTCGGCTGCGAACACGTGTCCCTTGCTTCACCATTTTCTTGCCCATGATAACCAGAGGATCGATCAGCAATGCAAAGTGTTTCCCACGCCAATTCGCTTGACCAACTGCACTACGAAGTCAGCCGCCGCCGCACCTTTGCCATTATTTCGCACCCGGATGCTGGCAAAACGACGCTCACCGAAAAGCTGCTTCTATATTCCGGAGCTGTGAGTCAGGCCGGGGCCGTTCGGGCGCGCAAAAACCAGCGTAGTGCGACCTCGGACTGGATGGCGATGGAACAGCAGCGCGGGATTTCCATTACTTCAACGGTGCTGCAATTCGAGTATCAAAGCTGCATTTTCAATCTGCTGGATACCCCCGGCCACCGCGATTTCAGTGAGGATACCTACCGCACGTTGATCGCGGCGGACAGCGCGATTATGGTGCTGGATAGTGCGAAGGGGATTGAAGCGCAGACGCAAAAACTGTTTGAAGTCTGCCGCCAGCACAATTTACCGATTCTCACCTTCATCAACAAACTCGACCATCCCGGTCGCGAACCACTCGAACTATTGGACGAAATCGAGCAGGTGCTGTCGCTGCGGGTAGCGCCGATGAACTGGCCCGTCGGCAGCGGTGCCGACTTTCAGGGCGTGTACGATCTGCAAAATCAGCGCGTTTTGCTATTTCAACGTACCGCCCATGGCAAGCTGCGCGCGCCGTTACAGGTCACCAACCTCTATGATCCCGTGCTTGAAGACACGTTGGGGCCACGCGCCTACCAGCAGCTGCGCGACGACGTTGAGCTGCTGACCGGGGCCGGCGCACCCTTCGACCGGGCAGAGTTCGCCAACGGCACACTGACACCCGTCTTTTTCGGCAGCGCGCTCAACAATTTCGGCGTCGAGCCTTTCCTCGAGGCGCTCGTCGACATCGCGCCATCACCGCGTCCGCGCATGAGCAGCAGCGGGGTCATCGCCCCGACCAGCGATGCTTTCAGCGGGATTG
>CALKIA010000153.1 GCA_937988705.1 uncultured Chloroflexota bacterium | reverse complement strand
CTTGAACCTAGACATCGCCAAGCGCGCTAACTCAGTGTCGCCTCATTCGTCCTAACCCTACGTCGGGTGACACAGGCCTTGTCTCTACGAAAACGGTTCTTGTAGGGCGCAGCACGCTGCGCCCTACCGAAATAACCGATTTCATTTTGGAAGACTTGCCAGATCAGGCGCTTCAGCCGTGTTATTTCGATTCGTTGAGGTACTTCTCCGCCCATTCGACGCCGTCCCACGTGATGAGCTTGTGCTCGGCGGTGGGCGCGACGCGAATGAGATAGCGCGGGCGATCCTGACTGCCGGTCAGATATTCTGGCCCATGCGGCCCCAGATACCGGATCGACATGCGCTGCCCGATTTCCAGACACAAGCCTTCCATGGGGGCAGGGCCAGAGAGAATCTCCGCTTCGCCCCGCAGGAGCATGCGGGTGTACGTGCCGGAATCCAGCGCGCATGACACGGCAACTTTAGGGTTTAACTTCAAATGTTTGACAAAAGCTGTTTTTTCACGCGGGATAATATACATAGCCCCGTCGCGCCATTCCTGCCAGACGGGCGTGATATAAGGAAAGCCAAACTCGTCCACGGTGGCGATGCGCGCGACCACCGGCCCGGCGAGAAATTCGATGAGTTCTTCGGGCGTTAAGGCGCGGTGCTTACCCATCCATTCTGGAAGATTTCTATCAGCCATCTTTAAGTTCGCTCCTGTTCGCTACGATACGTGCACAAATTGTTGCATGTTTGTGGGGGCGCCGCAATACAAAGGACATGACCATGATTGAGACACAGCGCATCCTTGACTGGCTGACGCAGTTGGTGCAGATTCCGAGTGTGGGACCCGTGAATGCTGGGGCACGGTCGGGCGCGTCCAGCGAGGCGCGGCTCGCACAGCAGGTCGCCACCTGGTTTCGGTCGCTCGGCGCGGCGGTGGAAGCAGAAGATGTGTATCCCGGTCGCCCCAACGTCTACGGCATCTGGAGCGGAGCGGGCGAACGCTGGCTGGCGGTCGATGTGCATCTTGATACAGTTGGCGTGGAGACCATGGAGGGCGATCCGTTCGACGGACGGGTGGCGGATGGGCGGGTGTACGGACGCGGCGCGGTCGATACCAAAGCGTCGCTAGCCATCGTGCTGACGCTGCTGGAAGCGGTGCGCGCGCAGGGCAAGACGCTGCCTTTCAATCTGCTGGTGTGTGCCTCATCGGACGAGGAGACGGGCGCGCACGGCGCGGCGGTCTTTCGCGATTGGGTGCGGCGGCAGGGACTCCAACTCGATCAGTTGATTGTCGCGGAGCCGACGCTGTGCGGCGCAATCCACGGGCATAAGGGATCGGTGGGGTTGGTGCTGGAGATCAGCGGCACGGCGGCACATTCCGCGCGCCCGGAACTAGGACAAAATGCAATTACGGCGGCTGTGCCCGTGATCAGCGCATTGCTGGCAGAACATCAGCGCGTAATTGAAACGCCGCCCACCTCGAGTCTGGGGCCGGGAACGCTCAGTGTGACGATGATTCGCGGCGGACAGGCGCACAATATCATCCCGGATCAGTGCTTCATCAACGTGGATCGCCGCCTGACAGCCGGGGAAGACCCGGCGGTGGAAGGCGAACGGATCATCAACCTCGCCCGCAGTCATTCCCCGCTGCCGATCAGCGCGCAGTGGCTGCATCAACTGCACCCGTTCTATCAGAATCCGGACTCGCCGCTCGTGGAGCAGATCAGCGCGTGGTCGGGGCGCGTGCCGGCGGTTGCACCCTATGCCTCGAATGCGTGGGCCTATGGTGGACTCGCGAACGAAGTCGTGCTGTTCGGCCCCGGTTCGATCGATCAGGCCCACCGTGATGTGGAATGGGTGGCGATCAGTGAGCTGGAAAAAGCCGCTGAGTTCTATCGGCAGTGGTGGGGCGTGTAATTTGGGTCGATGTGGGCGACCGTCTGCTAATCTGATACTTTCGCCTAAAGGCTGATCAGCACTTTGGCTTATTCAAGGCGCCCTCACTTTCGTTCCACCCCGCAAAGCACGAGAAGAAAAACCCGGCTCAGGACTTTCATACCTTCTCTATGTGGAAGCAGGTGTAGGGAAATGAGGGCAAAAGCCCATACAGGGGCTAAAGAGCTGAGAATCTGGGTGCAACGGTAACGCCAGTTGTGGTGTTTTATTCCTATATAGTGGACGTGCCTGTACGGAGGCTGAATGCGGATTGCACTGAGCGTCGAGACTTTTCTTCCCAAGATCGATGGGATCGTCAAGATTGCTTGTTTAACTTTAGATTATTTGCGGCAGTACAACATCGAAGCCGTGATTTATGCCCCGAATCAAGGGGTGAAAAATTATAAAGATGTGCCGGTGATCGGGCTGCCAAGTGTGGTCGACCCGTGGTATCCGGAGGGGAAGATCAGCGTCCCGACGCCGAATACCTACCTGTCTTTGCGGCGCTTCAAGCCGGATGTTGTGCATTTGATCGATCCGGGCTTTGTCGGGTTGGCCGTTGGGTTGTCGGCGAAGATGCTCGGCGTGCCAACGGTGGCGTCGTATCACCTCTCACTGTCGGAGATTGTGAAGGACTTTGGCATCCCGTTCGTGGATAAACCGATCCGCGCGCTGCGGGTGTGGGGTTTCAACTACGCGGATCACGCGCTGGCGCCCTCGAAGGTGGCACGGCGCCGTATGCTCCAGCATGGCGTGCATCAGGTGGGGTTATGGCGGCGCGGCGTCGATTCGCAGAAGTTTCACCCGAAATTCCGCTCACAGGCCATGCGCGAGCGGTTGAGCAATGGCAAACCGGACTCGGTCATCCTGCTGTATGTGGGGCGACTATCCCCGGAGAAGCAAATTCACTACCTGAAAACGGTGTTGGAACAAACACCGAACGCCTGCCTCGCGCTGCTGGGCGGTGGGCCGAAAGAACCCGAATTGCGCGAACTCTTCAAGGATTTGCCCGTAAATTTCGTGGGCTATTTGCAGGGTCAGGATTTGGCCGAAGCGTATGCCAGCGCGGATCTCTTCATGTTCACGTCGCGCCATGAGGCGTTTGGGCTGGTCCTCGGCGAGGCGATTGCCTCTGGTCTGCCCGTCGTGACCACGCGCGTGGGCGGGGCAGAAGATGTCGTGCATCACGGTTCATCTGGCTATATTGTCGAAGTGAATGACGTGCGGCAGATGGCGACCTACGTTCGCGAACTGGCTGATGATCCCGAAAAACGGGCGTTGATGGGACAGAAGGCGCGGGAAATCGCCGAGACGCTGCAATGGGACGACATGATGCGCGAACTCATTTACTTCTACGAAGATGTGGTGCGCACGGCGACTGGCCGCGATCCCCGGCTCACACCGCAAGAACGCCCGAAAAGTCCGCTGTTCCTGCCGAAAACGTAGCGCTAGCTAGCCCCCTCTCCGATTTCAGCCGAGGGAGCGACCGTACCCCAAGACAGAATCCATGTAGGGGCGAGGCTTGCCTCGCCCACCGTAACTGGATACCAAGTGTTGGCCCCTGAGGCTCCCCGATTTCAAGAAGGGGAGACAACAGCCCGCGCAATTCCCCCCTTAGGTATGGGTGGCGAAGAATGCGACGGGCGGCACTGAGGCCTCGATCCGTCCGATGCGCTCTGCGTCGAGCGGATAACCCGCGCGATCAAAGGCATGGAGCAGCGCCCCGACGGCCGGTTCATAGCGACCGCGCACCAGCGTAATCTGGGGCGCGCGCCGCGAACAGGCGTCGCGGAGGGCGGCGAGGAGCGTGCCGCCCGCGTCCCGGAAGATGCCACCATTGAGCACCAGCGTGAACGGCTGGTCGGTGAGGCCGACTTTGCGGGCGGCGACCAGGGCGTAATCGAGCACATGCTCGGCATGATAGCGGATGATGGCACGGGCGGCGGCATCCCCCTCGGCGGCGCTGCGCAGCACAAGCGGTGCGAGCCGGCTGAGATCGTTCTCGGTGGGATGGGGCTGGCCGTTCAACGTGAACAAGCGCAGCACGCTTTCCGTATCGGGCTGCTGAAAGTGCGCAACGAGCGGCGCGGTGAGTGCGGTCGGTGGCTCGATGCCCAACTCTGCGCGGACGACCGCGCGCAATGCCATGCGCCCCAGTTCGATGCCGCCGAGCCCTTCCAACCAAAAACTCCCATGCCAGAAATCGCCCGCGGCATTGCGCGCGGCGGTGGCAAAGCCCGTGCCGCAAGCGGCCACCACGCCCACACCATCGAGCACACCAGCGCGCAAACTGCCGAGCGCATCATTGGCGACGACGAAATCGGACGCTAAACCGCGCGCGGTGATCTGGGCCGTGAGATAGGCATAATCCTCCGGCCAATCGGCACCCGCGAGGCTGAAACAGGCGGTTGTGATGGCACTACGCGCGCTGTCAGCTTGTGCCAGTGCTGCGTCGAGCGCGCGTTCCAGCTCCGCCATAGCGGCAGCGGGACTGGCTGCGCCATAAATGTCCGTGCAGCCGCTGCGCCCAGCGCCGATGATCGTGCCATCGGGTTGCGCGACGAGCGCAATCGACTTTGTATTGCCGCCATCCACCCCGAGAATCAATGCCATACGTCTTTGATCCCGGGGCTATGACAGCAGGCGTTCAGGCAGATAGTCGCGCAGCGCCGCTGCCATTTCATCATAGAGGGCTTCGGCTTTGGGCAGCGACAGCACAAGCGGATTGCTTGCCAGCGCCCGGATGGCGTCTTTGCGCCGACCGCACCACGCGGCTTCCGCCGCCAGCGCCTGATACTCGCCGAGCATACCGAGCAGCGCGTGGGTCTGCGGCGGCAGCGGATCGTCTTTGATCGGCACCACACCGTGCTGATCGAAGAAGCCGCGCATTTCCACCACGCGGTCATCGGGAAAATTGGGCAGCGTGCCGTGATTGGGCAGGTTCACGGGCAGAATTTCCCGACGGTCGTTGAAGACGGCGTCCATCGCATCAATGGCGAGTTCTAGTTCGTGAATGCCCCCGCGCGACCGCGCCGGATCGAGCTGTGGGTTGTCGGAGGCGGCCTGTTCGCGGTAGTGCTGCCAATAGCTCGGCACCCAGGACATAATATCCTGTGCGCGCGTCGTCGGTTTGGCGTGGAGTTCGGCGAAGACGTCGTCGCGATAATAGTAGTATTTGAAATATTCCGCTGGGAGCGCATCCATCGCCAAGGCGAGCTTGAGGATGCGCAGATCATGGTCGGGCACGCCCGCGCGGCGCTGGCGTTCATAGCCCTCCGCGAGCAGCGGCAGCACATCCTGCCCATCGTACCGATGGCGCACCGACCAGCACGCGTGATTTAGTCCAACCATGACTACATCCAGCTTTGCGGGATCCAGCCCGGCGGATTCGACGACCGAATGCCCGAAAAACAGCGGCCCTTCGCAGAACGAGTAAAACGGGATATCTGAGTGATGGGTAACTGCTTCCGAGACGAGATTGATCGGGTTGGTGTAGTTGAAGACGCGCGCTTTCGGCGCGACCTGCGCGAGATCGGCCAGAATGCCCTGCATCACATGCACGGAGCGCAGCGCCATGAAGAAGCCACCCGGGCCTTGCGTTTCCTGACCGATGACGCCGTGTTTGAGGGGGATTGCCTCGTCAAAGTAGCGCGCCTCGAAGTTGCCGGGGCGGTAGCTGGTCAGCACGGCGTCGCAGTCGGTCAGCCCGGCGCGGCGATCCGTAGTTGCGGTGATGGTGATGTCAAAGCCCGCGTTGCGCGCCATCTTCTCGCCAATCGTTTTGGCGATTTCGAGGCGTTCGGGGACGAGATCGATCAGCACAATTTCGGATCCGTCGAAGTTCTCCCCCTGAAATACAAACGAGGCCAGCGTGCCGGGGGCGCGGCTGCTGCCCCCACCCACATAAGCAATTTTGATTCGCGCCATAATCGGCTGCCTTTCCTGAATAAACGGGCGCGGGTGCGCCCTTAAGTTGACAAATTCACACAGTCAGCGGGTTTTCCTGCAGGCGCAGGCGATAACGGTCGCCGCGATACACCGAGCGTACGAACTCAATAGGCGCGCCGTCCGCCAGATAGGTCAGCTGCTCAGCGACGAGGAGCGCGGCGGGCAGGGTAAGCTGCAGTAGTTCGGCTTCTTCGGCGTTGGCCAGCAGCGCTTCGACTGAGCGCTGCCCATCGGCCAACTGCAAACCATAGTGCTGACGCAGCACTGCATACAGCGACTCCCGTTCTAAGTCATGCTCGAACAAATTTGGACAGTAGACGGCAGGCAGAAACGTCGTTTGCAGCGCCATCGGCTCCCCGTCGGCCAAGCGTAAGCGGCGTAGATGCACCACAGGTGCGCCCACGACAATGCGCAGCATGTTCGCCAGCATGGTCGATGCGCCGACGATCTCCGCTTTGAGCACACGCGTCGAGGCCGTCAGGCCGCGCAGCCTCATGTCGTCAGTGAAGCTGACGAGCGCGCCGAGTTCGGCTTCCTGCTTTGGTTCGGCGACATAGATGCCCTTGCCGGGCAGCGAGTAAATCACGCCTTCGGTGCTCAGTTCGTTGAGCGCGCGACGCACACTCATGTGACTTAGCCCATACTGTTGGCCGAGTTCGCGCTGCGTCGGCAGGCGATCATGGGGTTTGAAGTGCCCGCTGGTAATCGCCGTGATCATCTGCGCTTTCATCTGGAGGTAGCTTTTCTCGACCATGGGTTAGCATTACCTCACAACCGGCGGACGACTTTCTGAATGTAGCGGAAACCCGGCTCGATCTGCCGGTGCTGCGCCATAAACTCCGCGAAGAACTGCGCCGGAATGACATCGAGCAGGGGCGTGAGGAAGTCGTCGGCGGGATCGCCCCCGATCCGTCCGCTGCTGATGGTGAGCGTGCGCGCCCCATAGCCTTCCAGCTCGCTGATTAATCCGCGGGTGGAAGTGCTCGTGCGGCCGCCCGCGCCAAAGACGATGGCTCCGGTTCGCGGGGTGACGATTTCGATGAAACCATGGCGGAAGGCGCCGATGCCGAAATACAACGCTGCATATTTCGCCCATTCGGCCAGCATCATAGCGCCCTGCCGGGCAGTCGCGAGATGCGGGCCATGCCCGAGAAACATGATCTCTTCGCGGTCATGCAGTGTGTCGAACCACGCCGTGATCAGCGCTTCCCGTGTCTCGACCAGCGCCTGCGCCGAGTCGGCGAGCCGAGCCAGGGGATCGAATGGATCGGCGGCGTCCCAGTGCTGTGCGAGTGTCCACAGACAGGCCAGCGTATTCACGTAGGTTCTGGTGGCGACCGTGGTTTCGGTGCCTGCGTATTGAAGCAGGGTATGACCAGCCGCGCGCGCTAGCGGACTGTCGGCGTGATTGGTGATGGCGATGAGCGTGGTGGTCGGCGCAATGCGTTCCACCAGCGGTAGAATTTCGCCGCTCGCGCCGGACTGCGAGATGAAAATCAGCGTGTCAAAGGTGTCGAGCAGTAGCCCGTTGAAGTTGAGCAGGTCGGTCGCCTCGACGGCCACGGCTGCGATGCCACGGCCAGTGAACAGTAGCGCACCGTACAGCGCGGCATGGTAGGACGCGCCCATGCCGCTCAAGAGAATGCGTGTTGGGCGTTGAAGCGCTTGCAGGCGGTCGTGACCCTCACCGGAGCGGTAGGCGTGGATCAGGTCACGGAGAACGGTGGGCTGCTGGAGGATATCTTCAAAAAAAGGTGTAGCCATCAATCTGCTCGATGCTGATATATACTTCAAACAGGAACTTTAACGACTAGTATATACCAGTTTCGCGCAGCCGCAAAGCACTGGCTGGCGGTGATTTGAACGGGATCACGGCAGCGGTTACACTTGCAGACCAGCGGGAATAGACAGCATGATCCGTGGGCACACCCATGACGGGAACTGACTCATGACAGAGACGATGGACGAGAAGTGGGCACTGAGCGAGCCGGAAAACTTTGCGCTTTCAGCCCTGAAAGGCTGGGAAGGGCTGTTCACACAGGGCAGTGGGTATTTGCACGTGCGCGGGTCGCTGGAGGAACACCTGAGCGACGCCGCACAGGATGTGACCTATCTGCGCCGACCCGCCAATGTTACGTCGGAGCAGTTCCCCACGATGAAAGCGAAGTGGGGCACATTCGTACCCGGCATTTACGGTCAGCATCCGCTGATGGGCAAAGAGCTGGCGAATCTGCCGTGGTTCATGCAGATCGTTCCGGTCGTCGATGGCGAACGGCTCGACATGGAAATCAGCGCTATTAGCCGCCATCGCCGCGCGCTCAACCTGCGCAACGCGGTGCTGACGCGCACCTTTCACTGGCGGACGGTGTCGGGTGCTCAGCTTGAACTGAACTTTGAACGCTGCGCCAACGCGGCGCGCCCGCATCTGTTCATGCAGCGGCTCACGCTCACGAGTGATCGACCGGTCGAACTGACGATTCAGTCGGGCATTGATTCTGGTGTGCGCACGAGCGGCTACGATCACTTTCAGCAGGTGACTTTCACCCGGCCAGTCACGACACAGGTGGGCTGCGCGGTGGTGTTGGATACCGGCGATCAGGTCAACGAGCGGATGTGGGCGCACCTCGACGGCGCTGAGTGGTCATATCACGACGAAGGTCGAGCCGCCCACCTGCGCGCGACCATGCGTTTACAGGCGGGGCAAACCGTGACGTTCGAGAAGCGCACGGCGGTTACCACCAGTTTCGATACCGAACCGCTGGACTTGCAAGCCCTACTGGCACTCGCTTGGGATTACGCCGGGCTGCTGCGCGAACACAGCGCGCTGTGGGATCAGCGCTGGGAGAATGCCGATGTGCAGGTCGATGGCGATCCCCGGTCACAGATCGCGCTGCGGCTGGCGCTCTATCACCTGATGCGCGCGCACCCCGGCCATGAGCGTGTGGCGATCGACCCGAAGGCCTATGCCGGCGATGCCTACCGCGGGCTGTACTTCTGGGATACGGAGATGTATCTGCTGCCGTTCTTCCTGTATACCGACCCGGCGCGGGCGCGGATGCTGACCGATTTTCGCATCCGGTCGCTGCCGGGGGCGCGGCAGAATGCGGTGGCTTTCGGCTACACCGGCGCGCGCTACCCGTGGGAAGGGGATGCCGACGGCGTCGAACAGTGCCCGAACTGGCAGTATCGCGATCACGAAGTGCATGTGACCGCCGATGTTGTCTACGGGCTGGCGCACACCGCGCAGGCGTTAAACATGCCGGACTATCTCGCGCAAGCGGCGCGTGACGTGCTGCGCGACACGGCAGCTTACTGGTTGGAGCGGATTGATTGGCGCCCCGGCGACGGCTATCCGAGTTTGCTGGGTGTCATGGGGCCGGACGAGTACGCGCCGATCACCAGCAATAACGCGTACACGAATCGCATGGTGCGCTTGGCGCTCACTGCCGCCGCACAGGTCGCGCCCACGGCTGACTTGGCCGAGCAATGGGGCGCGGTCGCGCGGGAACTGCCCATTCCGCGCCGCGCCGACGGTTTGGTGTTGCAATGTGAAGAGTTCGAGTCGTTCGCTGAGATCGACTTTGAGACGCTATGGCGGGATCACGAGCAGACCTTCGCGGCGCAGGTGGCACAGGAACGACTGTATCGCAGCCGCTGCCTTAAGCAGGCGGATGTGCTGCTGCTCATGCTGCTCTTCCCCGGTGAGTTCAGCGATGCCGAAGTCCAGCAGGCATGGGATTACTATCTGCCGTATACTACGCACGATTCGTCGCTGTCGCCAGGCGTCCATGCGATCATCGCTCTGCGGTTGGGGCTGGCGGAGCAGGCGTGGGCGTTCTGGCAGCGCAGTCTTGGCATTGACCTCGATGGCGGTGCGGAAGAAGGGATTCACAGCGCCGCCCAAGGGATGATCTGGCAGATCGCGGTGTTTGGGTTTGGCGGTCTGCGGACGGCCATGCAGGCGGAGGATCTCACGCTGGCACCACGCCTCCCGGCGCTCTGGACGCGGTTGGCGTTTCCCGTGCTATGGAAGGGACAGCGAGTGTACGTGGATGTGCAGCGAGCAGGTGTGACGATCGAGAACCGGAGCGATCGCGATCTGCGCGTGGCGATCTACGCGGAAAGCGTGACAATCGCGGCCGGTAAACAATTCTTTTACAGCGACACACAAGGGGGAAAACGATGATCGGCATGAGCACACTAGCGGAGATTGCCCGGCTGCGACCGGGAGTCAAGCGGAAACGCGCGTCCAGCTATGACCCGAAAGGTGGCAACAGCGACTGGTGGGAGATTGAACCGGGGCAGACGCGCGAGATTGCGGCGGCAGAGGGCGCGGGTTGCATCAAGCACATCTGGATGACGCTGTGGTGCGATGAGAAATTTGCCTACCGCAAAATTGTGCTGCGCATGTACTGGGACGGCGAAGAGTCGCCCAGTGTGGAAGTGCCGCTCGGCGATTTCTTCGGCATGGGGCATGCGCTGGCGCGCAATTTCGTCTCGGCGCCGCTCCAGATGAGCCCGCAGGATGGGCGCGGTTTCAACTGCTGGTTCCCCATGCCTTACCAGACGGGCATGCGCATCGAAGTGACGAACGAAGCGGGGCTCAGGCTGAATTTGTACTTCTATATTGACTACGAAACCTATCCCGCAGGGACGGATCTCGGCGACTATGCACGCTTTCATGCGCAGTGGCGGCGCGTCAACCCGACGCCGGG
>CALKIA010000152.1 GCA_937988705.1 uncultured Chloroflexota bacterium | reverse complement strand
GCCATCGGCAAGCTGGTCGCGGGGATGTGGAACCGCGACATCGTGCATATCCGTTTGGCGTCGGGACTGCCGGTCGATCACATGCGCGATGCGGCAGAGTTGAAAGCCTCGCTCGTCGGTCAGCACATCATCAAAACGGATACCGCTGAACTGGTTGCCAACATCTCCGAAGTGATGGTCATGCCGCAGGGTTACGGCTCGATCTACGCCATGAGTCTGACGGAAGGCGGCGAGATTAACCGCCAGCACACTTACCGCCGGACGGGGGTGTGTGATGTGGGCACATACACCGTCGATCTCGCCTTGGACGACGAAGGCGAATATGTGGACGCGGAGAGTGGAAGCGTGGAAAGCGGCGTCTATACGGCGCAGGAGCGGATCGCCGCTGTCCTCGAACGGGATTACCGGCAGAAGATGCCGTTCAAGATCGTGGAGGAAGTGCTGCGCACCGGCGTGTTCCGTGCCAACGGTCAGCCGGTCGATTACAGCGGGATCGTCGAAGAAGCCCTCGCACCACTCCGCAGCGCGACGTTGAGCCTGATGGGTGAGAAGTGGCACGGCGGCGCGACGGTCGATGTGATCTACCTATCGGGCGGTGGGGCGGAGTTGGTATACGACGATGTGCAAGCCGCCTATCCACAGACGCAGCTGCTGCCGGAAGCGCAGCTGGCGAATGCCCGCGGGTATCTCCACTACGCCCGGTTCGTCGCCCGTCAGGGCTAGGCAGGGGGCGTTGGGGGTGTCGTACCGGTTCGGACAGGCTTCGGACAAGGTCGTACACCCCCACGAGGAGGTTTTGAGGATGGCCAAGAGCAAACGCATGACGGCGACGGTCAAAATGACCTATACCGACGACACCGACCTGATCGCGTGGTGGAACAGCCTCCCGCGCGGCAGCCGCAATGCGGTGATGAAAGATGTGATGCGGGAGTACATCGAGCGGCATCGGGGCGGCTTTCGCCCGGTGCTGCCGCGGAATACACCGCAGCCGTTCGATCCGGGGCGGTTCACGCAGGTGTGTGATGATGCGGCGTGGATCCGCTCGGCGCTGACGGACCTGCCGCGCTACATGGAGCAGGTGATCCAGCACGTGGCCGCCCTGGGCGTTGTCCAAACGACCGGGGGAGGCGCAGCACAACGCCAGCCGACGAAGGTGATCGATGAGGCGGAGGTCAACAAACGCGAAGGGAAAGTGAGGCAGGCGAAGTGGTAACCGTAGGTGGCAGCTTTAATGAGCAGTCCGCGTGCCCAATGCCATGCAAGGCAGGCCTGCGGTCTGCCTTGCGGCGCAGCGTCGGGGCGCTGCGCCCTCGTCTGACCCCCGGTGGGGCGGTGTCCATTTCAGAATGGGTCACCGGGGGTCAGAAGCCAGCTAAATCCGCTGGCTCCTCATGCGCCGGAGGGGCTGGTGCAGCGTGTTCCACACCCTGCACGCAGGCGGTGGTGCGCAGCACCCGCCTGCCACGTGGGCGCACCCAATCGCGCCCACGCGCGTCACCCGTCCCGGCTGACGCAAAAAACTTGCACCACTATGACAGCGGTTGGATCTAGAAGGAGGGGCAGCATGAATCACCAGCAAATGGTTCGGGAGATTGCACTGCGACTGCCGCATCTCAAGCGGCGTGATGTCGCCGAGGTGCTGGAAGTCATGGCGGAACTCTGGCTGGTCGAACTGGCACGTCCCGGCGCGACCATCACTGTCGCCGATTTGGGCAAGCTGCTGGTCGAGGTGCAGGATATGCGGAGCGGTGGCGCAGTTCAGCGCCGAATGCAGGCACAGCGCGGCAGCGCCGCCAAGACGCTCAAACGAATCTATGTGCGCTTTCGCCCGACCGGAAAACTGCGCGCCGCGATCATGGCTGGTATTGAAGGGAGTGACGAACGATGAAGAAGAAGACCAATCCGTACAGCGAACGCATGACAGTGAATCTCACGCCGGATCAGATGCGCCGCTTGGAAGCCTTGCGCAGCACACGCGCCCGCGTCGGCAAATTCGTGACCAAGAACGATCTGCTGCGCGATGCGGTCAACTACTACCTCGCTGCACAGGAAGATTTGCCGGGATCGCGCCGCGCCATCGCCAAAGGCATCGAAAGCAAAGTCGATGCGCTGGATGAGAAAGTCGAAACGATGGCGGCAGCGCTCAACGCCTTCATCGACCGGGTGACGCGCAAACGCGAGGGCTAGGCGATGGATCGCAAGCAGATGTGTGTGGCGAACGTGAAGTACAAGAAACCGACCGACGATGACGCGAAGCGGGCGAAGAACCTGCTCAAGTACTTAACGTACCGCGACAGTCGCGACGGCTACGTGAAACAGCGCGCTGGCATGGAACGGTGGATTGATCACGGGATGGGTAGTTCAGTCGGTGAAATCGCCCAGCGCTGCGATGACTTGCGGAGTGAGCATGTGCTGACCTTCTCGCTGGTCATCAACCCGAACCCGGAGCTGACTGCAATGATCCCGTTCGAGCAGCGCGAACGCTTTGTCCGCGAGCTGACTGAAAACGTGGTCGAAGAATTCTTCGATGAGCGCGGCTTGGACACAGGCATCGAGTACAGCTATGTGCTTCATCACCGAAACAGCACCGATCCGCAGTCACCGGGACTGCATGATCCGCACACTCATGTCGTGCTGCCGGGGACGGTTTTCGACGAGGAACACGGGCAGCGCGTCCCGCTGTTCTTCTCGCAGAACCGCAAGGTGAACCATATCGACATGCTGCACCGCGTCACCGAACACGAGACGGCAGTGCTGCTGGAATGCTACGTCGGACTGAACTGGGAAAAGCGCTACGACGCGCTGGATGCAGCCCGGACAGCCCAGCGGGCGATCACCGAAGAACCGGCACACGGTTCAGTCGAGTTGGAAGATGACGGGTTTGACTTCTGGGTGGGAACGCGGCGCACCGACGAGCAGACCAGCGCGACGGGGTATTACCGCACCATCGAAGATGATGAGGTGGAATTTCGCCCGTTGATCGGTGGACTGAAGCACGACGAGGCGGAACTGCTGGCACGGCTCTTGCACAGTGAGATCGGTGGGGATTTCGCGGCGCTGCGTCAGCTTGCCAAGGGCATCAACGAGATGAACGGGGCAGAGCGGGAAGCCTTCTTTGCCGACGTGCGACGGCTAGATTTCTCGCCGTCCACACCAGAACCGGACTTGGACATCGACATCAACTTTTAGCCGAAAAGCACACAGGGGAGTGAAACGCTCTGGTCGCCAAACGAGCGCGCTTCAAACCCCTGTGTCACATAAAAGGAATGAACATGAGTATCGCACAAACTGACGCCTCCGGCAATAAGCCGGATTGGCGTGATTTTCTCCGCGCCCTGTATGCTGGCGCACCGGACGACCTGTATTTTGAACTGCGCTGCATCCACCCGACGACCGGAGATGCCCGCTCGTTCTGGAGCAAAGTCGGGGACAAACGCACGCTGACCAATGCGCTCAATCGCGGAACCACTTTGAACCGCGAGAGTGGCTACGGGTTGTACTTCGCACCGTGTCTGCGGTCGCAGAAACAGGGCAAAGCCGAAGCGGCGGCGCTACTGCCTACACTGTGGGTCGATCTCGACTGTGACGACGATGCGGCATGCCGAGCGGCAGCATTGGAGAAGCTGCACGCCTTTAGTCCGCTGCCGTCTGCCATCATCGACAGTGGCGGCGGCTTGCACGCTTATTGGTTGCTCAACGAACCCACATTCCTTATAGATGAAGCTGATCGAAAACAGGTAGCAAGCATTCTGGGCGGGTTGTTCAGCGCGCTTGGCGGCGATCCGCAGTATGTCAAATCGGTCGCATCCGTGATGAGGTTGCCGAACAGCCTGAACACCAAGCCTGATCGGGGTGGCGTGATCGTGACACTGCTCGAACTGCACCCGAATCGGCGCTACCCGCTGAGTGATTTCGCCTGGTTGGAGAGTCAACCGCAGGTCGAGCGGATTGGCGGCTTGAATGTGGTGACACTCAACGGGAACGGACGGCACCCACTCCCCAAGCGCACCGAGGACTATCTCGTTTCCGGCGCGACGGAGGGCAGCCGAAATACCGAACTGTTTCAAGCCGCGTGCCAACTGCGCGATGCAGGTCATGCGCAGTCTGATGCCGAGGCGCAGCTTGTGCCGCGCTATGTTGCCGATGGTAGCAACGAAAATGAAGCGCTGGCGACCATCCGCAGCGCCTACAGCCGCCCGCCGCGCGATCCGCTGCTGAATCCACGGGAGCAGGTGGAGCAGCTCATCAGCCGCTACGGTCGGCAGAAGCAACCTCTCGAACGTCCGACCGCGGAGCAGATCCGCGAGGTAGTTGAAGCATGTGCGGCCTTAGATCCGCTGGCATGGGCCGCAGAGCGCAAGCAGTTGCGAGAGTTGTGCGGTGATACTTTCCGAGTTGAAGACCTCAACAACATGTATCGTGAGGCGCGCCGTGTTTTGCAGAAAGACGGCCGTCCTCTGCTGCCTGACAATCGTTACCTTGAGGTTGATGGACGCATGGTATTCGAACGCACTACGGAGCGCGGCACGGTGTCACAGACAGTTGCCGACTGGCTAGGACGCGTGCAGGAGTGGGTGACGCGGGTGGATGATGGCACTGCAGAACATATCATGCGCCTCGAACTGCGGCGAGTAGGGCAGGTTGTGACTATTGATGTACCAAGCGAACTTTTTGGAGACACGAATGCGCTTCAGCGGTTTGTCGCTGCGAAAGCGGGTGGACTGTTCACTGTCGAAGCGGGGATGCATCGTCATCTGGTCCGGGCGATCCTCGCGCTGTCCGGAGAGCCCAACCGCAAGACGACCTTTCGCTTTCTCGGCTGGACGGAAATGGATGGCAAGTGGAGTTACGTGTCTCCACAAGTGAGTATCAACGCCGATGGGTGTTTAGCGTTAGCACCAGAGGTGGAGTTGGAAACGCGCCTACGCGATTATCGCTTACAGTCGGTTGATTGGGGGCGGGCGATCACCGCATTTCAGTCCGTAATCAGCGTGTTTCCAAAGCCGCTTGCGCCCGCACTGCTCGCCTTTGCGCTGCTGCCGCTGGTGCAGCGTTTCTTTCCTGCTGCTGCGATGAAACCCGCGCTGCATCTCGTCGGTACGTCGGGCAGCGGTAAGAGCGAGATCGCCGCACTGATGACGAGTTTCTATGGAATTTTCAGCCGGGATACGCCTCCAGCCCAGTGGGGCGACACGATCAACACGGTGGAAGTCCTCGGCTATGCGTTGGCGGACGCCCTGTTCTGGGTGGACGATTACAAGACGAGCTATGCCGATGAGAGAACCTTCACGCGTTTTTTGCAGAGTTATTCGCGGGGGATGGGGCGGGGGAGGCTGACACGGGAGGCGAACCTGCGCCACGAGCGCCCGTGTCGTGGACTGCTGCTCTCGACCGGCGAGACGACGATTGAAGGCGAAGCCTCCGTGCTGTCGCGCATGTTACTGCTGGAGATTCCACCGTGGGAACACCGCGATCCGCAGGGCAGGGCGCTGGCACAGGCTGACACGCTGCGCTCCGACCTTCCCGGATTCACCGCGCATTTCGCCGCGTGGATCGCTCGACAGGCGGATGCGGGAACGCTGCGCAAGGACCTTGCCGACAATCTGGATCTAGCGACGCGCGGCTACCGGGAAAAGTTGAGCGGTACGCGGCAGGCACACACGGGGCGCGTGATCGGTAACTGGGCGGTGCTGCTGACGACCTACCGGTTATTAATGCGCTTCCTGGTCGAAAAGGATGCTGACCAGTCTCTGCCGCCGTGGCAGGACGCGATCTTTGAGACGGTGCGCGCCGTGCAGCACGAGCGTGCGGGACGTTTGTTTCTCGACACGCTGGCGCAGCTCCTTGCGAGCGGCGAAGTGATGCTGGCGACCGATATGCGCGAACCCGAGGAGGCGCGACCGGGCGTTACGGTGATTGGGTATGAGGATCGCGAATTCATCTATCTCATCCCCGAAGTCGCCTACCGCGAAGTGAACCGCATTTTGGCGCTCAAGTTTACGATCTCCGCGATCGGGTCACAGCTCAAAGAGGACAACGTGCTTGTGCCAGCCGGCAGTGACGGGCATTTGACCGTGCAGATGCGGGTACGCGGACATCGCACGCGCTTGTGGCGCTTGAGAGCGGCGGTTTTTGGTGGAGATGGTGGCGACAGTGGGGACGGAGCCGGGCACTGATGACGCGCTCCGTAGTTCTTCCTCATGGAGATGCTGGAGACAGTGGTGACAATACTTCTTTCGTGTTGGAAGTCTGTCACCACTGTCTCCAGTGGCACAGGGCTGTAGACTGTTTGCGGGTAAAAAGGCGGCATTTTGGGTGGGTGGGGCGACAGGCCGGTTGCGAATGATTCAACCGCTGGGGGGACACTGGGGACAGTGGAGCATGTAGACTGCTGTTGATCGCTGGACTGACCCGGCTTTAACGGCTCATCCGCAAATCGTGTGAATACTTGGTGAAGTCCTCGCTTGGCGCTAGCGGCCTTCTGCGTCGCCAACAATGCACAAATACCATGCCGTTGGGAGAGTCACACAAAGTGCGGATGAGTCGATCTCAGATTATTGCAGCGAAAATTTCAATACGTTATCTCGTTGCCAGCAGGCCTACACTTAAGTGGGACACGCCTCAGAAACTCAACTTCTACAAGTTTAGTCTTTCTTTTTATTATGGGTCATTAATCATGTTTGTAATCTTGAATCAAGCCTTTCGTTGCTAAGTTCTACATGTTAGATTTCAAGTCAAACATGGTCTTGAAACCAATATAGGGAAACTTTGTGACAACCTTCATCGACCGACTCAATCAGCTTCGAACAACTAATCCTGAACGTTGGAGATACATGCTAAGTACTCTGGTCTCTCACTTAGCTCAAAGTAATCAAACTAACCAATTGCACATACTGTTTGAAAATCAGGAGTGGATGCATGCACATTTTGATGCCGACGGTGGTTACGACCTGTATATTTCTGATGTGATCATCGCACTTGAGGAAGTAGTAATACCAGAACTGCGTGCACAAATCGAGACAGAGCAAGATACTGAAGCTATTGTGTTTTGCATTCGTTACGCTCTCATTCGAACCAAGCTTAATGGAGCTGCCAATGCATATTTCCCAGAGCAAGTTGCACGTGCGGTTGAACTTGGACTATGGTCGCTGGATCATGCTCTTAGCATTGCAAGGCGTGCTAATACTCCATCACGTTGTGTCCAAATTTGTGAAAACTTACTTAAAATGGTGATGCTGACGACACAAGAGCGCGATCGCATTCAGAAACTTGCGCTTGACGCAGCACGAAAAGCATATGATGAAGTCGACACGTTAGCGGTGATTCCCTACCTTCCAGAAGCGAATCAACAAGAGATTATTGACCTTATTCGTGGTCGTGACAAGAAATCAGGCGCTTGGAGAGATGAGCCGAAGATCTGGGGGATGCTGTCACTGTACCTACAAGGTTCTGAAAGAAACAAAGTAATGAATTTGGCTCTTGAAAAGGCTTTAGAGGCGCCAGATCCTGGATATGTGAAGCTAAAGTCGGTTGCTCCATATCTAACGGGAGAATTTCTCGAGCGAGCTTTCAGTGCCGTACTTGCTATCGAGCATGAGTTTGACCGTGCGCCCACGCTCAACATGTACGCAGATTACTTAACAAAAGACCAGCGTGAGCTTGCACTAAGGCATGCGAAAAAACTACACTATTCGTGGACAAGCCAGTACGTAGTAGCAGCAATTGCACGCAATGAAGATCAAGCTATGTTAAACGGCGTTATCTCGCTCGCTTCGGTCCCTGGACTTGGAGAACCCCAGTTTTATACTTGGGCGGCAATAGTGCCTGCGTTAAACGGATTGGAGCGCGAACGTGTATTAGATCAAATCATAGACGCAGTCGTTAAATCGCAAAATGTTTATTTTCAGCGCGACATGCTTGAGCTAATAAGCAGGTACCTAACAGGAACTGCTTTGTCAAAAGCAGTAGATGTTGCGATCAACTTGTATCATCAAGGAGATCAAGGCTGGGACATGCTTAGAAGGCTAGTAGCTAATGCTGATCGAGTAGTATTGCAGAAAAGCATGAACGCGGTATTGACCCAAACACGGAATGATCAATACGCTCTGCTGGCATTGTTGCCTTTGGCAAGGCAATTAAGTGACCCGTTTCGAATCCAGTTGTTCCGTTATGCATCAGAAACTGCCAATCGCATTTCTCGTGCGTGGGATCGCGTTATGTTGTTGTCGGAGTTAGCTGCACAACTTGATGGTCCAGATCGCGCTCAGACATTGGATCTAGCTGTGGAAGCATACACAACGCTTTTTGAAGATATAGGTGTTGGGTCTGACAGTGACCAGAAACTACTCACGCAATTGAGCGAGTACCAGATGACGTATTTGCTTGATAAATGGCTATCGGTTAATGGTCGCGGTAAAAATCGTGTAAGCGTATTGATTGGAGTCTTAGTTCCGTTTCTGCCGTCCTGGATGACCTTTAGAGAAGCAGACTATCGGGCAACCAGAGCAATTAAAGTCTTAGCTCCACATCTAACGCCTTCATTGTTAAGTCGTTGTCTACAGGAAACACAGAGAATATGGGATAAGGAACTAAAAGCAGAAGCCCTGCTTATTTTATCCAAGCGATTTACAGGAAAACAACGGCAGGAACTTATCAAGCAAGCGTTTCGAGTCGCTATGTCCACTAGATTGAAGGACTCAGATATTAGCGATACGCTTATTGAACTTACAGGGTATCTCACTGGCTTAATGCGAGAACGCGCAGCGAAGCGTGCGATTGAGAGTCTCAAACATCAATCTAAGGATAATCAAATTTCAGGATTTGCCAGATTAATTCCGATAATTGAAGGAAAGTTGTTTGAAGACCTATGGCAAAGACTAATTCATGAACAGGAACATTATTATCGTTGGCTCGCGCTAAGTACATTGGCAGGAAATGTCAGAGGGAGTTTAGCGCATCGTATTTTGGATGAAACTATAAATCTAAACTCAGAAGATAGTATTGGTAGCATCTTGATACCTCTCGCTGAAAACGCGGATTCCAAACTTTTAGCCCGCATATATGAATTTGCGCTTACCCT
>CALKIA010000151.1 GCA_937988705.1 uncultured Chloroflexota bacterium | reverse complement strand
CGAGACATGTCTCGTCCTCTCGTTAGATCAATGAGATTCAAGGACGAGGCATGCCGGTAGCTCGGTAGGATAACGTGAAGTCGCTTTGGAAGCTGCGGACGCAATGAATTGCGTCCCTACACAAGCACCGTTTTCTCGTAGGGACGCGATTTATCGCGTCCGCAAACCCCCAAAAACGACCTGTAACCCGTTTACACGATATTCTACGCACTTACCGGCAGGCCTCGTCCCTACAAGTTGCTCGTTCTGAGTCGGTTCGTATTCAATCGGGCAAAGAATAAATCTCAAAAACCTACCCCTGTTAGCCCCCGGCCCCTCCCTGAATTCCAGGAGGGGAGCCAACCGCCCGCGCAATCTTTCCCCGCGCCCCGCTTGCATGGGAGCGTCTCTACGGAAAACTGTGTCTTACCGTGGCTGCGGGAAGTTCTCCAGCAGTTCGAAGATCACGCCGAGTTCCGCTTCGCTGTCCATGTACGTGTACATGCCGCTGCGATCCCCGTACAACCCCTGTTGGAGTACCCCGATTCCGAATTTAGCGAAGTGATCGACCGCCGCCTGTGTGTCCTGCACGCGGAAAGCGATATGGTGCGCGCTGGCACCCTGCGCGTTCAGATAATCCCGCCACACGCTCGGAATGTTATCTGGTTGAATCAGTTCCAACTGCGCCTGACCGAAATCGAAGAAGGCGAGCTTGGCGGTCGCTTCGGTTGGCGCGCCTTTGAAGGTCGTTTCGGTGATGGCATAGCCGGGCGTCTCGACCAGGAAAGGATCGGGCAAGCCCAAGACGGCCTGATACCGTTTGGCCATGGCTGCAATATCGTCGGAGACCAGCCCGACCTGCATCACAATATCCGTACCGAGACCTTTGTCGGTGGGGAAGGTGGGGGCGGCGGGATGCGCGCCATTCTCGTAGTGTTCCAGCAGTTCGACGATCACGCCGAGGTCTTTATCGGTGTCGAGATAGGTGTACATGCCCGTGCGTCCGGTGAACAGCCCTTGCTGCGTCGTCTTATAGCCGTGGTCAGCAAAGTACGCAGCAGCGGGGGCCGAGCGCGGCACATGGAAGGCGACGTGATGCAGGCCGGGGCCGTGCTGCTGCAGATAGTCCATCCACACGCTCGGCCCATCGAGTGGTTCGAGCAGTTCAAAGGCGATGGTGCCCAGCAACCAGCTCGTGATCTTCGCGCGGGCGTTCAGCGGCTGGCCGTAATACTGCGCCTGGGTGTGATCGTATAAGTGCGTGATCTGGTAGTCGTTCGGCACGTCGAAGCCGAGAATTTTACGATAGTTTTCAGCGTAGCGTTCGCAATCGTCCACGATGAGGCAAATCTGAAAAAAGGTCTTGTCGGGAATGCTCGATTCAAACACAGTTCTGCTCCTGAAATTTAGGGGTGATAGCCAAAGGGATTGCCTTCGTCAGGGATGACCTGACGCACACGATCACTGAGTAGGGTCAGCTGATCCAGCACGGAGTCGGGGAGATCCACGGTGAGCGCCGCATAATTCGTCAGCGCCTGCGCGCGGTTTTTCGCACTGACCAGCACGGAGGTCACGGCGGGCTGACGCAGCAGCCAGCGCAGCGCCAGCTGGGACAGCGGCACGCCCGCTTGATCGGCGACCTGCTTGAAGTCGTTCATGGCGGCGTAGACCTGCGGCCACACGTTCGGCTTGAACAGCGTGATCCCCCAGCGTTGATCGCCGGGGACGAAGTCGAGCTGGCGGGGATACTTGCCGGACAGAATGCCGTGCGCCAACGCGCTGTACACTACCACTGAGATCCCGTGCTGCGCACAGTAGGGCAGGATGTCCGCTTCGGCGAAGCGCCAGAGCAGGTTATAGCCGAGCTGGTAAGCGTCGATCTGCCCGACTTCGGCTAAGGCTTGCATTTGCGGCACGCTGAAGTTGCTCACACCAATCGTGCGGATTTTGCCCAGCTGGCGGGCCGTTTCCAGCCCTTCCATCCACGGACGCATGTCTTGCCCCGTACGCGGCCAATGCAGATAGTAGAGGTCGATCATATCGGTTTGCAGACGCGCCCGGCTGCCGTCAATCTCGGCCAGAATCGCCGCCGCGCTGATGTCATCAAGGTTGGCTTTGGAGGCGAGAAAGACGCGCTCCCGCCGTTCCGGCACAGCGTTCAAAAAGCCGCCGAGCAGCCGCTCGGAGTAGCCGTCGCCATAGCCTGTCGCCGTATCGAAATGGGTGATGCCCACTTCGAGCGCGGTCTCCAGCGCGGCGAGGATGTCGGCTTCACCCTGCTGGTGGACGTGATCCAGCCCGTAAAACGAGCCGCCCATGCCGAGCGGCAGCTGCGCTTTCTCGCTGCGCCCGATGTGGACTTTCGGTAGCACGGAAACGGGAGTCATGATGACGCTTGGGCGTCGATTAGTGCATTCGCCCGCGCCACTGCGCCGAACCAGCGGCCGCTGTCCTTCAAGAAGCGCCGCTGCGTGTGGAAGTCGGTATACGCCAAACCGAAGCGGCTGCTCGTGCCGCACGCCCACTCGAAGTTATCCATCAAGCTCCAGCACATGTAGCCGGTGACCGGAATCCCCGCATCGATAGCGCGCAGGATCATCTGTAAGTGCTGGTAGATGAAGCTGATGCGCTCCGGATCATGCACCGCGCCATCGGCGGCGATCACGTCGTTGCAGGCCATGCCGTTCTCGGTAACCATGATTTTTGGCAGCTTGTACTCGCTGCTGATCCACGTCAGTAGATCAAGGAGCGCCTGCGGATAGATCTCCCAGCCGCGCGCGCTGACGTTAATCTCGTCGCGTTGATGCAGGGTGCGCGTTCCGGTTCCGCCCGCCGCATCATGCCAGACTTTGCGCGTGTAGTAATTCACGCCGAGGAAGTCGATGGGGGCGGCCATCGTCTCCATGTCGCCCGGCTGAATTTCCGGTACCGCGTCGCCATAGTCGCGCCACGCCGCTTGCGGGTAGCCGCGTCCGGTGACCGGATTGAGGAACCATTCGTTGAACTTCTGGTGATTGACGCGTGTCAGTTGCTCATCAGCTTCGGTGTCGGTAGCGGGATAGGCGGGTTCAAAGTTCAGGACGATGCCGACCTCGCCGTCCGGGCAGCGGCTGCGGATGACCGGGACGGCCGCGCCGTGAGCGACGAGGACATTGTGCGCCACTTGCAGCGCGATTTTCGGGTCGCGCAGGCCGGGGGCATGTTCGCCGATCAAGTTGCTGAGGATGGCCACGCACCACGGTTCGTTGAAGGTCGTCCAACTCTTCACGCGGTCGCCGAGGCGCGCCACGACGAGATCGGCATAGCGCACAAAGGCATCGATGGACACACGGTTCGCCCAGCCGCCGCTATCCTGCAATTTTTGCGGCAAATCCCAGTGATACAGCGTCACATAGGGGGTGATTTCTGCCGCCAGCAGCGCATCGATGACGCGCTCATAGTAATCAAGACCCAGCGTGTTGAGCGCGCCGATGCCATCGGGGATGACGCGCGGCCATGCGATCGAGAAACGATAGGCGTTCAAGCCCATTTCCCGCATCAAGGCGATATCTTCGGAATAGCGCGTGTACGACTCACAGGCCGGATCGCCGACTTCACCGGTCGATATTTTGCCGGGCGTGGCCGCGAAGCGGTCCCAGATTGATTCGCCGCGGCCATCGACCGTCGTCGCGCCTTCAATCTGAAATGAGGCGGTGGCGGTGCCCCAGGCGAAACTGGGCGGAAAGTGTGTGCTCATAGTCCTCCAAACGAGATTGGGTTGAGTTGAACAACAGATTTGTGGGTGACGGCTTCGTAGGCGGCCAGAACGGCGGCCATCGTCGCTTTGCCATCAGCGCCGGAAATCGGCGAAGGGTGCCGGTGCGTGACCGCCGCGACGAACGCAGCAACGGTCGCCCACCAGCCTGCACCATCTTCCGACCCGAACGGGAAGGTCGTTTCGACCGTCGCGCCGTCGGCGCTGCTTTCCAGCAGGCGTACCGGTTGGGCGGCGTCGGTCGGGATGAAGAGCGTACCGCGCTCACACTGGATGGTGAGGTGATCGACGTAGTCCGGTCGGTGCGTCCAGCCGACATAGAGAGTGGCGAGCGTCCCGCCGCTGAAACGCAGCGCCAGCACGGCCGTATCGTCAACGGTTGTCGCCTTCTCGAACGTCGTATCGAAGGCACTCAGCTCGGTGACTTCCTGCTGCAGGAGCCAGCGCAGCAGGTCGATCTTGTGCGAACCGAGATCGGCCATGACACCAAAACGCGGCGCGCGTCCGTCAAAGTACCATGTCTGGTTGGGACTCCAGTTTTCCGGGCCGCCGTGGGCGAAGGCGCCGTGCACGGCGTAGGGGCGGCCTAAGCGACCGGAGTCGAGGATCTCTTTAGCGATGCGGTGGCGTTCAGAAAAGCGTTGGTTATGCGCCACCATGAGCAGGACGTTGGCGGAGCCCGCCGCGGCGATCATCTGATGACAGTCTGTCAGTGAGGTCGCCATGGGCTTTTCAACCAGCACGTGATACCCATGCTGTGCACAGGCAATTGCCATTTCGGCGTGCAGGGCGGGCGGTGTGCAAATGCTCACGGCATCCAACCCGCCCGCCGCCAGCATACTGTGCCAGTCGGTAGTACACCGTTCAACTCCAAAGGCCCTGCCTAAACGCTGTAAGTTCTCGGCATCCGTGCCGCACAGGGCGACCACCTGTGCTCCAGCGCGCTGGTAGCCGGGCAAATGACCTAATTCGGCAATCCGTCCCGCGCCAATAATTCCGACACGCAAACTCTTGTCCATAAAAGCCGTCTTTCAATAAGTTGGAGGGTTCGATCGCGCTCGTTGGTCAGCACAGCTGACCGAACACAGCATGTTCGGTAAATTTGCTCCCGCCGCCGACGTATGTTAGAGTTGCCATCATCGTGAGCAAGCGCTTGCTCAAACGCTAACATGCTTCGTGGAGGCTGTCAAGTCAGGCACAATTAGGCGAACTGGACACATCAACCGCGAACCTGGAGTAACGCCGTGAAGCGCACCAATCGAAAAGCAGCCATCACCATTTTTGACATTGCCAAAGCCGCCGGAGTGTCATCGGCGACGGTGTCACGCGTAGTCAACAATACGGGGCGCATCAGCGCGGAGACGCGGGCGCGCGTATTGGCCCAAATGGAAGCGCTGGGTTATATCCCCAACGAGAGCGCACGGCGGTTGGCGGGGATGACACGCTCTCAGGTGATCGGACTGCTCGTGCATGCGTTGGGCAACGAGTACATTGGCGAAATCATTCGCGGTATCGAGGAACAGTTGGAGCAGGCGAGTTACGATCTCGTAGTGCATACGACTCATCGCCGTCGCGGGAAAGAAGCCGAGTATGTGTCAACGATCACGCAGCGCCACGCCGATGGACTCCTGCTGGTCGTGCCGATTGGCCGCGAAGAATATCTCGACCGTCTGGATGAGCTGCGCTTTCCCTATGTGCTGGTGGACGTGGATGGGGAGGATGCGCGCCTTGGCCCGTCGGTTGGGACAACGAACCAGCAAGGAGCGTACGACGCGACGCAGCACCTGTTGGAGTTGGGGCATCGGCGGATCGCGTTCGTGACCGATACGCCAGATATCACCTCCGGCGTCGAGCGTCTCAAAGGGTATCGCGCGGCGCTGGATGCTTACGGCGTGCCGTATGATCCGACGCTGGTGCAAGCGGATAATTTTGTGAAACCTGATCCGCGCGTTTTACTGGAAGGCCTCTTGGCGCTGGACGACCCGCCGACCGCCGTGCTCACCAGCAGCGATCCGGTCGCGTTTCGCGTACAGGAGATACTGCGCGCCGTCGGCTTTGACGTGCCGCGGGATGTCTCCGTCGTCGGGTTTGACGATATTCCGCAGTCTGGTCTGGAGTATCGCCAGCTGACCACCGTCCATCAACCGCTGTACGAGCTAGGCGCGGCTGCCGCCCGCATGCTGCTGGCCCGGATCGACGACCCGGAGCTGCCCGCAGAGCATATTCAGTTACCAACGCATCTGGTGGTGCGTGGCTCAACCGCTGTTCGGCGTCCAAAACTATAGAAAGTAGTCTTTGATCATGAAAGCACGTCTCGTTCCGGTTTATTTTCAGTCTGGTAAAGATGCTGATTTTGATAAGCAGTTTGCAGCCCTGAAAACCCTACTGTTTGACGAGGCGGAGATCCTCGATCCCGTCCCGTTGGGGTCGGCGCTGCCCGAAGCGGACGCCGTGGTGTTTCCGCAAATGCTCGGCGATGCCTACCGCCAAGTGGAGGACATGCGCGCGCTCTCACTACCGCGCCTGATCATCACATCCGAATTCGGCACGATGTCGATGTGGGACTGGGAAATCCGCAGCTATCTGCGCGCGGAAGGCATTGAAACCATCGCGCCCTATTCTATCGAGCAGACGCGCAAAATTTGTCGCGCACTGCAAGTCAAACGCGAGCTGCACTCGACCAAGTTCCTCGTGTTTCAAGATAACCCCGGCGCGGGCTTCCAGCCGACGATCTTCAAGCGCTTCTACTGGTGGGAAAATGAAGCCACCCAGCGCATGTTTGAGAAATTTGGCATCACCATCGTGAAGAAGAGCTTTAAGGAGTTTGGCGCGGCAGCCAAGCTGATCCCCGATGATGAAGCCGAGGCCGTGTGGGCGCAGTGGCAGTCACGTCTGCACATCGGTGAGATGCCCCGCCGAGCGCTGCTCAGCGCCTTGAAGATGTATATTGCGCTCAAGCGGGAAGTTGAACATGATGTGACGATTGGCGGCGTGGGCATCAACTGCCTCAACGAGTCGCATTTCTCGGACACAACTCCCTGCCTCGCGTGGAATATGCTCTATGAGGAGAAGGGATTGATCTGGGGCTGTGAGGGCGACACGATCTCGATGCTGACGAAATACATCCTGCACAAGTCACTCAGCACGCCGATCATGATGACCAATCTGTATCCGTTTCTGATGGGGCAGGCGGCGCTCAAGCACGAACGCATTCCGAATTTTCCGGTGCTAGACGAGCCGGAAAATCACATTCTGGTGGCGCACTGCGGCTACCTCGGCGTACTACCGACCTCGTTCGCCGAGGAGTGGACACTGCGCACGAAGGTGCTCGGCATTGTCGACGACAACGCCACCGCAATTGATGCACGCCTGCCTGTCGGTGCGATTACGCTGGCGAAGCTGAGCTCCTCGTTTGATCGGCTGTCGGTCGTGCAGGGCGAGCTAACCGGGTATGCACAGTATCCCGGCTCCGACTGCGTCAACGGCGCGGTGCTCAAAGTGCCGGACGGCCATCGCCTGATGAACAATCTCTCGTCGCATCACTATCTGCTGCTGAGGGGGCACAATCTGGTCGATATTCAGATGATCGCGGGGGTTTTCGGGCTGCAGGTCGAGCAGCTTTGAGCTATACGGTCAGTCGGTGATCTGCAAAAAGAGGCGACCAAACTGGTCGCCTCTGTGCTCAACTATCAGCGTGTGCTGTGCGCTTGCTTACGGTCGCCCGCCACCCCGGCCACCCCGACCACCGCCAAAACCGCCCGCGTTACCCAGCATCGTGACCACGCTCGACACTGTGAAGCTTCCGTACTCCATGCCACCGCTGTAGCTGCCGCCACTGTATACCCCGTCCGTCGCCGTCCCATCCGCGCTGCCACCGAGCGACACCGTGTAGGTTGCGCCCTGCGTCAGTTCCGGCGACGAGAAGGTGATCGACTGGTACTGCTTGGTTGGCGCGAAGGTCAGGACGTTCGTGCCATCGCTGCTCGCAATGTTGATCAGCGTACCTGCTGCCTGCATCGTCGTAAAGTTGATCAACACCGACGCCTGCGTGGAGCTCGTATCCGGCGCTTCGGCCATGCCGGAGCTGCCCGCGGTGACGAGCCAGCCGCCCGTCATCGTGAACCACGCGTCATAGTCCACCGACCCATTCATCTGCTCGGTCGGGCCGTTGACCACGACTACACCGCCGGTCATTTCAATCGCGCCATTGGAGTCGAGGCCGTCGCCGTTCGCGTCCATATAGAGATAGCCGCCGTTGATGTGGAGCACGTAGTCCGTGGCTGTGACCTGACCGCCCATCATCATGCCGCCGTTCCCGCTGGAAACGTTCACGCCATCATCACTGGAAATCAGGTGGACTGTGCCGCCGTTGAGCGTGATCACGCCGCTTTCGATGCCTTCATACGAGTCGGTGATGTTGATGTCGCCGCCATTGATGGTCACGGCTGCGTCGGCATGGATGCCGTCGTCGTTCGCCGCAATCGTGAGCACCCCGCCATTCACGGTGATCGTCCCGTTCGAATGCAGCGCATCATCCGCTGAGTTGACGGTGAACGTGCCGCCGTCGATCTGGACGCTCACATCCGCCTTGATGCCCTTTGCCGAGCTGTCCGCCGCAACGGTGTAGGCGCTGCCACCGCCCGACACGAGCGCAAACTGCCCATCGGCGATCATGACATTAGTCACGGCGGACAGCGCATCGCCGCCCGCATTCACCGAGATGGTGCCGTTCACAATCGAGAGGTAACCCGTGCCGGCGTCTTCCTCGTTATCCGACTTCAGCGCATCGCCGCCTGCATTCACTGTGAGCGACCCGTTTTCGACTACGAGGTAATCTTTGCCCCGCACGCCGTCATCGACCGCATTCACGGTGATCGTGCCGCTGGTGATGACCAGTCCATCTTTGCTGGTGATGCCATCGTTGAAATTGGCATTGACGGTCAGCGTACCGTTCCCGTAGATCGTGAGATTGCTCTTGCTGAAGATCGCCGCGTTAGGCTCGTCTTCTTCCGCTGAAGCGTACACGTAGTTTGCCGCATCCGAGACGACATTCGCGCTGTTGTCCGCGAGAACGATCATGGTTTCCTCGGCGTTGGCGATGAAGATCGGCGCGCTCGTCGTGCTGCTGATGTTCACGCCATTGAGGATCACACGAACGAGGGCTTCATCGTCGGTATCCACAACGATCTGCCCAGCGGTGAGTGTGCCGCTGAGACTGTAATTCCCGGCGGTTGTAATCGTTACGATGCTGCCGCTGATGGTCGCGCCGGCACCGGTCACCGTGCTGCCGCTGTCGCTCAGGGCAATGGTGGTCACGGCGGCGCTGTCCCAGATGTAATCCTCAGCGTTAGTGTGCACCGCGACGAGGTCTACTGGTTCCTGCGCGCTGACCGACGCGGCGGGCTGCACCGCGATTCCATAGACAACTGTCAGGAGTGACAGCGCGAACATCGCAGCGATCACCCCGAGAAATTTCCGTTTGACCTGCATGTGCTTCTCCTTTGATCAGACGCGCAACCCGACATGTGGATGTAGAGGTGCGGCAGCCTACGCTCATTACCCCTCAAAGGTAGCCCGCAGATATGTAGAAGTTGTTCAGGCTGACTTAAAACTATGCAAACTGCACCCCGGACACGGACGTCTCGTCGCCGAGTGGCACGCTGTACGCGTGCGGAAGCTGAGTCACCCTACATGCGCTGAATCTAGAGCAGAGAGGTGCACAACCGTGCACCCCTCTGCTCCACAATCGCCGCGCCAGATGTTAAGCCTTTGAATCGCTGTTTCCCCTCACAATGGATCGTAAGTTTTACAAATGATTAAGTAAAACTACACAAGATCCACACATCTCTTCACTATTCTTTAAACATCAACGCACAACTGACTGATGTACGCCGTTCGTGATGAGCGGACGGATGTGGGGAAACACGATGATTGCTGCCTATACCACTGTACCAAAATCAAACAGTAAGGTAACACACATGACAGCACACCTCCGCCCGGTGATCGCGCAGTTCCAGCCAATCACGCTGGCGGAAATGACAAACGTTGCGCTGCTTGACCGCATGGAAACGAAATATGTCCTCGGGGTCAGCCAGCTCAGCGTGGCGCTGCAGCTGCTCACCCGCAGTTACCGGGTGTTGGATATCCAAGGTGTGCGGCTAAATCACTATCAGACCGTGTATTTCGATACGCCGGACTTCACTCTGTATCAGCAGCACCACAACGGCTACGGCTCACGGTACAAGGTGCGCGCGCGCAAGTACGTGGAATCGAATCTCGCCTTCTTCGAGATCAAACATAAGACGAATCGCGAACGCACGGTGAAGTCGCGCCTCGCCATCCCGGATATCGTGACCAACATTCCGGGGCAGTTAGACGACTTCGTCGACGAATATACACCGTTTCACGCGGCGGCATTTGAGCCGAAATTGTGGAACGACTATGTGCGGGTGACGCTCGTCGGCATGCAGCGGGCTGAGCGTCTGACTCTCGATCTGAACGTGTCCTTCCGGTGGGACGGTACGGTGAGCGCTTTGCCCGGCCTCGCAATTGCCGAAGTCAAGCAGGAGCACCGTTCGCAGCAGTCCGATTTTATCCAGCAGATGAAGCGCCTCGGCGTGCGACCGTCTGGCTTTAGCAAGTACACCGCCGGCGTGTACTCGCTCTACAGCGATGTGAAGCTCAATAACTTCAAGGCGCAAATTCACCACGTACAGAAGATCATGCAGGAAGAACTGAATCATGAATTCATTCACTGAACTCCTAGCCGGTTTTGGCTTGAATTTCGTCATTGCCCTCATCATCGTCCGCTTCATCTACTACCCGCGCCAGCGTGACAAGCACTTTGTCTTCACGTTCTTCGCCTTCAATACGGTGATCTTTTTCGTGATCGGCCTGCTGACGGACTCGAATATCAGCATCGGTGTGGGCTTCGGGATGTTCGGCATCTTCTCGATTCTGCGCTACCGCACCGACACCATGCCGATCCGTGAGATGACTTATCTGTTTACGCTGATAGCGCTGCCCGTGCTGAACTCGCTGCTGCTCAAAAGTGCGGCCTACGGGGAATTCGCCGTCGTGAATGGTGCGACAATTGCCGTCCTGTTCGTTCTGGAACAGGGTTGGGGCTTTCACTACGAAGCGCGCAAGACGATCGTCTACGAGCGCATTGAATTGGTGCGTCCCGAAAACTGGCCGCTGCTGCTGGAGGACTTACGGATGCGCACCGGGCTGCCGATCAAGCGGATTGAAGTCGGACAGATGAACTTTCTGCGCGATACGGCACGCATCACGGTGTTCTATGATGCCGCTGCGGTCGCCACTGGATTGGTCACGTTTCCGGTTGATCCCATCGCGATTGGCGATGACGACTAACTACGATTCACCCCGGGTAATGAGCGACAATATGTAGAGTGAGCAGAGGATAAACCCATGAGACGACACCGATTTGCGTTGATTTTGCTGACGCTGATGGCCCTAACCGGCGTGCTGAGTGTGAGCAGGGTTGGCGCTCAAGCCGAGCGTCCCAACGGGTGGGATGAATATTCCCACGGGAACGACACCGACCCCGATTACGCAGTGGTGTTTCCGGAAGCGCAAGTCAACACTCTTACGCTTACGATCTCCCCGGACAACTGGCAGGCCATGCAGGCCGATATGACCACACTCTATGGCGAATTTGGAACGCGCAGCGGTGGCGGTCCGGGAGGAATGGGGCCGGGCGGTCAAGGTGGTGGGCCGGGTGCTGGCCAACCGCCCGCGGGTGGCGGTGGCAGAAGACCCGGTGGCGGTGACGCGAACATCGGCGCCATGTTCCCCACTGAGAATCCGATCTGGGTGGCGGTGGATGTCGAGTTTGAGGGGCAGACCTGGACCAATGTCGGGATGCGCTACAAAGGCAATTCCAGCCTCAGCGGCTCGTGGGGTGAGGGCAGCCTGAAATTACCGTTCCGGCTGGATTTTGACCAGTTTGAGGATACGTATCCCGAAATCGACAACCAGCGTTTCTATGGCTTCAAAGCGCTGAGCTTCTCCAGCAATTTTCGGGACGGTTCGTATTTACACGAGCGCGTCGCCGCGGACATCTTCCGCGAGGCCGGCATCCCCTCAGCGCATACGGCTTTCTATGCGGTGTACGTCGATTACGGCACGGGGCCGGTCTATTTAGGGCTGTATACCGGCGTCGAAATGATCGACGATACCGTGATCGAGACGCAGTTTGCGGATGACAGCGGCAATCTGTACAAGCCGGAAGGCAGCGCCGCGACCTTTGCGCTCGGGACGTTCGCCGAGGAAGATTTTGACAAAGAGACGAACGAGGAAGCCGCCGATTACAGCGATGTGCTGGCACTCTATACGGCCCTCCATGAGGGCACACGCCTGACCGATCCGGCGACGTGGCGCGCCAACCTCGAAACCGTGTTCAACGCGGACGGGTTCATGCAGTGGCTGGCGGTCAACACCGTGATCCAGAACTGGGACACGTATGGCACGATGTCGCACAACTTCTACCTGTACCACGACCCGATGACGGGCCAGCTTGCGTGGATTCCGTGGGATAACAACGAAGCCTTAAGCGGTGGCGGTGGTTTTGGGCGACGTAATGGGAATGGTGCGCTGGATCTCGCCAGCTTCGGTGAGGAGTGGCCGCTCATCCGCTTTCTGATGGATGATCCGGAGTATCAGACGTTGTATGTGAGCTATGTCGAAGCGACGGTCAACGGCGCGTTTGAGCCGCCGCAGATGGCTGCGCGCTATCAAGAACTGCACGATCTGATCGCGCCGTATGTGCTCGGCACAGGCGGCCAACCGGCAGATCCACAGCTAGATTCAGCGGCAGCGTTTGAATCATCGCTCACGACCTTGATCGAGCACGTCAATACGCGCTACACCGCCGCTGTGGAGTATGTGAACGCTCAAGCGACCGACTCATAGGCGCTAACTCTGAAAGGAATCCGGCTCGGCCTGAACACTGTTCAGGCCGAGCCGGGCTGCATGGCTGACTCGGGTTGAACTAGACGGTTTGTGGATGATCGGCGGTGGTCGGCAGCGTCACCGTAAAAGTTGTCTCCACCTCCACCTGACGCGCGCGGGTGATTGTCCCCTCATGCAGTTCAAGCGCTGTCGAAGCGCGGCTCAACCCAGACCTATGCCAGCAATCAGGCCGACGCCGGCCCACTTATGAGGCAGACAGCTGGAGGTGATGGGTGGCGGTAGGTAACACGATGGCGAAGGTTGTGCCCTGACCGACGACACTCTCGACCTCGATTCTACCGTTGTGCAGCTGCACGATCTTGTGCGCAATCGGCAGGCCCAACCCAAAACCCGGTGTGCTGTGGGCATCGTCCTGACGCCAGAACGTTTTGAAAATATGGGGCAGGTGATCTGACGCGATACCCGCGCCTGTATCGCTGATTTCAATCCGGACGTGATCAGCTTCCCGTCGGGTGCGCACGTGAATCTCGCCGTTGGCGGGTGAAAAGCGGTTAGCGTTTTCCAGAAGCTGCCGAAAGGCGTGTTCGAGATAGATGCTGCTCCCCGCTATCGCCGGTAGATTGGGCTGAAAATCACAGTGGAATGTGGGCTGATTTCTGTCTGACTTGCGGCGTCCGGCACAGAGGTAATCGAGCGCAGCGTTTACATCGACCGCTTCCAGAATCAGTGCTTCCATGTTCTCCAGTTTGGTCATAAGGATTAGCATGTCGATCAAGCGGATGATGCGCTCAATTTCCGTCTCGATTTGCTCTTTCTTTTCGAGCCGTTGTTGGGGATCATCGGAGCGGGTAAGCAGATAGGCGCTAGAACTAATGGTTGCCAACGGTGTCCGAAATTCATGTGTGGCATCCTTGATGAAGCAGGTCAGGAGGTGCCGCCGCTCGCGTTCCAGCGCAAGCTCAAATTCATTTTCTTGAGCGCGCTTCAATTCGGTGATATTGCGAATAATGGACAGCACTTCATCGTGCCCATTGATCACCATGCGCGCTTCGAAATTCTGGATCGTTCCCTTGATAGGAAGCGCATACTGGAAAACCTGCTCCTGTCCCGTGGCATAGAGCCGCTCGACAAAGTGCATATGGTGGGCGACGATGTCCGGCGGGAGCACGTCGGCCATGTTCCGCCCCATAAATTCCTCAGGCGACATGAGCATATCATGGGGATTGCCCGCATGATAATCCAGATAGGTGCCATCGCGTTGATAACGGAAGACGAGATCCGGAATCGCGTTCAGCAGGGCCAGATAACGTGTATAACTGTCCTGCAAAGCTTCTTCGACCCGTTTGCGTTCCGTGATATCAATGGCCGTCGTGAAATTGTAGGCCGTACCGTGCAGATTGAGAATCTGTGCTGATAGCAGGACGGAAATCGGGCTGCCATCCCGGGCGTAGATGACCACTTCTTCGTCCCGTACATAGCCATCGTGTTTCAGCTTATCGATGATCATCTGCTGGCAGTGCGGGTCGAGCCGTACGAGGTCGGTCGACTTCTTGCCAATGACTTCTTCCAGAGTAAAGCCAAGTTTTGTGCAGAACGTGCGATTAACCTCGACATATTCGCCGGTTTCAACCTTGATCAAACTGGCGATCGCCGGATTCGCATCAAAGGCGGCGGCGAATTTCTCTTCGGATAGGCGGAGGGCGGAGATATCTTTGGTGACGCTAAACAACGCGGGTTGCCCATTCCATAACCCCGGCGTGATATACGTTTCTACCGGGATCAATTCATGGGATTTGGTCTCGATGGGCACCGGACAGTATTGGCGTGTGCCGGCCAGCATATCAGCAACGATGTGAGCCGCTTCTTCACGGCGTACTTCCGGGTGAATCGCTAGCACGGAGTAATTGATCAGTTCCTCAGGGGTGTAGCCCAAGCGCTGCACCACGGTCTGATTCACTTCCAGAATATTGCCTTGCATATCCAGCACAAAGATGAAGTCGTCGATGCTGTTGAACAGGGTGCGGAGATTAGTCTCACTGTGGCGTACGGCCTCGTGGGCTTGCTTGTCTACCGTGATGTCGCGATTCACTACGGCGATGCCATCTCCCACTTTGACAACCTGTTGGTGATACCAGCCCGGTGACACAGAGCCTTCGGGGACATGATAATCCTGAGCCAGCGGTTCGCCCGTTAACACGACGTGTTTGTACTGCTCAAGAAAACTGTGGTAGTACGCGGACAACAGTTGAGTGAGTCGTCCGCCGATCAACGTGGTGCGCGGCAGCGCAATTTGGCGTACGGCGTTTTCGTTTGCCTCAACGACCTGAAAGTCGACGATCAGCCCATGCGCATCGCGGACACTTTTCAGTACAAAGAAGGCATCGAGACTGGCTTCGATGGCACTACGATAGAGTTCTTCACTGCGAGCCAACCGCTGGCGATTCCGCTGACCTCTGCCGATGGTGACCCAACCAATGACGGTCAACAGGCTGAAAAACACGAGGTAGGCATACGTATAGCCAAACGCGACGTCCGGGACGAAGAAGAAGCTGGTGATTAGGATGAGGCAGGCCATTGTCACCGAAGCTGTGGCAACCCGACTCAGAAAGAGACTCGTGACCAGCACTGCGAAGACCAGAAAATTCAGCACCGTCATTTTTTCGACCATCGGGCCGGGGGCTGTGATCAGTGAAGATCCGACCATCGTGAAGAGGGCGATTACGAGAAGAACCGCCCCGCACGTGTAGTGGCGTGACCGACTCAACCCATAGCTGGCGGCAAAGGCCAGCAGTAAACTGAGGGAGATCGGTCGTGTAGTGACAAAATCGGGAGCCGAGATGATCCAGATGGGCGCGATGATGCCGAGTGCAATGATCAGCGCGAGCGACAGAGTGGCCAGTGTTCGTGCCTGATGGCGTTGCTCTTCAATGAGGAGATCCGCCGAAGGGGCTGTGAGTTTGATTGAGAGCTGGCGCCAGCGTTTTGGGTTGAGCTCGAACAACGGCATAGACACTCCAAGGACCAACATGATCTTACTAATCATTTTTTCATATTCTAATGAGTAATTGAGAATATTTCATATATGGATTTTGCCTGAAAGATTATTTGACCGAGAACATACAGCGTGGGTCGTCAACGGCGGCAGGCGCAGACCAATTCAAAAGAGTATGTGACGGTTATGCATATAGCAGGATAGTGAAACGGGGACAGCGGGAATGGGAGTGGAGCACGCTCCACTCCCATCGCGATGAAGTGCTTAGCTTTCCTGAATTCCCAAGGTGAACACGCCACTGGCGTCGAAATCGAATTCGGCGGCGTCATCATAACCGTAGCTGGTGACGAAGAGCAGGTAGGTACCGGTCTGCGGCAGTTCCAGACCAGACAAAGCCGAGTTCAGACCATCCTCGTCATCGTTCACGCCGATGCGCGCGCCGTTCGGGTCGAAGACGTAGAGGAGCGGGTCGAAATCATCACTGTCGAGCGTAATATCAAGCGACTGGCCTTCTACGCCTTCAAACGTGATGAAATAGACAGGTTCAGTGGCCAGCAATTCGCCATCCGATGCGCTGCCCACTTCCAGAACTCCGCGCAGGAAGAACACCGTGTTTTCCTCATAGCCTTCGAGGTCGGTGGGTTCAGTGTTGCCCGTCAGCGAGACGTCGTAAGCGCGCGGGTCAAACAGTTCTTCTTCATTGTTTAGATTGGTGTAGGTGGTTGCGACGATATAGTAGCTGCCATCATAGGGGAGTTCGAAGTCCTCAATGAGGGACGACAGAGGAACATCGCCACTGTCATCATCGGACGCCAGCACTTCACCAGCCTGACCCAGAAGCACAATCAGCGGGTCGAGGGCGCTGTCGTCGCCCGTCGGCACCATGCTGATGGTGACGCTGTCGCCTTCGCTGCCATTGAATGCCAGCAGTTGACCCGTGATCAGACCGTCGAATTCACCTGAGTAAGTATCACCATCGAGCAAAATTGGAAGGGTGATACCTTCGCCGGTAGCAGGCTCGTCTTTCTGGGCACTCACGGCGGTCACCGCCAACAACACGATGATAAGGACAAGGGTTAGCAGTTTCAGAAACTTCATGCGCAAAGGGCTCCTTGGAGTTAGAAAAACGCTCACCCTAAGTATAGGCAGAGTTCACGTGGTACACCGTTTAGAAAAGCGAAACTATGCCGAAAGTGCCAGTTATTGGGGGATTATTACGGGGCTGCCTGCTTTCCGCTGCACCCGTGCGCCACCCACCGCTTTCGCCCTCCGCGCTCAAATTACCGGGTGCCAACGTACCAGCTAGTTGGCCGACCGCTACTCATCGTGCTCGGGGTCGCCGTGCGGTTCGGTGATCATAAAGCCGTTGTCGTCGCCCATCATCGAATGCGGCTTTTGATCGAAAATGCGTTGACCGTACAGTTCGGGCGCGTTGGCGGCGCACAGCGTTCCAAATTTGGGTTGGGCGTACGGTAGGTGCGTCGTGCCGCGGGCCAGAATGTGCAGATGATTCGCGTTGTCGCCCTCATACGGCTGGCCATGATTCCATGGCACGCGCGATCGGGCGTTGCAGTAGTGACCGACAAATGCGCGACGGGAATAGGTCGCGTGGTTGGCGTGCGAACGGTGCAGAACATGTCCGCCGAAGAACACCACATCGCCCGGTTCGGCTTCGACTTTGACTTCCGCGCCGGGGCACTTCGCCGCAATTTTGGAGAGCGTATTCTTGGTTGTATCCGGGTGGCTGGCGTTGCAGATGATATCGATGTCGTCCAGCAGACGGTCGGCGGGGCGCTGAACATCGCCATCCGGGTAAATCGGCTCGTGCTGTGAGCCAACTGTCATCCACAGGCAGCCGTTCTCTTCGGTCGCGGGGTCGAGTGCCAGCCATGCGCCGCACAGGGTATCGGGCTGCGTTGGGATGTAATAAGCGTCCTGATGATAGCCTTGTCCCGCTTGTCCCGGTTGTTTGAAGAACAACATGGTTTGCAGCGCCAGCACATCCGGGCCGATCAACGCTTCCAGCACGTCGATGATGCGCGGATGCAGCAGGAAGCGCTCGTGCAAGGCCAGCACGCGGTGCGCCATGTGCAGCCGCTCCCACGCTTTGCGCCGTTCGGTCAGCGGCAGCGATTGATCAGCGGCGGGCAGACCGGGGACGCGCACATCACCGTTCATGATCGCCTCGGTGTGCGCGTTGATCTCATCCACTTCTGAGCGGGAGATCAGCCCTTTGACGACCAGAAAACCGTCGCGCCGGAAGCGCACGTATTCATCGACCGTCACCGGATACGGATGGTAAGGCGGTACACGCTGCGCGGTCGTTGAGGCGGCTGATACGTCCATAGGGCAAACCTTTTTATTTTTCACGGGATGATGTCTATAGTATGGACAGAGTGCCGCGCGCGGTCAAACGAATCGCCTGATTCGCTGCGCCGCATGGCACGGGGAAATGACTGCGCCTATGAACAGGAGTTGAGCATGATTGCACTATTGCGGTTTTACGATCCGGGGTTGGGCGTGCGCGTCGGCGTGCGCCTGGGCGATGAGGTCTATGATGTTCACGAACACTATCCATCACTCACAGCCTGGCTGACGACCAGCGTCGGGCGCGTCTCGGCGGCGATCGAGGAGCTGCGAGCGGCGGCGGCAGCGGCACAGCCTTTCCCGTTCGAGTCGCTGCTGAAACCGCCGACTCCCACTGTCCGCCACTTGCTGGCGCCCATCGATGATCAGGATGTGTGGGCGGCGGGGGTCACCTATGAGCGCAGCCGTGCGGCGCGGCAGGAAGAGGCCGTCGATGGCGGCGATATCTATGCGCGGGTGTACGCCGCCGAGCGCCCGGAACTATTTTTCAAGGCCCGCGGTGGCTGGGTGGTTGGGCCGCTGGGCGAGGTGGGCATCCGTGCTGACTCCGCGTGGAACGTGCCGGAGCCGGAACTCACGCTGGTGATGAACTCCGCCTTGGAAATTGTCGGCTACACGGCGGGCAATGATATGAGCAGTCGGGATATCGAAGGCGCGAATCCGCTGTATCTGCCACAGGCGAAGGTTTATACGGCGTCGTGCGCTTTAGGCCCGCAGATTGTACTGGGCGAACTCAACGCATGGCCAAGCGTCAGCATCAGCATTGAGATCGAGCGGGGCGGTCAGGTGGTCGTGCAGGGTACGATCACGACCGAGCGGATTCATCGCCGTGCTGACGAGCTGGTGAGTTGGTTGGGACGCAGCACGAGCTATCCTGACGGAGTTTGCCTGCTGACGGGTACGGGGATTGTCCCCGGCAGCGACTTCAGTCTGGGAGCGGGCGATGTAGTGCGTGTGACGATTGATGGCGTCGGTACGCTCACGAACACCGTTAAGGTGGTGTAGCGCAGCTGCAATGGCTTGTCCATTCGGCTGAACGCAACCGGGTCTCTGAAGTTGAGAAACATCCCCCCAGCACTTAGCGCCCCAGACAAAACACTTTCTCCCTTGCTGCAATCGGTTCATGGATTGCAGCAAGGGGACAGTATTCGTTGTTAACCGTTCCCCACGCGAAAAATGTAACCAAACCGTCACAACTGCGTCAAATCTGCGGCATAACCCCTGTGTAAAGTCAGTGTGTATGACTGCAATACAGAGGAGATTGCCGATGACTCAAGTATCTCGCCGCAGTTTTATGCACCTCGCCGGGC
>CALKIA010000150.1 GCA_937988705.1 uncultured Chloroflexota bacterium | reverse complement strand
TCAAAAGCCATTGCTCACATTCTCCTTTGAGTTAGCGACCTACCAAGACGATGACGGAACGATTGCCGACCCACACATGACCTTGATCGCCCAGCAGCGGTTCTTTGCCCGGAACCCAGATATCTTCGCCCGCCTGCATTGAGGTATTGATCGCCATATGCCAGCGTTTGCCGCGCGGAAGCTGCGGGAGCCCATAGCTCAGTGCATCCCAGTAGGTGTTAATCGCCACATAAATATGATCGTCATGCACTTTGCCGCCTTTGGCGTGATCGCCTGACAGCATGAACGCCAGCGTGTGTTGATTGCTGCCCGACCAATCGGGACGCCACGCTTCTGTCCCGTGGAAGCTGATGTCGGGAATACCGCTGCCCACATAATCGGAATGGGCAAAATGGGTGCGACTGCGCAAAACCGGGTGCGACCGTCGGAACGCGATCACCTTCTGGAAAAACTGGAGTAGATCAGCGTTCTTGTCCACCAGATTCCAGTCGAACCAGTTGAGGATATTATCCTGGCAGTACGTGTTGTTGTTGCCATTTTGCGTGCGCCCGACTTCATCACCCATCAGAATCATCGGCACGCCCTGACTCACCATCAGGATCGTGGCAAAGTTCTTCATCTGGCGATGCCGCATCTGCGTGATCCCCAAATCGTCGGTATCTCCTTCGTGACCACAATTCCAACTGTTGTTATCGTTCGCACCGTCGGAGTTATTCCACCCGTTCGCCTCGTTGTGCTTATCGTTGTACGATACGAGATCCATCAGAGTGAAGCCATCGTGCGCGGTGATGAAGTTGATCGAGGCGGTCGGGCCACGTGTCGCGTAGAGATCAGGGGACCCTTGAACGCGCCACGCCATCTCACCCACCAGCCCATCGTCGCCTTTGACAAAGCGGCGCACAGCATCGCGGAACTTACCATTCCATTCGGCCCAGCGGCCGTAGGCCGGGAACGACCCAACTTGGTATAAGCCCCCCGCGTCCCATGCTTCCGCGATCAACTTGCACTTGGCGAGGATCGGGTCATGCGCGAGCTGTTCGAGCAGCGGTGGGTTCAGCAACGGAGCGCCGTTCTGATCGCGCCCCAGAATCGCGGCGAGATCAAACCGGAAGCCATCGATATGATATTCCGCTGCCCAGTAGCGCAGGCAGTCGAGCACCATGTTGCGCACAATCGGATTGTTGCAGTTGAGCGTGTTGCCTGTACCGCTGAAATTGAAGTAGTAGCCATCCGGCGTCAACATGTAGTAGATTTTGTTGTCGATGCCGCGGAAAGAAACATACAAGCCGTTTTCGTTGCCTTCGGCCGTGTGATTAAACACCACATCGAGCATGACCTCGATACCGTTGGCGTGCAATTCCTTGACGAGGTTCTTGAACTCGTCGACCTGCATGCCGTACTTGCCGGTTGCTGCGTAGCCCGCTTTCGGCGCGAAGAAACCGACGGTGCTGTAGCCCCAGTACTGATAAAGCATCTCTCCGGTGATCGGGCTCTTGCGGCTGTCTTCAAATTCATCGAACTCGTAGACGGGCAGCAGTTCCACGCAGTTGACACCAAGCGACTTCAGATAGGGGATCTTCTCGATCATCGCCGCAAACGTGCCGGGTGTCGCGTCCACCTGCGACGACGTATCCTTGGTGAACGACCGGACGTGCATCTCGTAGATCACGAGGTCTTCGATCGACGTTTCCAGCGGCTTATCGTGCTCCCAATCAAAATCATTCAAGACGGGACGCGCGCGATGCTGGTAGAGGTTGTTCCAATCGGGTTGCACACCCCACGTATCGCGTCCGCCGATCACTCGGGCGTACGGATCCATCAGGATCTTCGTCTTGTCGAAGCGATGCCCGTTTTTCGGGTCCCATGGACCATCCATGCGAAACCCGTATTCAATATTTTCATAATCAATATCGAACACGGTCATGGAATAGACGTTGCCGATACGAAACTCATCCAGGAAGGGGATTTCGACCAGCGGCTTATCTGCGTCCTTCTCGAAGAGCACCAGCGTGCACGACGTCGCATGGCTGGAAAAGATGGAGAAGTTGATCCCCCCCGGCACGATGGTTGCGCCAAACGGGAGCGGCTGCCCCGGCCTGAGCTTGTAACCATCGTGGACATGAGTTGGGTAAATATCTATGCGATCAACCATTGTTTAGCGCTTGCAAGCCTGCTTCCAACGTCTCGGCGGTCGTGAAGAATTTCAAGAAGCCCGTCGCTGACATCGTATCCTTGATGTCATCGGACAAGCCTACCAGAGCGACATGACCTTTCCCGCCGGAGATCGTCCGGTGCAGAATGAGCATGACGCGCAAACCAGCGCTGGACATAAATCCAACGCCGCTCATATCGATAAGGAGGCGGCAGCCCGGTTGGGCCACCGCCAAAATATGTTCTTGCAGCATGGGTGCGGTGCTGCCGTCGACATCGCCGACAACTTCAACAACAGTCGCATCCTGAAACGGTTTTACCTGAACGTCCATAAAGTCTCCGTAGCTAGACGGGTACGATTCGTACCTTGATCTTGACTCGTTCTTCCGTTTCAGGCAACTTCACGGTGAGCGCCGCCGAATCGAAGTCCGTATAGGGCTTGCCGTCGATTTCCACCGACTCGATGCAGATTGAGCCGGGCGGGAGAATGTCGGGTTCGACGTGCAGAATGCCATCCTTGAAGCTCTTCGGATACGGCTTGAAGTAGAAGTCCATGGCGCGCTTGCTGATTAGCAGGTTCTGATACACCGCCGCCAGATAGCACAGTTCCATCGAGTGGTAACCGCTCATCGAGTGGCTGCCCTTCAGACGTTCATTGCCGAGCAGATACGGCAGACCGTTCGCCAGCGTATTGAAGTACACCGCGCCGTCGTCGTGGTCGAGGAAGAAGGAATTGTAGTAGGCCGCAGATTCGCGCGCCAACCGCTTGTATTCTTCATCCTTGTACACGCCGTACATGATCAGATAGGCGAGGATGCCTTGTTCCTGCTGCCACCACGCCTTGCGGTCATGCCACACGTAGCGGTGGAACCGCTGACCGGGCTGAACCGTACGTTCGACGACGTCGTACCAACCGCCACGCTGAATATCCATGCCGACCTGCGGCATCAGTCCGGCGATCTTCTTCGAGAATTCCGCGTAGCTGTCTTTCCACTTCAGACCCTGCATACGGGTGAGGTTCCACGCAATTTTCAGGTTGTGACCGACAACACCGCGATTCTGCTGCCACAGGTAGGTCTGGTCGTAGCTCCAGTCCTCGTAGAACTTTTCCTGCACGAACGGGCTGTTGTCGTAATCCTGGAAGCGTTCTGTGATCGTGTCGAAGGTATCTTCGAGGAAATCAGCATACTTCGGATCGTGCGTGGCGATGTACAAATTAATCAGGTACGCCGGCGCATGATCGCCAACTGAGTTCCAGTTCTTCTTGGCGCGGTTATGCTGGAGCGACTCCGCCCGGGGATCAAGCGTAATCGGGTCAATGTGCGAGAAATAACCGCCCTTTTCGGCGTCCTTGTAAAAGCGGTCGAACAGCTTGACCGTCAGTTCGGCATCCGCGAGAATGCGCGGGTCGCCGTTGGCACGGTACGTCTGGATCGGGCCGGCGAGCGCGTAAATCTGCTCGTACGCGGGAATCGAGTCGTAGTCGTCACCGAATTCCGACGTGAGCAGCTTCTGTTCCTGATCACCACTCACCTGCACGCCATGATACCAGTAGATGAGTTGTTCTTCGGCATCAAAGAAGCGCATATGATCGCGCAGATACTGGGTACCCTTTTCCGCGCCTTCGAGGAATGCATCTTCACCCGTCAGCAGGAACGCCGAGGCGAACCCGAAGACAAGGCGGGAGACGGTATCCGTTTCCTGCAGGAAGTCGCCCTTTTTGCCGCCCGCCAGGTGCAGGAACGTGCGGTAGTTGCGAAAGTCAATTTCGTCCTTCGGGTGGTTGAACTGCCACTTCAGGTACGAATGGCCGATGGAGCGAATCTGCTTGATCCACCAGTCCTGTTCTTCGTGCCGGTAGACAGAGGGGCCATTACCGGGGAACACCATCGACTTGATTTCGAAGGTGTAATCGCCCTCGGCGGCATCTGGGTAGAAAACACCATACGCGTACACCAGCTGCCCCGGCGTGAGCAGTTCAGCGAGGCGTCCCGTCGCATCCGCATAGGGTTCTTCGAGGTTCTGCGCAATGCGCGCGTACGTTGCGGGTGTCAGAATGCCCTTAAATTCCCGCCCGTCCGAAGTGCTGATCTTAACCGAACGCTCGACACGATTGAAGTGGGTGACATACCCGGCAATCGTATCTGAAAAAGTAAAATCGATCTTCACAGATAGTCCTTTTCTCTACTCGCAGGCAGACTAGTCCAGAGCAGGTGGATTGTCCTGATCCTGATACCCTTGGGTGATTTCGACAATGTTGCCTTCAGGATCGGCAACCCAGACAGTACGCCAACCGGGGATAAAATCGCTAAAGTCGAGCGGTCCCAGCGTGATCTTTGCGTCTGCGCCTAGCGCAGCCAACACAGCGTCGATGCTGTCAACCTGAAACGCGATATGCCGGAAGCCCTCGAACGGATACCCATCTTTTTCCGGTGCGGGCAGCGGGCGCGTCTCATTCGTCTTGAACAATTCAAGATACATATCGCCCGATTTAATGAACACGAGTTGATCCGCGCCGAGCGGGACGACCCGCGCCCGCTTGAAGCCGAAATACTGCGTATACCAGCGCTCAACGGCCAATGGATCGAGACAGCTGAGTCCAATGTGTGAGAAAGCCATTAGCGCACCGTTTTCCCTTCTTTTTCGTACAGCATATCGATGATTTGGCGCGCGAGCAGATGGCAGTGTCCGCCAGTACGCGCCGTCACCAGATCGCCATCGACCACCAGATCCTGATCAACATAGTTTGCGCCCATATTGCGAATATCGCCGAGCAAGTTGATATGTCCGGTCACGTTGCGCCCCCGGTACAAGTGCGGCACCGGCGAAATCAGCCAACTGCCGTGGCAGATGATCCCCTTGATGATATTCTTATCGGCAAACGCTCGTTCGATGAACTGCACGGCCGGGGACAGCTTGTTGATGTCCTCGGTGTAACGCAGACGATCCGAGACAATCGCGGATGGCACAATGATCGCGTCGTAGCTGCGCAGCGTCGCATCATCCATGCCTTCAAAGCTCTCGTGGCATTCGAACGGATAGTGCTCTTCGTGCCCCTTGAAGGTCAAATAGGGCTGTCCCCACAAGCGCGAGAGGAAGTGCAGTTCGATCCCCTCTTCGGGAAAACGATGCTCGTAGTAGAAGATCTCTTTTTCGTAGAAGTCGCTCTCAATGAGAATGCCGACTTTCTTGCCTTGAAGTTTCATGCGCCCTACTTTCGTGAAGGGCGGTTGGTCAATTACGACCAACCGCCATTAGATCACTTGCGAGATGCTGCTTGAAGCGGGTTACTGTAGGTTGTGATCCCGCTTGATGAAGTCGGCGCACTTTTCGCCCACCACGAGGATCGCGGAGTGGCAGTTGCCCGACGGAACCTGCGGGAACACGGCGGCGTCCGCCACGCGCAGACCTTCGATGCCGTACACGCGCAGTTCCGGATCGACGACCGCCATGCTGTCGAGGCCCATCTTGCACGAGCCCGACTGGTGGTGGTACGAGGCCGCGTTATTGCGGACAAACTGCATGATTTCGGCGTCAGTCTTGACGCTTTCTTCGGGGTGCGGCAGCAGTTCCTTGCCCGTCAGCACTTCGCGGAACGTCTTGGTGTTGAAAATCTCACGCCCGAGTTTGAACGCCCAGACGAGGCGATCTGCATCCGACTGGACGCCGAGGTAGTTCGCATCAACCAGCGGGTAATCCTGCGGATTGCCGCTCGCCAGCGAGACCGAACCGCGGGACAGCGGACGCACAACGCCGGGGAGGATGCTGATGCTGTTGGGGTTTGCCTGACCGACAATGATGTCAAACGACGCGCTGATGAATGCCATCTGGATATCGGGACCGACCCAACCGGGGTCCGACTTGCAGAACAACGCCGATTCCGACATTTGCAGGTTTGGCGCCTTGAGCGCATCTTTGGTTTCGTAAATCATGCCGGTGAGGACGTGGTTGTGGAAGTTCTGGCCCACACCGGGCAGATCGACCACCACATCGATGCCGTGCTGCTTCAGGTGCGCCGCCGGGCCAATGCCAGACAGCAGGAGTAGCTTCGGCGATTCGATGGCGCCACCGGTCACGATGACTTCGCCCGTCGCCCGCGCCGTCATCTTCTGGCCGTCCTTGACGTATTCCACGCCAACGCAGCGGTTGCCTTCGATGATCAGCTTGGTCGCCAGCGAATTCGGGCTCAGTGTCCAGTTCGGGCGGCTCTCGATAAACGGTTCAATATAGGCTTCGTTGGCCGCATGGCGCTTGCCGTCGCGCACGTTGAGGTGATGCCAGCCTGCCCCGATCATGTTGGGGCCGTTGAAATCGTCGGTCTGCGGGAAGCCGAGTTCGGTACAGGCTTCGATGAACCGTTCCGAATACGGATTCGGGTTGTGATCCTTGGCGTTCGTAACCGCAATTGCGCCGCCTTTGCCCCCCGTCGGATTCGTGTCGTCTTCCTGATCTTCCGACTTGGCGAAGAACGGCAGCAGATCCTTGTACGCCCATCCGGGACAACCGTTATAGGCCCAGTTATCGAAATCCGACTCATGACCGCGAATGTGCATCATGATATACAGATTGCTCGACCCGCCGACGACGCGACCACGGGGTTCCGGCGTCTGACGTCCGTTCAGACCTTTTTGCGGCGTGCTGGAATATTTCCAGTCAATATCACTGAACAGCAGTGTCGGCCAGGCGGCCGGGATGCGCACGTTCTGCGGAATATTCCCCGTGCCTGCTTCGAGCAGCAGCACTTTGGCGTTCGGAACTTCACTCAGGCGACTGGCAACTGCTGCACCACCAGCGCCTGCGCCGACGACGATGAAATCAAACGTATTTTCCGACATGACGTAACCTACCCCTCTGAGAGTTGGCGAAGAAACGGAGCAAAAGGTTTGGAGTCGTGGAAGTTCGCCATATAGATGATCTTGCCGTCTTTGAACTGGAAGTAGTTCATGGCTTCAGCTTCGATCGGCTCGTTCTGGTATTTCATGGCCAGTGCGGAGATGTGTGAGACCACCGCGCCCTGATTGCCGTCGACGAGAATTTGCTTGGGGGAGTTTTCGAACTTCTTATAGGCTTGCGGGAATCCGCTCATGATGTTCCGGAGATTATCCAACCCGGTAACCCGACCGGCGAGCTGCTCGTCCATCACATAGTCGGCATGGAACAAATCGCACCACGCATTCCAGTTCCCGGCACTCGCCAGCTCGTAGTACTTGTCAATGATCTCGCGGGGAGTCATCGGCTATAGCTCCTTTGATAGCAGAAATACTGCCATATGGGGGAATAAATCCCCCGTGCCATGCCATAATTAGCTTTGCGGATTTAGCTGGTTGACCATCGCCAACATATCGGTTTCATACCAGCTCTTCACGATTTTGCCGTCTTTGATTTCGAGCACGGCAATTTCCGTCCATTCGGCGCGGCGACCGCTCGGCGGCATCCCCATGAGGGGTTCGCCGCTGTGCGTTCCATGCTGGGTGAAGCGCGCGACGACCTTGTGTTCGTCCGCCATGATCAAGTCGACCTTCAAGTGATAGTCCGGCATCGCCTTGCGGAACATACTCACGATGATCTTCGTGCCTTCCGGGCCAGGCGGCAGGAAGGGCGCGCTGGGGCTGGTGTGATCCGCCGACATGATTTCGTCGACCACTTCCAGCTTCCCCTGATTCCACACTTCGTCGAGCAGGCGGTACATGATGATCTTATTCTGTTGAATAGTCATGACTCTTATCCTTTAGGTTTATGCGGATCAGCCGCCAGCCGAACCGAACGGAGGAATAACACCCATCTGCTGGAACAACGTCAGGTTGTCGAGGTCTTGCCAACGTTCGACAATCTTGCCGTTTTCATCGAATTTGAAGCACGCCGTCCCCGTCCATTCGACCTTGTTGCCCGTCGCCGGGACCATGCCGAGGAAGTTGCCGAGATGCGTTGCCGTTTGGATACCACGAACTGCCGCCCATTCATCATCACCCGCGACGATGATCTGCACTTCGAAGTGCAGGTCGGGGAACGCAGCGGTAAACGTTTGCCAGAGTCCATAGAAAGCCTGCGGCCCATGCAGATCCTGGAAGCCCGCGCCGCCATAGCTCACAAAGTTGGGAGCCAGAACCTCAAACAGAATCTCGGCGTTCCCCTTGTTCGTCTCGTCATACATGCGTTCGATCAATTTACGCTTTTCAGCCGCGCTAATCATTGCGTTCTCCTTCACGGAAGGTAAATCGAGTTCAGTAATGGGGGCTAGACCGAACTGCCGCGCCACATATCGTCGGCAGATTTGTCACGTTCTGCGACTTTCGCCGCTTCTTCATCAGCCGCTGCCGCTTTCATCTGAGCAATCGCGCCGCGCATCAGGTTATTCGATTTCGCGATCACCTGGGCGTGTTCTTCGCCGATCAGATATTCCAGATCCGGCATCGGCACACCAGCAATCCCCCATTCACCCACCGGGGTCTCTTCGATGATGCAGTACGTAAACGGGCGTACGACATCGCCTAACACGCCGACAAACGTATCGGTCATCTTGATGATCAGTTCGCGCTTCTGCTCAGGCGTCGCAACAACGTCCTTGATAAAACGAATGGTGATTACAGGCATTTTGATTTCCTCGTTTGGCGTATGCGCTATTTCGCGAATGGACTAGGTTACGAACCAGGGCTGGGGATTACACCCATCTGCTGCATCATGCCGAACATATCAAGCTCACCCCAACCTTCAGTGATCATGCCGTCAACCACCCGGTCGATACCGATGGAAGTGACCTTGATCTTCTTGCCCGAGGGCTTGATACCATAGAACTCGCCCGTGTGCGTGCCGGTGAACGTCATGCGGATGGTCGACAGCTCACCTTCGGTGATGACTTCATCCATCGTCATATGCGCATCCGGGAAAGCCTTGTGCCATTCGCGCACCATGGACGACACGCCATCTGGCCCTTGCTTGATCTCCTGACCACCAGCCCCGTGCGCCGTGAAATTCGGAGAAACACGCTTGAACGCAAAGTCATAATTCTTCTTATTCCACAGTTCTTCAAACCATTCGAAGAAATACGATTCGTGGTCAATGGTCGCGCCGACGCGCCACATGGCGTCTGCTTCCGCATCGTTGTGCGGCTTGAAGCCCGGCTTCGCCTCCGGATGCTGCTCACCCTTCTGCTGCGCTTCTTTCATCAGGTTGATGTTGTAGCGCATGATGTCGTTCGACTTCGCAATGACCTGAGCGTGTTCATCGCCGATCAGATATTCCAGATCGGGCATCGGCACACCGGCAATCCCCCACTCACCCACTGGGGTTTCTTCGATAATGCAGTAGGTAAACGGTCGCACCACATCGCCCAACACACTGACAAACGTGTCGGTCATCTTGATGATGAGTTCCCGCTTCTGTTCAGGAGTAGCAACAACATCCTTGATAAAACGAATAGTGATAACTGGCATTTTCTGCTCCCTATGGCAAAATCGCTTCCAGCACTCGTAACAATGTCTAAGTAACAATGAGGCTGATGTTGAACTAGTCAACATCAGCCCGGTGCTTATCTACTAGACGCGCGCCGACCAGAAATGATCATACTGGTCCGTGCCGTCGCCGAAGATGCCGCCCTTGCCTGCGAGCACACGTCCATCTTTCCAGTGGAGCACATGCGCCACGTCAATGTTCAGCTTGGTCTCTGGGTTGCCCGCACGGGTTCCCTGGTTATTGGTCACATCGCATGAGAATTCGTCGTTGGTCATGACGGTGATCAGCTTCATCTGAAAGCTGCCGCCCGACAGTTCGCCGACCCTGGTCATGAAGCCGATGAAGGCGTCGATGCCGTGATACCAGCCCGAAAGCGGGTTGTGTCCGGGCACCTGCCACACCATATCTTCGTGCCAGTGCTTGAGCATTTCTTGCCGATTGAGCGTTCCCAGCGCGCCGTAAGCCGCCTGAACCATCTCGGGAGTTACTTTTGCCATGAAATCACCTTCTCAGACTGGATTAAGGATTACTCAGCCAACCGCGCGGGAATGCCCTTGAGCTTGAACACCGTCCACATGTAGCGATCAACGGTGTGCTGGTCGCCGGTGTGCACGCGCACTTCAAAAATCTTGCCATCCTTGATCCCGTAGCTGGTACAGGTCGGGAAAATGAACTCTTCGCTGCCAATCGTCCCGTGACCCGTATGTTTCTCGACGACCGTTCCGTCGTCCAGTTCACCGAAGTGGATGTTGTCCACGCGGATGCCGGCCTGGAACAGCGCGCCAAAGAACGCGATCACCGAATCGACACCTTGCATGCGGCCCGAGAGCGGGTGGTGACCGGGCATCGTCCAGCTCATGTCCGGGTGGAAAACATCGCGCTTGATGCCGTCCATATCGCCCTTACCGAAGAGATCGTACATCTTGAGAACAAGATCTGTGTTCGCCATTTTTCCTCAGTCTCCGTTGCGTAGATTAAATCCTGCAAAATTAAACGTGTTGAACTCAGCCTTGCGGCTGTGAGTCACCCAGACTAGAGTTTTGCGCTGTCCGGCGCGAAAATCAGATCATCGACGCTGTACGACTGCACGGCGGGCTTGCCCGTCACCGGTGACGGCACGACAATCCACGATTGAACCGCGTCCATCTTGATGCGCTTGCTATACCGATCACCGGGCGTCCACACGCTGGCTTCCCAGTGGACAACGAGGTTGATGTCAGCGCGTGAGCCATCATCGCTCACCTTGACATTCAGTTCCTTCATCGTGTGCACTTCGTCGAAGAAAGTACGGATCACGCGCTGGTACCAGCCTTCGAAGCCTTGCAGCGTCGTGAATGTCACTTCTGGGAACTTCATATACAGGTTTTCGGGCACGAGCAGCGGCAGGATATCGACCATCGGCGCGTGAACGTCGAGCTTCTCGTACCAATCGAGCACCATCTGGCGGACTTCCGCCTCGTTCAACCGCGCAGTTACGGCAGCTTGAGTCATGTCTTCTTTTCCTTTTCCTGTTTCGAATTACAAGCCAGGGACTTCGTTCGTGATAACCATATCAACCAGGAACGGTCCCGGGGTTTCCAACATCTGCTTCACCGCTGCTGCCACCTGTTCCGGACGATCCACGCAGACACTCGGCACACCCATCGATCGCGCCAGTGTCGCGAAATCGATGACCGGGTCTTTGAGGTCAAAGCCGGACGGGAACTCGTGAACCGGATCGCCGACCTGTTCACGCCAGTATTGCAGAATGTTGTCTTTGAGCAGGCGATAGCTCTGATTGTTGCAGATCACGAATTTCGCGCCGATTTTGTAGTGCGCGGCCGTCCAGAGCGCCTGAATGGTATACATGCTCCCACCGTCGCCCGTGAAACCGATCACCGTTTTGTCAGGGTGCGCCAGTTTGAGGCCGATTGCCCCGGGAATACCGACGCCGAGCGATCCACCGCGCGTCTGGAAGAAGTGATCCGGCAAATGCGGCGGCATGTAGCGCGTGACATACGGAGACGAGGTGAGCGCCTCATCGAAGATGATTACGTCATCGGGGACATGCTTCGCGAGTTCTTCCATGAATACCGAGGCGCGGAGGGGCGTCGCCGTCCGCAGCGTCGCATCATTCGCAACCGCTGCCTTGTGCGCGGCTTCGTTGGCCGCAGCACTCGCTTCCAGACGTTCACGAGCCGCCCGCAGATCGCTCTCGCTGAGCACACCTTCGAGCGACGTCGCCAGTGCGCGCAGCGTCAGCTTAGGATCGCTCACCAGACCGAGATCGACCGCGAAATTCTTGGCGATTTCGTAGGCGTTCAGGTC
>CALKIA010000149.1 GCA_937988705.1 uncultured Chloroflexota bacterium | reverse complement strand
GCGCTCTCCTCATCGGACAGCCGGTCTGCGGCTGTAAAGGAGATTTGCTGAGCCGTGAGTTCGGTCCGAACATTCCCTTGGATGAACTGACCCATCCCAACGGCAGTCCCACCGACCACGAAAGCGCCGAGCGCGAGGATGATCCAGAGTAAGAGGACTCGCGACCACATGGCGGCTGAAAGGCGATAGCTTAGGTATTTCATGAACGCACTCCTGTGTGTTTCTGCCTGATGGCTAGATGTGTTTGCTCAAGTTATGTTCCCATGTTACGGCTGTTCAGCGGCGACGTGTAGCGGGCAAAACCCGCGATTTGAGTTCGCAAAACCCGCGTCTTGTGACAGGTTTATCCTGACCATACACTCCCCAGTATCTCTTCATGAGAAAGGAACAAGTAGAATGCTGGTTGAGTTGGCAGAATTTAGGGGTGTCGAGAGCTATAAACCCAAGACGAGGGAAGCGAGCAGCACAGTCGTAAGATGGGTGTTTACTCGCTCTATACGTCTTCAATAAGCGCAAATCTTCAAAATTAGGGCAGGGTGCGCCTTGTGGGCTAGATGTGTGCCGCTCAGCGGGCAGGCCGCACCCCGATTTAGGGGTGCGGGTGCGCTCGGTAGAGCGCACATGTAGCCTCCACCGGCGTGTGAGGTGGCAAGCTTTTAGCTTGCGGGCTAACGTTGGGAATGTGAAGAGGCATTCCCACGGCAGGGATAGCCGGCAGGACACAGCGACCAGACGCTGTGCCATGCACGCTATTCCCAACGTTAGCCGCCTGCCGCACAGCGGCAGAGCGAACGACTGCGAGGTCGTCTGCAATGCAGGTGGCGGCGGGCAATACGTCTAATTCAGTAATTCGAGAAATTTATCGACGGTGAGATCGGCATTCCGGATAATCCTGCGTAACATGCCGATCTTCAATTCTCGCTGGTTAGGGACAGTTACCCGACCAGTAGGGTTTTCTCGAATCAGAGTGATATAGCTACCACTAAAACCTCAGAATGGGCAGTACCCTCGTAATGGCTCTGCACGTTTCAATATTGCTGCGTTGCTTGCCGGTGGTCATTTGAGCCTTACAGTTCCGATTTTTACTCGGTGTAGCTTCTGATTCAATTGCCGGTTGTGCTCTCTAGGACTGGCGGTTCGAATTCAGTGCTAGCATTATTCTCGAAGCTCGCACGGATAATCTTCCACAGCTCGTACGCAATGGGCAGCATAGAGACAAACCATAGCGCGTAAGCAGTTCCGTGCAGTACTGCTTGAGCATCTTGCAGGAAGATGCCGCTCCACAGCAGTACGCCGCCGAGGTGCACCGTGACTAGGCTGAACCAGCTACCGCCGAGTCTGGGTTGTGCTTCTGGGGTGAAAATGCGCCGGAACAACAATGGAATGATCGCATAGCCGAACTGGAGCACCCACCCATAGATCAGTGCTTGCGGCGCGTTTTGTTCGATGCCTGCGCCGGGGAATCCGGGGACGCCAAGGATAATGAGGGGGGCAATTAACACCGGGGCGAGAATCCAGACGTATGAGGTAACAAGGTGGAATATGCCTGATGACCACAATCGCCGATCATGGAGGAGCGGCTTGATTACATTCAACAACAACCATATTGTCGCACTGAGATGCAAGATCAACCCCGGCACCGAAAACAGATTGGATTTGAACCAAGGGCCTAGTACGAGACCGAGCGCACCCAGTGTCATCATCCAGAAAATCGGCGTGATCGAGCGTTTCCACTGAAATGAATGTCCGGAAAAACTCGGGTAGAGATCAACCAGCAAACCGGCGAATATCAACGACATGAAACCCCAATTGTTGGCATGGATATGGACTTCAATCGGCACTTGGATTTGCAGCCAAGCGCTCCAACCCTGCCATAAACCCGTGCCGATAATGACGCCAAGGAGCAGGTAGATTAAGCCCACAATGTAGAATCGCCGTCCTGCTGGCGGCTGAGACTCACGCTTCTGGGCGTGCATCTGGCTCAGTTGAAGAATGAGCAGAATCGCGGCAGCGAAGACCAGTAGCCCGCCGACGGTGATTATTACGCTGTTGATCATTGGAATACCGAGCAGCAGAACAAGCAATCCAAGATTCAGCATTAGCCAAATGTCCCACCGGACTCGGGGACGTGGTAGTTTGAGGCGCACAGCGGTGATGATCGGGAGAATGCCAAACGCGATTTCTGTCATTGCCCCCAACGTGATGAAATGAACCCGCATCCAACGCAGCCCCGCAAACATCGGGAGAAACTGGAAGTTAACGAACGAAGCATCCAACGCGCCTAGCACAGCTAGGGTGATGTAAAGAAAGGTCATGAGAAGATAAGGGTTGAACACGCGGTTCCTCCTGTACTCAACATATTTCGATGAGGCGAAAATCGACAGAATGCGAATAGGGCAGTTATTCTGCTTCGGACATCCGTGTTGCCAAGAACGCCAAGCGCGTTTCTGCTTCTATGCCGCGTTTTGAACCATTCGGAGTGATGATCGTTGCCCCTGCGCTGATGGGATAGCGCTGATCGTCAACAATCATCCATCCTGTACCTTCGAGAAAGTGATAGATCGCCAGCGTCTGCGGATGCGGAGGCAGCTTCTGCCCTGCCTCAAGTCCGACAATCACAACTTTGACCTGCGTGTTTTCGAGCAGGATTTGCGCTTGTGGACCGTTGGACGCGAAAACAACGGATACCTTCCAATCGGGATACACTATTGGCTGCATGTTGGCTCCTTGTGATCAGGGCGATTTTGACTAGGCCAGCATGTTTGATTGCTGGTTCGTCGTGTTTAATTGCATGGGTAGATTGTGACAATGACGATGAGCATAGGGAGTTTCACAGGCGCTGTCTTCAACAAAAGTTGAATCTGCAAGACAATCTCTCTGTGTGATGAAACGGTTCGCAAAAAAGGGCGAAGGTTATGAACGAGGCACTAGACGCCTTACGCAAAATCACTTACTTTTCGGAGATCGATGGGCATTTACAGAAGGAATTGGCTCAACATGCCCAGCGTGTGTCGCTTGAAATTGGCGAAATTCTGTTGATGGAAGGCGAGAGATCACAAACTGCTTACGTCGTCGAATCAGGTTGGCTGAAAAGCAGCAAATCGTCTCTCAACGGGCGTGAGCATGTTTTGCAGTTTATCGGAGCGGGCGAAACGATCAATGAGACGAATGTGCTGGCGGATACAACCAACGCAACCTCGATAACGGCGTTGGAACCCAGTGTGCTGTATGCCATCCGACGGGATGTCATCCTTAGTGTGCTGAATCGGTATCCTCAATTAGCCCAGATCATCATCCAAAAGCTGGCAGATACCGTTCAATTTCTATTTACAGTCATTGAAGACATTTCCTTGCGTTCAATTGAAGCTCGTCTGGCGCGCTATTTACTAGATCAGGCATCAGGCGATATTCTCTACCGTCCTAAATGGGCTACGCAAGCAGAGTTAGCAAACCACCTCGGCACTGTGCCCAATGTTTTGCATCGAACATTGAGGAATTTGGAGCAAGAGGGGTTGATCAAGGTCGAGCGCCAGCAGATCAAAATCCTTGATGCACGAGGATTAGTACAGCGCGCCTCATTAGATAAATGATCTTACTGGCGCAAGCGATTATCGTCCTTCACAACACCACTTTGGATTGATGCATCGCTCCTTTTAGGCGGAGTGAATTGGAAACACTTTGCCGATCTACCTTAAAGCCAATCCGCTGCAAGGCGCGAATATAGTCATGCGCTGAAACGGGAGAAAGCTTACCCGGGCTGTATCTGCCTAGTCCTCCTGAACATTTTGTCATGATACTGATGAACTTGCTCCGCGTCGATTGTACTGAAATAGGTGTCGAGCAGGAGTTATTTCTCAGCCATACCTCAATTTCAACTCTTTCCGTGCTTTCCGTGCATCGACAGCTTGGGCGTACTGGAGCGTCGTTTCGCCGCGGCTATGTCCGGCAATTGCCTGCACCGTCTGGATCGGCGTGCCCGTCGCCAGCGCCTCGGTGATCAGTGTGCGCCGGAGATCATGCGGCTTGAATTCAATCCCCGTGAGCTCCTCCGTCGCCTTCACGATGCGGTAGATGTCAGTGCCTGTGATCGGTTTGTCCTTACCCAGATGTCCACCACGTTCGACCGGACAGAAGATGTAGTTCTGCCCAGCGGGCAGCAGGTCGCGCCACGCGTGGAGGGCTTCCAGCGCATAATCGCTGGCGACCGGGACATCGCGCTGCTTGTCGCCCTTGCCGTGGGCAATGTGGATGATGCCGTTCTCAAAATCGATGTCTTGCCAGCGCAGGGCTGCCGCTTCGGCGCGCCGGATGCCTGTTAGCGCGAGCAGGCTGATGAGGGCGCGGTTGCGTCGTTCCGGGGCCGTATCACCCTCCCATGCCCGAAGTACCTTGTCAGCCTGCGCCGGCGTGAGCGCCCGGCGTGCCCGCGTCTTGTCGCTGACGCCTTCCGTGGGTGGCCTGACGATCTGCAACGCCTCGTAGAAGCGTCGGGTGTCATCCGTTGGATTGAGAACATAGGCCATCTGCGCCAGCTTGCGGAGCGCCGACAGCTGCCGTTTACGCGTCGCCGCTGTGGTCTCGCCTTCGCTGATGAACTCCAAAACCACCGCCGGGCGCAGATCAAGCGGGTCGAGACCATTCAACTCGCACCATGCCGCCCACGCCTTGAGCGTCTGCCCGTAGATGCGCGCACTCGTCTTGGCAACGCTCCAGAGTGTCATGTCGACGAGGTCGTTGAAAACTTTATGCTCGGGTGAAACGGTATCAATACTTATGATCGTTTGATCATGCTTGGTGATGGTCATGCTTGTTCCTCAAGATAATGCATAAAGCGGTTGACATCCCAGATCGGAATGCCAGCGTACTCCCCGAGCGTGAGCAAGTGTTTGTCACCGGAGACGATATAGTCTGCTTGTCCGCCAACTGCACAGGCAATCACGGCGTCATCATCCGGATCAACTGAGATTTGGGCTGGTAGGTCGGCTGGTACGACAAGGTCAGTGATTGCCCGATGTTCTGCCATGAGCTGCTCGACACTTTTGCCAATGGCTTCCAAACGTTGCGCGAATTTAGAGCGGCTCAGCACGTCAGCCAATTCGTCGAGAAGCACTTCGGTCGTGAGCAGTTGTACCTGTTTCTCCACCGCAGCGTCGAGTGCGCGTGTGGGCGCGCCAGCCCAAAAAAGTCCGGAGAGGATTGTGTTGGTATCGTAGACGACCCGGAGCATCAGCGATTGCCAGCGGCTTTCCGTTTCTTCTCCCCCCGATACGCTTCCAACTCATCCTCAATCTCGTTGGCACTGAGTGGTGGTTGCACCGCGCGCAGCTGCTGGAGCGTGTCGCGGTAGTTCTCACGCAGTGTTTCCCGTTGTAGCTCGTTCTCCAGCCAGCGGCTGACCTGCTCGCTCGTCAGCAATCCGGCAGCTTGCGCTCGTTCCACCAGTTCTTCTGGCAATTCGAAGGTGATTTGGCGGTTCATCTTGGCCCTCGCAGCCCTATCAATATGCCTTCTATTTTATCACAAATTGTGTACGAAAAAGCGGATTTACGTACGTAATTCGAGGGGAAAAAACAGCGCAAACATGCCCCTTTTGAGGCTGATTTGCTGATGATCGCTACATACCAACGTTGCCACGCCCAAGCGTTATTTTCGCCGCCCGGAAGCGACGAAGTGTAACGTGGCGGGGAAGCTGCATTTTTCGGACTGAACCCCGTGTATCACTGCTTACATCTCCTGTGTCCCGCGACGGTTCGGGACATCAACCTCATGACAACAGGACATAAAGACTGAGAGGATCAAGACAAATTCATGGACTGCGTTTTTGCGCCATGTAAAGGAGCTTGTCATGACAGAATCGCCCGAATTCCCGAACACTGAAATGCCTCCCACGCGCATACGCGGTGGCCGCATCCTCCTGTCTGAAAGAGCCGTGTACCGGTTTGCAAAATACGTTCCTGAGCCTGAGGTCATTTGGGGGATTGGCGCTGTCCTAATTTGGGCGGTCCTTTGGTTTACCGCCGTTGGCGCTGGCCAAAAACACCCTTCCGCGAGTCTTCAAGGCATCTGTGGCCGCAGCACTGCGGGACAGTGTACGGCCGAGTGTGGTGACGGCTATTTTGGCTTGTTAGTGGCCTCGGCCTTGTCAGTGGCGTTAGTTGGAGTTCTATTTCAAGTGCTTGCCATCTTGCGCCGCTGGGGTCGGATGAAAGTGGCTAACATTGCCCTGTTGTTCCTGACGTGGAGCATCGTCTTCGTCATTCTGTATGTGGGAATTGCCAGTTTCTGGGAAATCGATTCGGGCACTTGGAGTCGCTGTTTGAGTCCTTTTCTGAGTAACATTGCCGCTGGCTCACTTCTCATCGTGGGTTTCGCGCTCCCCTTGGTGCTGGTGCTGCTGGGAGCTTCGACCATAACTTATCGCATCTGGCGCGCTGAAAGCACAGAGGTCGCACAAAACCTGACGCAGCCCCCAATGCTGCGCAGGATCAGGTTCATTGGCATGCTACTCTTCATCCATGGACTATTGGGAATGATCAGCGCGGTCGCCTTGGTGGTGACCGTGCAAGTCAACCCGGAAATGTATTTCAATTGGGTTGCACCGGTAGGTTATCTGTCAGCCGGTGTGTCGCTGTTATCCATGGTTGCCGCCCTTCGAATGCTGCACCATAAGAGAAACGGTCTGATCATGGGCGGGATCGCCGTGGCGACGGAATTAGCACTGATGGTTCTGTTCGTCGTCTTCACCCATGCTTCACTCGAACTTTTCAGCTTGGTTATCCCGCTGATCCTTGTGTACTGCTTATACCGGTTCTTCACCCACGAACCGGAGCGATCCTTGTTTGCTTAACGCTGGCAAGTGGAGCAATGTTGGTTTTAATAGCAGTCGATGTTGTACTGTAAGTCGAATATTTGCGGCGTAAAGTTGGTATCATAGATCCTTTAGGAGCAAACTCGACCATCGATGTTTGCTCCAGGTGTACCTCGCCGCCCGATTTTGGAAACCGTTTCCGCACCGCTAGCTTCCCTCAATCCGGGTTGACATCTCTGAGTGTGATCCCACGTCGTGTATTGTCAGCCCGCCGAATCAACCCGCGGGCTTCCAGATAGGATAGATGCGCGGCCACCGTACCGGGACGAATCCCGCACCCGGCCGCGATCTGCGCATAGTTCGGCGCTTTCCCATGGGTCGCAAAATATTCCGGTTTAATGCAGGCGTGCTCTATGTGCTTCAACACTGGCCGGATGATGCTTGGATCGTTGTTGCAGAGCACACTGGGGAAAGATTTCTGTACAGGCATTATGGAGACCCGTGGATAGTCCATAAACCATTTGCGTTCTAAATCGGGATGTTGCTGAGGACTGCGGCAATCACAATGATTGCTGCGAGGATAAAAAATAGAAGCAAAAATAGGTTGTTTTCTCTGCTGGCATCATCTATTTCATGTTTCCATCTTTTGAGATTTTCATCACTCGGGTCACGTTGCATATCAGCAGAGGCAATGTCGAGTGTACGCAAAACTTCCCTAATCCGCGTTTTGTCACTCATGATGATTTTCCGCTAGCGCCCATCGTCAAGCATTTCTAGCAACTTCTCGATAGCGTAGTCAGCCAAAACCGTATGAAATTGGACACCGCGTTGGCGTCTGATGTACTGGATCGCTTCGTTGTAAATAGCCGCTTGTGAAAGTGCCTTCTGTACTATCACCTGATAGCGAAGGCGGTACGCTTTTTCAGCAATATCTAGAAGCCCTAGGCCGTTTCCGCTTTGGGTATAGCTCAATAGGGCATTAACAGCTGCGGTGTGATGGTATCGGGCTGGGATTGGTTCTTCGGAGACAAAGCTAATGGTTATGGTTGGGCTAATCTCCACTGAGTAATTGTTCATCGCTTGCTTACTTCCTCCATTTCATGTTCAGCGAGGCGCAGAAGCTCTGAGATCGTAGACTTAGCATCTTCTGCGGTGATTCTGCCTAATGTGTGTTCATTCTCAACAAGTGCGATGGCAATGTCATACTTTCGGGCGATCCTCAGGATAGCAGCCGTTTCAACCGTATATCTGGCCGTCAAGTACGTTCTTGCCATCGCCACAAGCATGGAACATCCTAGGATGGGAGGATCGCATTCAGATGAGATCTCAAATGACGGATGGTCGTGGTTGCGACCTCCGGGTCCATACGCCCTGTGGTGTTCAGTGTTTCCAGATACGTGATGGCATTGTTGAACACCTCTGCAGCGACCAAGGCGCGTGATGTGATTAGTTCGAAGCGAATCCGGTGAATTGCACCTGAAACGCTGATGATGAGCGAACCCGCGTACAGAACGGCTCCTTCTGCGATCTGTGGGGCGACTGCCACGGCGCGGAGGCCGGTAATCAGGCCATTCATGGCCTGATCGGCGACCTGCAGAGCCACCTTTGCACGTTCATCAGCGGGAATGATCTGGTCGAGAGAAACACCATTTTCAAATTTGATCTGGAAAGGCCCGTCACTCTTTATCATTTTCTGCTCCTTCTACTTCTGATGTAACAGCGGACGGCGTAATGTCACTTTTGTCTGGAGAAGAAATTGTGGGCACGAGAGCGATATTATCTGACTGTGAAGAATGTGCTGGAATAACCGTGCGGTATTCCTTTTGGAGTTCCCGAAGAAGATAGCTTTGCGTAATCAACCTTACTTCTGGGTCCATATCAGACTCCTGCATCCAGTCCACCGCACCTTTGAAGGTCTTCAGTGCGGCAATAAACCGCCGTGCCCGAACTTCATAGCGAATGCGGTAGACGGCTTTACCTATCTGTAAGGTAAAAAACTGGGCTTCGATAAGCTGCTTGGGCAGAAATATAGCGCCATCGTGTTGTGTATGGACGTGCTCAGCAATTCGCGCGAGGATGCGCTCTTGATAGTCGTTAGGAATGTCGGCTGGAAGTCCCCAAAGCGTAATCGAGTACTTATCAACTTCTGCCTGAGGTTTAGGTTGATGAGAGGCTGCGCTGCTTGCAGACAGAGACTCAAGTAAAGCAAGTAATTCGCGTATCACAACCCTCTTTCTCCTGTGTCTTTGTATATGAAAGCCCAAGCTCATCGACTAATCGGGAGTAGATGACTATAAAGCTATTCCTTATGTCAGCAACCGGCACTAAACGTCACATTTAGTACGTAGGCGGTTCTTTTCATGAATTAACGAGGCTTATCGTGGTTTAAGCAACACAGCGGAAAACAATAGGAGGACTGCTAACGCGCGCCTCCTATTGTCAGTTACTATTTGGGGCTTATTCCCGTTTTTGAAAACGGTTTTCACACTCAAGGCACATCTTATCCGATACCAGCCAGTTTCATGCTCCGTGGCGTGTCGGAATCGGTCAGGTAAAGCCGAAAACCTGTCAATATTGGTTGCCTTGGATTAGCTGGCAAGGTTGTCCTGATCTTCTGCTTAGTCGCTCCATATTTATACAGAACCGGTTTTGCTACTAAGCTTTCGGAAGATGTTTTGGAGATTGATAAACACCATTCCCAGACGTTTCCTGCCATATCCATACCATCGGCGAGTTCATGATCCTTTCCGCTACAGATGCCTACAGCAATCGTAGCTACATTTGCTATCGCCGAGGAAGCTGCGGACGTTAATCGAATGTAATTCGCCCAGGATGAATTGATTGGATCGCCCCAACTATATGTGCGATTATTTTCTGACGCTACTGTCTCCCATTCCTGTATTGTTGGTAGCCTAATCCGTCCCTCCTGTAGGTCAAGCTTTAAGTTGAGCCATTTGCAGAAGGCCAAAGCTTCATACCAGCTGATGCCCACAACAGGATAATTGTCGATATGATAATTGGGATTGTTCCAGAAATAGGTTGGATGTCTGCGCTCGCCTTTCCATTGCCAAGCATCATCTGACCAAAACTGCTTCTCCTCATAACCGCTGTCATCGACAAATGCTTCAAACTGGCGAAATGTCACTAGATATCGAGAAATGCTGAAGCCTTGATATTGTGTTTGCAGTTGGGGTTCAGTCGTTATTTTATGGCCGGGGAGTTTGTACCAGACAATATCAGGTATATTATTAATTACTCCTACTCCACGACGGTCATCCAACTGCAATTTTCCTAACGCGAAGCCAGTATCGATTCTTCTATTAGCTGCTAATTCCTCATTCATTAGAGCTGCTAGCCATAGCTTGCGTAGGCGTTCCAGTAAATATAAAGGCGTTACATCCCGATAATCCAAGAGGTCGAAAGCCGCTTGTTTCGGGTTATCGAGGCAATACAATTTGACTGTATGCCAACTATTTACACTTTCAAACCCATCTCTGAATTCAACAAAGCGTAAGCGAACTTGTAACCGCTGCCAGTCAGCGACCGAATCAAGTTGTTTCTCTATAGTGTCGAGATGTGTATGCAACTCAAAATAGGAACGTAGCAATACTCTTTCCTGACTGGGCGCAATTAGAGGATCATTGGCTACCTTCCAGTACGCGAATAAATGCTCTCGACAGGTATTAGAGGCTCGTCGAAACAAAAGTGGCGTACGATATCTTTCATCCACTGCCTGAAAGAGGCTGATTAGGAGCAACCAGAACTGTTCAATCACTTTCAGGATATTTGCTTCAAGCTTCAACATGGATGCGGTTGAGGGCTGGGGGTAGCTATGGAATAACAAGCTCATTTCAACAGCATCTAGCTCAATAATATCTGCAAGCTCCGTTACGAATGCTTCACCAAGCTCCTCGACTGGGAATTCACCATCCAGAATCGCCCGCGCAAAGTCATAGTCAAGCTCTACTCTGTCGGCAAATTCGGTTTCACTCCATCTCAGCTCGTTGAGCCGGTGGCGAACCAACTGCCCAAACTGATTCGAAGAGCCAATTTCATCTTCGGGAATTATGTGCGCTGCAGCCTGTTTTAGCGCTTCGCCTATCTCTTCCCATTCATTGCTAGTGGCCCACTGTAAATATTCAGTGAGATCTTGGATCGGCTCAGACAATGGCTCTCGGAAGTCGAAATACTGCTCACAGTCTAAATTATGAGGTATCGGCGTATTATCTTTGCGGACAACAACTATCGGATAGCCGCGTTCCATCGCCTGCGAAATCTCAAATTGCACATAACTTGATTGAGGAACACTCGGTGACAGTATGAGCACAAACGCAGAACAGGTATCGAGGCTATTTCTTATGGTCATTTCCCACTCTGTGGCCGGCGGCGGGTCAAAGGCGTCCAGCCAAACGGAGAACCCGTTTGACTGGAGTTTCACCAGGAGCCGTGTAACAAAGTGCGCGTCAGCTCGGGAATATGAGAGAAAAATCCTACTCATGGGACTCACCATATGCAACAATTAGTTGCCGAATTTGCTTGATATACTCGATTAGATGGGGGCTTTTCAGCTCTTGTTCGTCTAGGAGCACTTGAAACGCCGCAAGATACGCCTTGTTTGAGTTTGTGGACTGATTACGAACGTAAGGATAGGAGTAGTTGGTCTCCATTGCGATGTCACGTAGCGATACTCCCTCCATGCAGTGTTTGGCAATAATCGCCCGATGCAACGGATGCAAACGCTCTAACGTCTCTTCATGTAATGTCAAAAAATAATCGTGAAGATCCTGCGCCTCAATAATCAGTTCCGGCGGCATGGTAGTTGGGTCAGCAGCAAGGGCATTGATCAGCCAGTGTGTCTCATGGAAATTCCACTGGTCGCCCAGTCTGTCAAGGGACACAAGAGGAAGTCGAGCCGCAGCGTCAAGGCTGCGATTAGGGCGTTCACCCTTGGGATGGAGGCGGCGATCCAAATTGCGTACGTAGTTAAACGCAAATCGCCGCATCCATATGGGGAACTTTGCGGGCGGTGAATGGAGATGATTGAAAGCATGGATTCGTTTGACGATGCTTTCTAAGGTTAGTTTGAGCAGATCATCTGCGTAGTGCTCACTAATGCGCCGCTGTTCGAGCATTTCCTTTATTTCCCCTCGCAACCAGAAGGCGTATTTCGCCCTTAGTTGCCGCAGCCCACGGTCCTGCGTAACGGGATCATTGCTCTTAAGGGCCTCGACAATCTTACATACGCATCTGTAATCTGCTGGCTCTAGTGGTTTGCCAGCCATCTATCGTCCTTCAGACATGTCGTCGTCGCTAAACCTTTATGTAAGCCACTTTGGCGCGATGTCACATTTTTGAAAAAGCTCGATACAAATGCGGGCTACAACAAACCTATGTAGGTGGATGGTGTGCAGACATGCACCATCCAGTCGCTCTGTCCACGCCGATCTTCAGGCGTGGACACTTCAAAATCGTTGAAGGCAGATTATGTATCAGTATATGCGCGAACCGGAGATCAGCCAGGCTGCCCTAAAAACAGCTTTACGCAATTTGCGGTACTCCCCTACCCCAACGCGCTCAAGAAATCCGTTGGAACATTTGCTGCTTGTCGAACTGATCATTCGTTCGCCAGGCATCCCTCTAAGTGAATGCAATCGGACCTATGCCTTACAGCATGTACTAATCGATCTGATCACCGCCGCCTATACTGAACAGAGGCGGCGTTTGTCTCTACCGATACCTGATCCGAAGGCGACAAAAGCAACGGTTCATGACTATATCAACGTCGATCTCAACGGGTTTCAGGTTGAACTGATTGCTTGGAGTTGGCTATATCATCTGTACGGCCGTTACGATCTTGAACTAAACGCAGCGGATTTTTGGCAGCAGGGGGCATTTGAGGAGCGGACAAGACGACGCTACCAAAATCATGCACTGGGCCGGTTGACCGAGCAGCTTCACAACCATGAGTGGGAAGCCCGAAAATACTATCGAAAACGCCATTTACATCTCAAGCTGCCTACCATGTCTCAGCCAGTGATTGGTCGCGATGACATTCTCGGTGACCTTCAGCAAAGTGTTGATACGATTTTCCCCGTGATTTATCAGGTTTCAGGCGAGGAAGGGATAGGCAAGACAACCCTGATCCGTGAACTGCTTCGTCGCCAGATAAAGACCGAGACGCTTGATGATCTCTTCTGGTTCAGCCAACCAGAGTCAGTGGAGTACATTCAGCAAGAGCTGCTTGCTGGATTTGAAGTTACATCTCTTGAAGCTGCCAACAGCATCGCCGCAGACTATCGAATTGCCTTAATCCTCGACGGAATCGAAACGCTTGAAAGTGATCGAGCGGGTTTGAACAACCTTCTCTATAGACTACCCCACTTGATGATTTACATGACACACCGCCACCAGATCTTTCTCCCTGCACCAGTCCATCATGTTGCCTTGAAGGGGCTCAAACCAGCAGATGCGCAGAAGCTGATGCACTACCTCAAGATGACCCATCGAGGCTATGACTTCATTCCTGATGAGGTTGAAATGATTCTGGAGTCATCGAAAGGCAATCCGGGACGGATGAAGGTTGAGTTACAGAACCTCGTTGAGCTGGAAAAAGTATTCTGCGGTAGGCACGCCGGCTCTTCTCATACAGAATGCATCTCAAACAATTCATGTTCGCGTAATGGGTGAAGAGGGTCCGCAGCGAGGACTTCGGTTTATTGAGACACCGTGTCGGTGGCGGCCTCTTGTAGATCGGGCGGGGGCGAGGCTATGACTGCAGCAATAGCCCATAAATGCGTTAGAATTAAGGATATCCGTTCAACTATCTACACAAGGGGAATGCGACCCTGTTCACACTGCGCACATTTGGACTATTGCTGCTCGTGATTGGCTTAATGACTGCTGGAGCCAGCAGTGCCGCTTTTCACTTCCAGCCCCAACTCGTTGCCGTCGCCATTCCTGACGGTTCGCCTATTCCATTGCCCTCACTGACCGAACTCATCGGCGATGCAACCGACGACGCGACAGCGACTGCCCGCATCGTCAGTTACTACACCACCAATCACGACGCTTTGGCCGTCATCTTCAACGAGTCGAACGAAACCCGCCTGCAAGCCCTGTTCGGCCTCTACATCACACATATGGCTGTGCCCTACAATGTTGTTGACATCTTGCCCGTCACCCTGCTCGATTTCGTGCAGGCGCCGACGGCGCACTGCGGCACCTATTCGCTCGCCCAGTCGCAGATCTACGACGCGTTCGGCTTGACGTGGCGTTTTATCCTTGCCGATGATGGCTGGCACGGCATCATCGAGGTACTGGTTGGGCGGCAGTACGAAACCTTTGACGCTACGTCGAACGTATGGGTCAATCTGTCCATCGGTGAGATGATCGCAGGGATGACCAATACAGTCATGGATAAGCCGCGCCGCTACCGCGAATTCTACACCCCCGTCCTCGACCCGACAGCGGATGACATTTACCGGGCACACTTGGCCGCGGGCTACAGCGTGCCGGAGCTACGCGCGGGCTTCGCTCACTGGGGGCTGCGTGTCTTCCCGTCACGCTGGGCGGTAGAACGCCTGAGTGCGAATTCGTAAGCACAAACGTCGATCAGAACAACCCCCTACACAACGTCAGTTACGAGTAAGCCTCATTCGAACATACGCCTCATCCCCATTATCTCCCTCACGCTAACGGCGAGGGGTGGTGAGAAAATTATTATTCGTAACTCACGTCATAGAACAAAATCAGCAACAGGAGTCTGCTGCCTTCATAGCAGCAATACCCCGTTGACATTACCCAGTGTTGCACCGGGTTCTGAAAACCGTTTTCAAAACTCAAAGCTATGTACAAGTTTATTCAATAAATGTGTATCAACGGAACGTATAGCTATTCGTAAAGCGGCCGCGCGATCACCATTACCACACGTTGTACGTGAAACTTGGCAGTCCGTGGGAGCCCCCTTGCACAACAAGCTAGTCACTCAACTTTGTATCGTTTTTGGGGGAAACAGTATCTCGTCAGCGGTATCCCTAGTCTTCGCAAAGGAGACAACGGCTTATCTTGATAGACGCCACTTTCTGTATAATTGGTTTTCGAAGACAATCAAACAGGTTTTAGAACCTAGATACTAGAATCAGGGAATGATGGTGAATATTCAGAATGTTTTAAAGATATGTAGATGGGCAACAAATTGCCTATCTACAAGCCTTAGTCACCGAACGTTTCACGCTCTTTTATGGAGGACTCGTCAATGCACGCCGCTTTGAGCCCCACACAGGTTTTTGAAACTCTGAATCCCACCTTCCATTCACATTTCCTACTTTTGATGCAGGATTTCATTCAACCTTCTGAAACAATCCTCAGTGCTTTCAATTGCTCAATTGCCTCGCCTCGTCAGCGAAGCCATACCACAAAAACAGAGAATACTTGTGGATACTGTTTAGTGACGAAATTCAGAATCATTCTTGTCATTTTTAATCAGTTAAATGAATCGAATGTGCATAGCACAAGTTACCATAAAGAGAATGTGCATTGGGACTGGAAAGCAGTAGTCTTCAGAAGGAAACCCGATCACAGATCTTGGTTTTTCCAACCGTTCACAAAGCGTGAACTAGCTCTTGAAGAGACAGTCACTATATCGGTTAAGTTACAAGACCTTCGGGAACTGAGACATCGCACTATTTCTATTCAAGCTGTACAACCGGAATTGGTGATCGAAGAGTTTCAGTTTGGAGAGCAGTACATTGCTGTTGCACACGCAGATGGTGAGTTGATTCTCAAACTTATTGAATATGCATTGCAGCACAGTGGTGAAATCAATGATGTCCTTTAGGGAGTATGATGATCCGCAAACACATCTGCATTGTAAACTTCTTAACCCACTATGATTGGCGGATGGCACGCCAACTGCCGTATCTTATTCAAGACTACGATGTGACTGTTGTATGTTTCAAAGAAGCCTACGAACCAATTGATGGTGTGCGTTGGAAATTTATCGATGCGAAGTCGACACCACTATCGAAAATTCGGGATCGAGCACTATTTCTGCTTGGTAAGTTATTTCCATCCATCTACGATAAATGGTACTGGTGGCGGCAGCGTTACCGTGATGGGTTCGAGGCGGCATTGGAAACTAAGGCAGATGCTTATCAAGCGGATGACTGGGCATCTCTGCCTGCCGCTGTCGAAGCAGCGCGGCGCAACCATGCAGTTGCCGTATATGACGCTTATGAATATTGGTCGCTGGAAGCGGAAAATCAGCGAATGTGGAAACTATTTGCCTCGCCGCTTATTAAGCACCTTGAAGATCGTTTTATTCCCCACGTTAGCGCGTTAATTTCCGTATCACCGCCAATTGTCGAGCGATATAAACGTGAATATTCGGTCAAGACTCTGCTAATCATGAATGCGCCACAGCCCGTTCCATTGCCACCGTTCAAGCCAACTGATCCCCAGCACATCCGTCTAATCAATCACGGCTCAGCAGTGCGTGACCGCCATATCGAACGCATGATCGAAGTGATGCCCTATCTTGATGATCGATATACCCTTGATTTCATCTTTCTGCCGCTGGAACTTGACTATATCGAGGAATTGAAGGCGCTTGCACACCGAATTGCCCCCGGTCGTGTGACGTTTCTCCCACCGTTGGACAAGTCAAAAGTGCTGTTGAATGTGGCATTATACGACATAGGTATTTTCATCATTCCGCCCGTCAGCTACAACTATCATAACGCACTACCAAACCGTTTCTTCGACTTCATTAGTTCGGGACTCGCCGTGTGCGTAGGCCCCTCCCCTGCCATGTCGGAAATCGTGCAAAAATATCAACTCGGTGTAGTAGCTCCGTCATTCGAACCTGCAGAGATTGGTGAGGCTCTTAATCGACTGACAGCAGCAGACATCGACGACATGAAACAAATGGCGCGGGTGGCGTCGGTTGACTTTGACGCGAATACCGAAATTCAGAAATATCTCGCACTTTATAGCGATCTCTTGAGGGACAATGCGTAAACGCCTGTGCATCATCTCGTATTCTCCGATTAAAAGTGATGCACGGGTGCTACGCCAGATCGAGTATCTAGCGCCCCACTATGATTTAACAGTCATCGGCTTTGGCGAGCCACCGGAAATACCCACTGTAGACTGGAAACTGTTTCCGTATCGCGATACGACGCTCTCTAAAGCCATCCGCAACGGGCTGCAGATCATTGGGCGGGCTCTGCCTATTGCCTACGATGTGCTCGAACTAGCGCGTGAACGGTATTGGATCACACGCCGCGCAGTCGATGTGCGCCCCGACGCGGTGCTGGCAGACGATTTGTCCGCGCTGCCTGTGGCCGCCCACATCGCGCGGAGGACGGGCGCAAAATTGGTGTTTGACGCGCACGAGTTTTCACCCTTGGAGCAGGATTCACCTAAGTTCAAGCGGTTGGAGACGCCGAACCGCAGCTACTTAATCCATAAGTATGCACGGCAGCTCGACGCAAGTCTGACCGTGTGTGAACCGATCGCCGAGCGCTACGCGCGGGAGTACGGTTTTCGTCCGCAAGTGCTGATGAGCGCGCCGAAGTTCGTCTCTGTGCCTGAGCATTCTGTGTCGGCGGAGCGCGTGCGTTTGATTTATCACGGTATCTATCAGCGCGAACGGGGGATCGAAGATACGATTCGGGCGGTCGCGTTGGCCGATGCCCGCTATGAGCTGCATCTGATGCTCATCATCCAACCAACGCACTTGGCAGAACTGAGGACGCTCAGCGAACAGGTCGCACCGGGGCGGGTTATCTTTCACGAACCGGTCGTACCGGGGGAGATTGTGTCGCGAATCTCCGAGTATGACATCGGCATCTATGTGCAGCCTCCGACGACCTATAATTTCAGCGTGGTTTTGCCGAATAAATTCTTTGAATTCATAATGGCGGGCTTGGCCGTCGTTATTGGCCCTACCGAAACCATGGCTCGGATAGTCGATGCATATGGTTTTGGCTATGTCGCCCCCTCATTCGATCCGGCAGCGGTGGCCGCCGCCCTTAATGCGCTGACCGTTGACCAGCTGATCACCATGCGCTGGCGGGCACGTAAGACTGCTCAGGTCATAAACGCCGACACGGAAATGGCGAAGCTGATCGCCCTGTTCAAGCAAGTACTCGGAGAGTAAAACTCTGTGCGGAATTGCAAGGGTTTACTGTCTGGATAGAACCCCAGTTGATCCGAACTGCCTCACCGCGATCCCGATGCGATGGTTTTCTGCTCCTTAACACAGCGGCCGGCGAGCACAGGTTGCACATCGGGCACCTGCGCCACGTAGAAACCACCTAAAAAAGCCTATAGCTCTCCTCTGCCTTGTGAATTAAAAGGCGCAGCCTACTAGCTGCGCCGAAGATATACGTAACGGCTGACGAACCTACGTCGTCTTGAGCGCGCCTACACTCTCGATTAACGCGCTCGTCACCTGTTCGACCTGCTCGCTCGTCAGCTCGGCGAACATCGGTAGGGATAGCACTTCACCTGCGACGCCTTCACTGTGAGGAAGATCGCCAGCTTTATAGGTGGGCGTCGCGTATCCCTGCTGCAAATGCACGGGAATTGGATAATGGATTCCGGTACTGACTCCCGCCGCTGTCAACTTTTCTTGCAGAGCCGCGCGTTCAGCCACGCGTACCGCGTAAATATGATAGACGTGACGGGCGTCTGGACGTTCAATGGGCGTCGGAATGCCGCTTCCACTCAGAAGACGGTTGTACTCGGCGGCGTGCGCGCGGCGCGCTTCTGTCCACTCTTCTAGATAGCGCAACTTGACGCGTAGAATTGCACCCTGAAAGCCGTCCATACGGTAGTTATAGCCGAGAAAATCGTGGTGATACCGCTTGCTTTGACCCCAGTCTCGCAGCATCCGGGCCATTTTGGCGATCTCTGGGTTGTTCGTCGCCAGCAAGCCGCCTTCACCATACGCGCCGAGGTTTTTACCGGGATAAAAACTGAAGCCGGATACATCGCCGAGACTGCCTGCCCGTCGCCCCTTATCCTCCGCACCGTGCGCCTGCGCCGCATCTTCGATGACGATCAGGTTATGGCGGCGGGCGATCTCGAGGATCGCGTCCATATTCGCCATTTGACCGTAAAGATGCACGGGCATGATCGCTTTGGTTTTAGGCGTAATTGCGGCTTCAATCTGCGTTGTATCCATGCAGAACGTCTGTGGGTCAACGTCAACAAAAACAGGCGTCGCTTTTGCATACAGGATGGCCGCGACCGTCGCCACGAACGTGAACGAGACGGTGATGACCTCGTCACCTTCGCCGATACCTGTGGCGAGCAGAGCCAGATGCAGCGCGCTCGTGCCACTGTTCAGCGCGACCGCGTACTTGCACTGCACATACTGCGCAAATTCCTCTTCAAAGGCGCTGACTTCGTTACCCAGAACAAACTGAGTACTTTCCAGCACGCGCTGCAGGGCGGCATCGATTTCGGGCTTGATGCTGTGGTATTGGGCTTTCAAATCAAGAAACGGGATCACTAGGGTTTACCTTCCTGTCGGTAAGTCGATACGCTGCCCGCCCTGAACCATCGATTCGGTGGCGGCTTCCATCATCTGAATCACGCGCAGCCCGGCTTTGCCATCGGTGATCGGCGTTTTACCAGTGCGCACGCAATCGACGAAATGCTGGGCTTCAATTTTCAAGGCTTCGGCCATATCGAGACGGGGCGCGAGCATGTCCCCCGTGCGGTAGCTAATGAGCATCTGGTAGATGCTTTCCCGATCCTGCATAAGCGTGACACCTGTATCGTAAATTTTCAGCTTCTCGCTTGGTTCGAGATCATCCATAACAGCCATTTTTTTGCTGCCGCCGACGAGCGTTCGCCGCACTTTAACTGGGGCGAGCCAGTTCACATTGATGTGGGCGATGAGCGAGGAGTCAAAGAACAGAGTCATGTAGGCGACATTTTCCAGTTCACCGGGAATGTGTTTAATGCCGGTTGCCGAAACGGCGCATGGTTTGCTTTGGAACAAGTAATCCATGATCGACAGGTCATGGACGGCGAGATCCCAGATGACGTTGACATCATGGCGGAATAAACCGAGGTTGATACGGGTCGAATCGTAGTAGTAAATGTCGCCCAGTTCGCCAGTTTCGATCAAGGTGCGTAGTTTGCGCACAGCGCCCGAATAGACAAACGTGTGATCGACCATCAGCGTGAGGTTGCGCTGTTCAGCTTCTTCGATCAGCTGGAGCACTTGCGCTGATGACGATGCCAATGGTTTTTCGACCAGCACATGTTTCCCAGCTTTGAAGGCGGCCATCGCCAGATCAAAATGGGTTTCGACCGGAGTCGAGATGACGATGGCATCGATTTGGGGATTGTTGAGCAAATCGTGGTAGTCGGTGCTGGTTTCGACGAATGGATAGCGACTACGCACTAAGTCAAGCCGCCCCGTCTGCAAATCACTCACCATTGCTACTTTTGTGTCAGGATTTTCTTGGAAGTTACGAACGAGGTTCGGACCCCAATAGCCGTAGCCAATTACGCCGACATTTAATTGGGTCATGGTTGTCTTACCTTTTATGGTGTTGCAGGACATCAGTATAAAGATCCACGAGAGCACCCGCAATTGCCGGGATGTTGCCCCATCCCGCCCGCCCCAATCACCCCTGCACGTAGTGGTTCGTTCAAGATGGCCCCTTGAGAGGTTGGTAGACGGTCGCATGGCTGCGACCCTTTATGGACACGAACTATAGCGTGTTTCTGGTTCAGCGGCGAACGTCTCTAACAGCGCGATCAGCGCCGGGCTGGCGACTGGATAGCCAACTTCTGGCAGCAGCACGCGCGGAATCATCACGCGCATTAATTGTGTATAGCCGATATTGGCGCCGAATTGCCAATCAGTTTCAAACGGATCCTGCGTGAGCGATTCTTGTGCCGCTTTGAGGGCCATACTCACAGCCAATTCATCACCCATATAGCGGGCAAGACAAGCTGCGCCAAATTCCGCCCACGCCCCATCGCCTTGCCCTTGAATCAGTGTGCGCGCCGTCATGAGCGCGGCTTCGGCCCCGGCTTGATTGTTGGTGCGCAGCGCTATCAACTCGTCGAAGACCGCAGCGCTTGTTGGACTGGGCGTGATGGAACGATAGTACTCCAAATCCGTCCCCGCGCTGGTCAAGTCTTCGACTCGGATATCGCGGATAATGCTGCCCGCCGTCGGCACAGTTTGCGGCGTAGCAGCGAGCACCTCCTCGCGCAGCGGATCGGTGCTCCACACCGGCAGCATCTGGAAGTCCGGTTCGGTGAGCAGCGCCAATTGATAGCTGGCACGCGCATCGTCCGGTGCTCCCAACACGGCTTGCATTTCGGCGAGTTGATACGTGATATACGGTTCAGTCTGGCTCACCTCGTGCGCTCGCGCAATCGCTGCGCCTGCGCGTTCGAGATCGCCCACCGCGCGGTAGAGTGCGTACAGGTTCAGCCAACCCAACCCGTAATCGGGATCAAGCTGTGTATACCGTTCAAACGCTCGGATTGCCGCCTGCGTTTCGCCTGCTAAGCCGTAGAGAAAACCCTGTTCGTAGACATAAAGCGATAATATTGGCTCAGCCTCAATCACACTTTGTAACTGCTGCGCGCCTTCAAGCGGCGATAGTGTACCTTTAGCTGTCTGCGTGATAATGCTAACGTACTGCTGATAGACGCTCACGCTCCACAGACCGGTCAGCGCCAGCGTCAGCGCACCGATGAGTATGGCAAAGCTTGTGACTTGCCGCCGTACGCCGACCAACGGAATCGGCTCGAAGGGCGCGGTAGCAACGACCAGCGCGACCAAGCCGGTTAGCGCGATCACCGGGTTGAGGCTCGGCACGTCGAAGAGGTGATGTCCGGCAAAGGCTATGGCGCCCGCAGCGCCCGCAATCACGACCGGATCGCGCTGGACACTCTTTCCGATTGCGCGAACAATCAGCACCAGGCTAATGGTGAGTGCCAGCAAACCCATCGCGCCGAGCTCGGCGGCTACATGCAACAGCACATTATGGGCATGGGAATGAGGTTCATACGGAGGATTGCCGTTGAAACGTGCGAGATCCGTGCCAAACGTGAACAAGCCCGATCCCGTCAGCGGTTGTTCGCGGAAAACCAGCCACGCAGTATTGTAAATCCAAGTGCGCGTGTCTAGTGAGCGCCCACCGGGGCTGAGAAACGAACGGGCGACGAACAAGAGGCTGAGCGCCCCCACCCCCAGAATTACTAATGCTGCCGCGCCGATGATGATGTGTTGGGTTAGCCCTTGGGTTAACCAAGCAGACCGCCAGCGGCGCGGCGCTAACCAGCCCGCGCGCCACACATGCAGCAGTCCGAAGACGCCTATACCGATTGCCGCGCCGATCCATGCGCCGCGTGAATAGGTCAGTACGAGCAGACCGCCGACCAGAAGCGCATAGATCAACATGAGCGCCCGTCCGATTCCCTTGCTGGCGCGCGCGGCCTCGAATGCGAAGGGCATCAGCACAGCGAGAAATGCGCCCAGCGTATTTGCATTGCCGAGCGTGCTGACCGGGCGCGGCAGCGAGAATTCGAGCGTGCCATTGAGCATGAGCGGCAGCGTCGACATGAACCACGAGCGGGCTTGTAGGTAGCCAAAGGCGAGAATGAGCGTGCCAGAGAGCAGCAGCGCGTTCATGAGCACGCGCCGGGTGATAATGCGGTTAGCGAGCAGGTCGTGCAGCAGCAACCAGAGAAGGATGTAGGCGCCGATATACCATAACCCCATGAGAATGCGCCGCGTTTGATCCGTATTGGCGAGCAGGGAGACGCCAAAGGCGATCGCCCAGAGAAGGATTGCGCCATCCAGCACAGTGCTGGTGCTCCGCCAGCGCCGCCGCGCGACCAGCCACCCACTGGCGATGGCGATCACGCCGAGCAAGCCGAGCAGGCGCGTCTGCGGCTGGACAATGCCATTGAAGCTCGCGCCGATTGTCAGATATAGCAGAAAGCAGGCATAGGTTATGGCGCGCGCAAACATCGAAGCGAGACCTCTCATCGGCAGAGACGCGACTATCTTAACAGTGAAGCAGAGGCGAAACTACGTAAGATTTTGGCGCGGTGTGTATGATGTAATTTTGCACATGCGTTGCTCAACGGGCAATGAATGTTAGACAAGAGGCTATGTTCATAGCTGATTTTGCAGTTCACGGCATTGGTGATATCCAGCATCAAGCTGACGGGGTTTAGCTAAGTACATAAGGCGAGGACGATTGGTCATTTCGAGAAGTCGAGCGAGGAATTCAGATTCTGCTGACTTACATGGAAGGTCCTCTCAAATAACACATGTGGATGCGTTAGTAAACCAAATAATAGCGCAGCAGCATATTCCCTCAATGACATGAGGGGTAATTTTGTATGGCAGGAAGCAGAATGCTCAAAACAATACTGCAAATAAGTCAGAAAACGGTTTTCTAGAATCTACCCTGCCCCGTTAGCTCGATCCTCGTTTTTCTGATACATCTCAAGCTGCCCTTCCAAACGCCCGATCAATCGATTGAGATCAATAATCTGCTTATAGTGTTCCTCACGTTGAGCATCTTTTTCCTGCTGTAAGCGCTCAACTGTTTCGCGTAAATCCTCGATTTCAGCGGCCATCTCTTGTATACGTGAGAGCGCTGCATCTCTTTCAGCGACTGTCGCCATGGCGCGCGCCGAAACTTCGGCTTGCGTCACTGGAATCGTACGCGGGTCACCACTGATCGCGTTTTGTGGGAAGTCCCGTTCTCGATTTCCCGTTTCCAGATTTTCGAGGATTTCCTGCCATTCGAGGTTGTTAGAACGCAAGCGGCGAATGGTATTGAGGATCAAAAGATCGGACTCGGTGAGGATACGATGCGCCGAGCCATCAGCTCCCGTTGCGCTCGCAGAGAAGTATTTACTCAGCCCCCGGTTTTCGATCCAATTGATAATTGTTGTGCGATCCACACCGAGGATCTTGGCTGCCTCACCCGTTTTCATCTCGAATCCTCATATCCTGCTTGCTTTATCTGCGCGATTCTTTTATACTCGAATGTGTTCGTGAAACGCGAAACTCGTTTGTCGAATTTTGACTCAAATCCTCGATTTTAAACGGTTTCGCGTTGCAGCTAGGTCTATTTATATAAAGCAGATACAAAGTAAGCCATTTTTCAGCCTTTTGGCATTGTTTGACCACCACTCACTCAATTATACAGGATTGGAGAAACACGGCTCATGACCTCTAAACCGAT